>CAJUQZ010000180.1 GCA_910588755.1 uncultured Lachnospiraceae bacterium | reverse complement strand
CTTAAATCCTCTACATACTTATTAGTTTTCATTTACTGCACCGCCTTCCAAATCCGCTTTAGAAACGATCTTGCACTTGCAGGGAAGCTTGTGTGTTGCAAGACGTAAAGCTTCTTTTGCTACATCCTCAGCGACTCCGCTGATCTCAAACATTACACGGCCGGGTTTTACGACTGCCACCCAGTACTCGAGTGTTCCTTTACCGGAACCCATACGGGTTTCTGCTGGCTTTGCTGTAACCGGCTTATCCGGGAATATCTTAATCCATACCTTTCCGCCACGCTTGATATAACGTGTCATGGCGATACGGGCTGCCTCAATCTGATTGGACTTGATCCAGCATGGTTCTGTTGCAATGATACCATACTCACCGTACGTAATTGTATTACCTCTCTGCGCCTTGCCTGCCATCGAACCGCGGAACTGTTTACGACGCTTTACTCTTTTTGGCATTAACATTATTTATCGCTCCCTTCCTTGTTTCCCTTTGTAGGAAGTACTTCGCCCTTGTAGATCCAGACCTTTACGCCAAGCTTGCCGTAGGTCGTATCTGCCTCTGCGAAACCATAATCAATATCTGCTCTAAGTGTCTGAAGAGGAATCGTACCCTCACTGTAAAACTCTGTACGAGCCATATCTGCTCCGCCAAGACGTCCTGAAACGGCTGCCTTGATACCCAGAGCGCCTGCCTTCATCGTTCTGCCCATGCAGGACTTCATGGCACGTCTAAAAGACACACGGTTCTCAAGCTGCTGCGCGATATTCTCGGCTACCAGCTGTGCATCCCTGTCCGGTCTCTTGATCTCCTTGATATCTACTAATACATTTTTGCCTGTCAGCTTCTGAAGCTCTTTCTTTGTAATCTCGATCTCTGCACCACCCTTACCGATCACGACACCGGGCTTTGCAGTGAAAACGATAACCTTTACCCTGTCAGATGCTCTCTCAATCTCAATCTTAGAAACACCGGCATTGAATAACTTTTTCTTTAAAAACTTCCTGATATTATAATCTTCCACCAAATAGTCAGCAAAGTCAGCATCAGCATACCATTTTGAATCCCAGTCCTTAATAACGCCGACTCTCAGTCCATGAGGATTAACTTTCTGTCCCATTTTCTTCCTCCTATCTCTCGTCAAGCACGATTGTAATGTGGCTCATTCTCTTCTCGATCCTGTAAGCCCTGCCCTGTGCTCTTGGTCTAACTCTCTTCATTGTAGGTCCCTTATTTGCATAGCACTCAGCAATATAAAGGTTCTCAGCGTTCATACCGTTGTTGTTCTCTGCATTAGCAATCGCTGACTCCAAAAGCTTCTTGATGATGCTTGACGCATATCTTGGATTGTACGCCAGGATACCCAGGGCTGTCTGCACATCCTTGCCCCGAATCGCATCCAGCACAAAACATGCTTTCTGGACAGACACTCTGGCATAGGAAAGCTTTGCTGATGGTCTGGTTTCTCTATTTTCTGCATTTCTCTTTCTCTTATAACTTGTTCTGCTATATTTCTCTGCCATGATTGAACCTCCTTTCAACGGATCAATTTATCTCACTTTTGATTTCTTTTCGTCCTTGCCATGCCCTCTGTAGGTTCTGGTCGCAACGAATTCACCAAGCTTATGTCCAACCATATCCTCTGTCACATATACAGGCACATGCTTTCTTCCGTCATGAACTGCAAATGTGTGGCCTACAAAAGATGGGAATATTGTAGAACGACGTGACCATGTCTTTATTACTGTTTTGCTTCCTGACGCATTCATAGCATCAACCTTCTTTAAAAGGCTTGCGTCTGCGAACGGGCCCTTTTTTAATGACCTTGCCATTAGGTAATTCCTCCTTAATCATCTATATCCTATTATTAGAGGGTGGAGCGATTAACCTTATTTAATCGCTGAGCGATTCACTGCTAACCGCTCAGCCGGTAATCCTTATTTAATCGCCGAGCAATTCTTAACCAACCGCTCAGCCGGTAATCTTATTTAATCGCTCTGCCATCTCTTCTTCTCACGATCAGCTTGTTAGAAGCCTTCTTGCTCTTTCTCGTCTTCAGACCAAGTGCTGGCTTGCCCCAAGGTGTGGATGGTCCTGGCCTGCCGATACCGGTCTTGCCTTCACCACCACCATGTGGATGGTCATTCGGGTTCATGACAGAACCCCTGACGGTAGGCCTGATACCCATATGGCGCTTACGTCCTGCCTTACCGATCTTGATAAGATTGTGGTCACCGTTCCCCACAACACCAATCGATGCGCGGCAGACGATGGGAACCATTCTCATCTCACCCGAAGGAAGACGCAGCGTTGCGTACTTGCCTTCCTTAGCCATAAGCTGTGCACTGTTTCCTGCGGAACGCACAAGCTGTCCGCCCTTGCCAGGATATAACTCAATATTGTGTACGTTTGTACCAACAGGGATCTCGCTAAGCGGCAGGCAATTTCCAACCCTTACCTCAGCCTGTGGTCCGTTCATTACCTTCATGCCATCCGTCAATCCATCCGGCGCAAGGATATATGCCTTCTGGCCATCCTCGTAACAGATCAATGCAATGTTTGCCGATCTGTTTGGATCGTACTCAATACCGATTACCTTAGCCGCGATGCCGTCCTTATTTCTCTTGAAATCAATGATTCTATATTTCTGTCTGTTTCCACCGCCGTGATGTCTGACAGTAATCTTACCCTGATTGTTGCGTCCAGCATGCTTTTTCTTTGATACGCAAAGAGACTTTTCAGGAGTCGTCTTTGTGATCTCGGAGAAATCAGAGCTGGTCATATTTCTTCTCGAAGGGGTATATGGGTTATATTTTTTAATTCCCATGATCTTTTCTCCTTTACTCTTTTATTATCACACTTGATTGTGTATAGTCCGAATTGTCACAGTCGTCTTATCAAAATCCTATAAGCCAGAGAAAATCTCGATATCCTTGCTGTCCTCTGTCAACTGTACAATTGCCTTCTTGGTCTTGGCCGTCCTGCCATAAACCATACCGCGTCTCTTCTTCTTGCCGTCAAGATTCATGGTGTTGACCCTTGCAACCTTTGTTCCCTCGAACATCTTTTCGACAGCTTCCTTGATCTGGGACTTATTTGCCTCTGTATGCACTAAGAATGTATATTTCTTCTCGCCCATACCAGCCATACTCTTCTCTGTGATGACCGGTTTAAGGATTACGTCATAATATTTAATATCTGCCATTATGCGTACACCTCCTCAATCGTCTTTACGGCGTCCTTTGTCAGGATTACTGTGCCGCCCTTCATAACATCGTACACATTGATCGTGTTTGTCAGTGCTGTCTGTACGTTAGGAAGGTTTCTCGCTGACATGACAACCTTCTCATCATTGTCATTTAAGACCACGTATGCCTTCGCAACGTTCAGATTATCCATGACAGCCTTAAAATTCTTGGTCTTAATCTCATCGAACTTGAGTTCATCAATCACAATCAGCTTGTTCTCCTGAACCCTGCTTGTGAGCGCGGACTTAAGCGCCGCCCGCTTCTCCTTCTTGTTCATCTTGAAGGAATAATCCCTTGGCACTGGAGCAAATACAACTCCGCCGCCCGTCCACTGTGGAGCCCTTGTAGAACCCTGTCTTGCATGACCAGTTCCCTTCTGTCTCCAGGGCTTTCTGCCACCGCCTGACACTTCAGAACGCGTCTTTGCCTTCTGGGTGCCCTGGCGTTTGTTTGCAAGCTGCTGAACGACTGCCTTGTGTACGAGATGCTCGTTTACTTCCACACCGAAGATCTCATCGCTCAAGTCGATCGTGTCAACTTCCTTGCCCTCCATATTATAAACAGATACTTTTGCCATCTGTATGATCCTCCTTTCACCTACGCATCTACTTTGGTGGTTTCCTTGAGTGTCACCAGCGCTTTCTTCGGTCCCGGAACAGAGCCCTTCACCAAAAGCAGGTTCTTCTCAGCATCAACTCTTACAATCTCAAGGTTCTGAACAGTTACCTTAACGCAGCCCATATGTCCTGGCATACCCTTGCCCTTAAACACACGGCTTGGTGAGGAGCACGCACCGTTGGAACCCTGATGGCGATGGAACTTGGAACCGTGTGCCATCGGTCCTCTGTGCTGTCCGTGTCTCTTGATTGCACCCTGGAAGCCTTTTCCTTTAGAAATCGCAGATGCATCGATTTTATCGCCAACTGCAAAGATGTCAGCCTTAATCTCATTTCCCAATGCATACTCTTCTGCATTCTCAAATTTGAACTCTCTCAAAAATCTCTTAGAAGACACGCCTGCCTTGTCAAAGTGACCTTTGAGTGCCTTGTTCACACCATGTCTGTGAATGACCTCTTTCCTGCCGCCCTTATCCTTGTTTACGATCTTGTCCTTCTTGTCCACAAAACCAACCTGAACGGCCTTGTAGCCATCATTTTCTTCCGTCTTGATCTGTGTCACGACACATGGACCAGCCTGAAGCACGGTAACAGGAATCAGTGAACCGTCTTCATTGAAGATTTGAGTCATTCCGACTTTTGTAGCCAATATAGCTTTCTTCATTTTCCTACCTCCATCTGTTCTACAGCGGAGCGCCCTTGTCGTCTGCGCTCATACTAGTAGAAGGCTTACTTGTTTTTCATCTTGATATCAATATAAACACCAGCCGGCATCTCGAGTCTCTGCAGCGCATCAACGGTCTTGGGTGTCGGTGTGATGATATCGATCAGTCTCTTGTGCGTTCTCTGCTCGAACTGCTCCCTGGAATCTTTGTACTTGTGAACTGCCCTGAGAATCGTCACTACCTCTTTCTTGGTAGGAAGGGGCACCGGTCCGCTCACCTGTGATCCATTTTTCTTAACTGTTTCGATTATTTTTTTGGCGGATGCATCAACCAACTGATGATCATAAGCTTTTAATGTAATTCTCATTACCTGACTTGCCATAAAAAAAGTCGCCTCCTTTTCGCACTTTTTATGAATAAGTACGACAAGCGGTGACTGTACACTCCTCCGGGTGTGTCATATATCTTTGCAATCAGCACCAAAAACCAATCGCAGTCTGACACATCGTTTATTGGGATGACCTTGCGGTCTGCCTTTGTACAGTGACTTGTCGCCAGTTTCCTAACTTGACATTCGCTCCGCGGAAAACCTGCTATATGTTTTGTATACACAAGCAGCAACCTCACGTTTCATCGCTATCATGTCACAGCAATTAGTAGTATATCGTAGCATATACGCTTTTGCAAGCACTTTTTTTATTTTTATTGTTTTTTTTTTGATACAATTCTTTTTTCTCGTATACGATAACCAAACCATTGTAAAATCCGATAATTCTTAGTATACTGTCTAATAGATTGCATGTTTATGAAGTGACTCAATAGTAAAATAATTGATTTATAAAGTGCTTTAACAATAAAATGATTTAATAATGAAGTGCTTTAACAATGAAGTGGCTTAAGAGTGAAGTGACTTAAGAGTGAAGCGACTTAAAAGTGAAGCGACTTAAGAGTGAAGTGAATTAAGAGTGAAGCGACTTAAAAGTGAAGCGATTTAATATCAGAAAGGATAACAAAACATTATGTGGACTGCAAACAACTGGACGGACTATGAAGTACTCGACACCTCCTCCGGCGAAAAGCTTGAGCGCTGGGGAAATTATATACTAGTGCGGCCTGACCCGCAGGTGATCTGGAATACTTCAAGGGAGGATAGCCGCTGGAAAAAACCTAACGGACACTATCACAGAAGTCCTAAAGGTGGCGGCGAGTGGGAATTTTACAGGCTACCACAGGAGTGGGATATTCATTATGAAGGTCTAGGCCATTCCGCCCTCACATTTCATCTGAAGCCCTTTAGCTTCAAACATACAGGGCTTTTTCCAGAACAGGCTGTCAACTGGGAGTGGTTTTCTTCTATAATAAAGAACGCACTGGACAGGCAGCCGGATCGAAGCATCAAGGTGCTCAACTTGTTTGCCTACACGGGCGGAGCCACCTTGAGTGCCGCTGCGGCAGGTGCCCATGTGACACATGTTGACGCCTCTAAGGGAATGGTCAGCTGGGCAAAAGAGAATGCAGCCTCCTCCGGCCTTTCTGACGCCCCAATCCGATGGCTTGTAGATGACTGCGTCAAATTTGTGGAGCGCGAAATCCGGCGTGGCAATACATATGATGCCATTATCATGGATCCTCCCTCATATGGCAGGGGGCCTAAGGGAGAAATCTGGAAAATCGAGGATTCTGTCTATCCGTTTATCGGACTTGCGGCACAACTCCTGGTCAAAAAACCGCTCTTCTTCCTGATTAACTCCTACACGACAGGACTGCAGCCCGCCGTTTTGACATACATGCTTGAGACCATTATTGCAGCCAGCTTTGGCGGACATGTAGAATCCTCAGAGATCGGTCTTCCTGTCTCCTCAAACGGGCTTATTCTTCCCTGCGGTGCCAGCGGGCGCTGGACAGCAGAATAAATCCAGCATTCAAAGCAACCCAAAAACGACAGTGCTCTAACGCACTGCCGTTTTCATTCCTGCACTATGGCCAAAGCCATGTTTCATTAATAATAGTAGCCTGTGTCTAAGGATGCAAACATTGCACCAAATGCACCTGCCATCACGATCACAAGCACCAAGCTGATCAGTGCCCACACTAGCGCTGCCTTGAAATAGTTTGCCTTGCTCTTCTTCGTATTGGAACCAAACGCCCACACAAATATCATAACAATATTTACACAGGGTATGCACATGATCAACATTGAAATCATCCAGTCTGCAAAGGTCACTGGCTCCTCTAGCTCGTTGTTTCCCGACGGGTATGGCTGCTGGTACTGTGACTGGTACGGCTGTTGCTGATATGGCTGCTGGTACTGTGGCTGATACGGCTGCTGTTGCTGTGGCTGTTGTTGATCTCCATTCTGATTGTCCTTGCCAAATAAATTATTGTTATCCATCATTATCTCCCTCCGATAATCCATAAAAAATTGAATCACACCTTAGTGCGTGATCAAAAAATCATTCCCGCCATTTTTATGCACACGGACACCCAGAGGAAACAGGTCGGCTTAGGCTGTCGGCACGCAAGTAGGGAAATATGGCTCTTCCCTGACGCACTTCTGGCAGAAATCATTTTTCAAGTACGCTCTCGAATTCATCATATCACAGGACAACTGTTGAATGCAACAAATAATGACAAAAAATTTGACCTGTCTGGAAAAACCTGTTACTGTTCACACCGTTCCAGTAACAGGTAAAAATCCATGCAAAAATTG
>CAJUQZ010000179.1 GCA_910588755.1 uncultured Lachnospiraceae bacterium | reverse complement strand
CTGATTTGGAAAGAGTTCCCTGTGTGATGCCTAACATTCTGTTGGCGTTCATTGCCCTAAGATTGTGCTGTACTACCATATCATTACCTCCTTGTAATCTGTACATGCCTTTCCGGCCCTGTACATTCATGGGCATATCCTTTGCCCATTTTCATGGTTTTACTTTTTGGTTCCATGCTGGCCTGATATTCCAGCTGCAACCATTTTCCTATTTAATTGTGTGAATGAATTCTCCCATATGACAGGAATGGTATCCATTCATTTTATAATATCCACATATGTCTGTGCTCCCGGCGCCTGTCTGCCAGACAGCTGTGGTTATTAACATCAGATCAGGCAGTCTTTTCTGCCAGCGGATTTTTTTGCATCAGATTCATTTTCTGCAGCGCGTTTTCTAATTGCCTTTCCCCTTGCCACATTGATTTCCCTGGGTGCATCAATCATCAGTTCGATGGAGCGCTCGTTCACTCCAAGAAATGTAATCCTTACTTCCTTTCCCACCATCAGGTATTCATCTTTGCCTACTGATAATCTGAGCACCTGCAAAGCCTCCTTGTTTTGCCGCAGCTTCCTATATCCTTAACTGCTACGTTTTCCCGCTTTCTATCATCAAGCTGGGAGTATACTGCCTTGCAACATTCTATTTAAATTGTTGCATCAACAGCCCGCTGGTAGTATAGTTATACAGTACTACAGGGCGGCTGAAGGAACAGCAATGACGCATTTTCAAGGAAAAAGGAGAATATATTATGAGTACAACAGAGCCAATCAGAGACAAGCAGAAGCTGCAGGAGTTCAAGAACTACTACTTAAATGAAAAGCCAAGTCTGCGCAATTACACACTGATTATCATAGGCCTGAACACAGCCCTGCGCATCAGTGATATCCTGAACCTCACCTACAATGATATCTACCGCGACAACAGGGTACAGGAGCACATTACCATCAGGGAGCGCAAGACAGGAAAGGAAAACCAACTCCTCCTGAACTATGAGACAAGGCTTGCACTCACCAGATATCGTCTGGAACTAATCAAAACAGAAGTGTACAAAAACGGAAATCCCTATCTGTTTCCAAGCCCAAAGAAAGCAGACGCTGCGCTTTCGCGCTTCCAGGCATACCGCATTATCAAGGAGGCTGCCGGCGAGGTAAACATCGAGGGGCACATCAGCTGTCATTCCCTGCGTAAGACCTTTGGCTACCACGCGTGGAAGCAGGGAAATGATCCTATTGTAATCATGGTAATTTTTAACCATTCCTCACTCTCCATCACCAAACGCTACCTGTGCATTGAACAGGATGACAAGGATAATGTATACCGCAGCATTTATCAGAATGCTGTTGCTTGACATACACTGATACAGTATTGCTTCTGATCCTGACACAGGCATCAGGCACCTTTATTACTGTGAAACTGTTTTCATAAAAATTCCATCTGCTCGCTCATCTGTACGCCATGACAAGCTGACAGTCAGGGCTTTTTTGTGTACTTTTAAACCAAATATGCAATACATGAAAAGATCGCCACCTTTGATCAAGGCACTCCTGGTTCAATATTATTTGAAAAAAATTTGAAAAAAATTAAAATAGGACTAAAGTTTTGAAAATTCCCCACCGATATATAAGGTGTAAATAAGAGATGCAACAATTTAAATAGTTTGTTGCATCTCTTATTATTTTACCATTTTCAAATATTATTCCAATTAAAACCTTTCTCATTATCCGGCAACACACCAGATTTGACATTCCAGTTTCACGGTGGTATGATGGCTGTAATCCAGACAAAACGATTTTTTAGAGGAATTTTTATGAAGCTATACCTTGCCCCGATGGAGGGAATCACGACTTACATCTACAGAAATGCATTTAATCGCTGGTTTGGCGGTATTGACAAGTACTTTACGCCATTTCTCGCCAGCAAAAAGCCAAACCGGCGTGAGCAAAACGAGATTCTGCCCGAACACAACGAGAACCTTGAGGTTGTACCGCAGATTCTCACAAACCGCGCGGACGAATTTCTACAGATCACAAAAAAACTCGCTGAATACGGCTATCCCACGGTCAATCTCAATCTAGGCTGTCCATCTGGCACAGTCACCGCCAGAAATCGCGGCGCGGGCTTTCTAAGCATTCCCGATAAGCTTGACAGCTTCCTGTATGAAATCTTTGAGAAGTCCCCCATCCGCATCTCCATCAAGACGAGAATCGGCGTGGAATCCGTCGATGAGTGGGCGCAGCTGCTGACCATCTACCAGAAATACCCAGTTGCCGAGCTGATTATACACCCACGCCTACAGCGGGAGCAATACAAATTTGCCCCCCACAAGGAAGCTTTCGCTGCGGCCATGACCGCCCTGCCTAGTATCCCGCTCTGCTACAACGGGGATATCACTTCCCAAAACAGCTACGACGCACTGTTGAAAACGGTTCCTGACACAGACTGCGTTATGATTGGACGCGGCCTTTTAAGAAACCCCGCGCTTGCCGCTCAGCTGAAAAGAACTGACGCTGCCAGACTGTATACCAGGGAGAACCTAAGGGCTTTCCATGATGAAATCTTTGCCGGCTACGCGGCACTGATGCCCGGAGAGACGCCAACGCTTTTCAAGATGAAGGACTTATGGACTTACCTTAGCGGAAGCTTTGCAGCGTCAGAGAGCCATCTCAAAAAAATACGAAAAGCCACTGACTATACAGCGTACAGGATCGCTGTCAACAACCTGTTCCGCGAATGTGAACTTGTTTAGGGCGTGTCAAAGGATGACATGCATCTGATAGAAAACGCCTTTCGAACATATTTTGTATCTCAAGTCACTCCACCGACGACACACAGTTGTGCATCAGCATCGCAATTGTCATTGGCCCTACACCGCCTGGCACAGGCGTGATGGCACTTGTGTGCGGCGCGACCTTCTCAAAATCGACATCCCCGCAGAGCTTGTTGTTCTCGTCCCTGTGTATGCCGACATCAATGACGACTGCACCCTCCTTAATATAAGAATCATCGACAAACTTTGGCTTTCCAACTGCCACCACGAGAATATCCGCCTGCCTTGTAATCTCTTTCAGATTCTGTGTGCGCGAATGGCAGACCGTGACCGTACCGTTCTCACGCAGCAACAACATTGCCATCGGTTTGCCCACAATATTGCTGCGTCCAATCACGACGCAGTGCTTCCCAGAAATTTCGACGCCGGAGCGCTTTAGTAGCTGGATAATGCCAAGCGGCGTGCAGGATACATACCCCTTACTACCCACGCAGAGCGCACCGACATTTTTCTCATGAAATCCATCGACATCTTTCTCCGGCGCAATTGTCTGAATGACCTTCTCCTCATTGATCTGACCCGGAAGCGGAAGCTGGACTAAAATGCCGTTTACCTTTTCATCTGCATTGAGTGTTTGCACCAGCGCAAGAAGCTCCTGTTGTGTTGTCTCCTCCGGAAGCTCATATGCCAGGGACTCTATCCCGATATAAGCGCACGCTTTTTTCTTGTTACCAACATACACGCTCGATGCCGGATCGCTGCCCACCTGGATCACCGCAAGACAGATTGTCTTTCCCTGCGCCTTTAGCGCGGTCACTTTTTCCTTGAGCTCGTCCTTGATTTCCTGTGAAATCTTCTTTCCATCTATGATCTGATACATCTTATGACTCTCCTTTATCTTTTTTGCTCTTACTCCATTCGCTTAAAGTCAGACGCCGGATGCTTGCACCACGGGCAGATGAAATCTTCAGGAAGGACATCGCCCTCATAAATATATCCGCACACGGTACAGATAAACCCTTTTTTCTTCTCCGCAGGCGCTGTCTTAATATTTTTCTGATAATAACTGTAGGTCACGGAATTGTCCTCCGACAACACTGCCCCATCCGTCACATCCGCAAGAAACAGTGTATGTGTGCCAAGATCCGTCGCAGATACCACCTTAGCCGCAAGATATGCATTGGTCTCCTCCGCAAGGTAGATCACCCCGTTTTCCGCACGCTGATATGTGACTGCCTCCACCTTGTCCACATTTGCACCGCTCTGAAAGCCCCAATGTTTGTATGTGTCAAACTTTGACTTCTCCGTCAGGATCGACACGTTAAACACGCCTGTTCGCTCAATCATACCATGTGTATAATTGCTTTTGTTCACTGCCACCACGATGCGGTTTGGCTCCGTCGTGACCTGCGAGACCGTGTTTACGATACAGCCATTGTCCTTGTCCCCCTCCCTGGCCGTCAGGATAAACAGCCCGTAAGTCAGGTTGTACATTGCTTTTTTGTCCATAGAAATTTCCTCCTGAAAACAATTAAAATAAGCTACTGACTAGCATTATAACATACTCTGTCCGCTCTTGTAAATCCAGCGCGCTATAATTCGCAGAGAACATAAGGGGCGGGAAAACTTTCCCCACCCCTTATGTTCTCTGCGCAATCACTTTGTCAATCAGTCCAAACTCCAGTGCTTCCTGCGCAGACATATAATTGTCCCGCTCTGTCGCAAGGGCGATCTCCTCAATCGTTTTCCCCGTGCTCTCCGCCAAAATGCGGTTTAACCGCTGCCTGCTCCTCTGCATGTGGTCAGACATAATCCCGATATCTGTCGCCTGCCCCGTAATACCATTCCCGTGAATCGCAGGCTGGTGTATCATGATCTCTGCGTTTGCGAGGGCGATGCGCTTACCCTTCGTCCCGCCCGCAAGCAGGATCGCGCCGAAGCTTGCCGCAAGCCCGACACAGATCGTCGAGACATCACACTGAATGTAGCGCATCGTGTCATAGATGGCAAATCCCGCGGTGACAGAGCCGCCTGGACTGTTGATATACAGCTGGATGTCCTTCTTGGGATCTTCCCCTTCCAGATGAAGCAGCTGCGCGACGACCAGTCCCGCCGCCGTGTCACTGACCTCCTCCCCCAGAAAGATAATCCGGTCTGACAACAACCGTGAGAAAATATCATAGCTGCGCTCGCCCCTGCTGGTCTGCTCAATTACATATGGAATCATACTCATGCCGCCATCCTGCCTCCAATCCTGTCAATCGCGCACGCTGCAGATGAAACGCAAGAATAGGCACCCAACAAGCTCGGCTGACCTGGTTCAAAAACGCCCTTTCTCCGATAGGATTGAGGTGTACACCCATACAGTCTGCCAAACGCTAGTGTAAAAGCCTGCTGCGAATTGTACTGTGCCTCGTATGCAATCTCGATAATCGGCTCACTTGTACAGACAAGCTTCTTTGCAGCAAGCGTCAGACGCCTTCCCTGAATGTACTTGTAGATCGTACAGCCTGTCGCATTTGCAAAGGTGCGGGCGATATAAAACTTGGAATACCCAAGCGCCCCTGCAATCCTGTCCAGCGAAAGGTCCTCTCCTAGATGTTCTTCAATAATAAGAAACAATTTTTTTGACAACATGGTCATCACACATGTTCATACCCTCCCTTCAGAAACTGTGTATCTGCAACAAAGACAGCCCTAAGAGGTGATCCAGACAAATGACACTGTATTCTATCTCACAGGACATCCTTTTGCCGCATATTACAGTACTTACAGTTCTTAGTATATCATGAATCCATGACCTTGTCTGAATAGAAATTGCCCTATTCTTCGATCTCTAGCATTTTTCTGATTCCATTTGGAATAATCTCAAACCCTATTTTCTCGTAAAAGACCTCCTTGCCTTTCGCGGAAACGCCTCCGATTGTCGTGAATTTCCCAGTGTCAGAATGCGCTCTTGCATATGCTACTAAATGATTCACTATCATTGTTCCGATGCCTTTTCTCTGAAACCGGGGCAGAATGATACCATTTTGCAAAGCCCTCCTGGCATGCTCCACCGGGATGCTGGCAAATCCTGTCTCGATTCTAAGCCTTACAAAATCCTCGGCTTGCAAAATATTATCGACAAGCTGAATTTCCCCGCAAATATTCTCGTCCATATAGTCCTCCTTCTATGAATATAACTTCTATCTGCTTATGCTTTTCGCCTGTACACTGTCCTATTCCTTTCGCAGTGTCAGGATTCCCTTCATACCACTGGTGTGGTTATGTTCCTGGTATATTAATTCGATTTCCTGATCCGTGCATGCATACAGGATTTTTATTTCTGAATCCCCCTTCACAAAATCAACAGAACTAATAATCCCATTTACACGCTTCTGGTCACTCCCGCCAACCCAGACGTCAATTCCCGCCCCATCAGAGGATACCGTTCCCTTCAAAAATCCATAGTCCAACGGATATATATAGTCTGGGTATTTCGGATGGGGTGATCCCTTTGGACGGTCAATTTCGATATCGTACTTTGCAAACATTTTATCTAACAGTTCCCAGAACTCCCTGTCATACGCATTCATAATATTATTCTTCCTCCTATGGCGGGTCAGTCAATATATCCGCATTTTCCACAAACAGATTACAGCCCGTCCCCGCATAGGGAATTTCTATCCTGTGCGCTTCCAGATTGTGCTAAAAAAATATCATGGTTTTATCATTGTGTCAAGAAGTACTTTTGTTCACTCATCATTACGGCAATTTTTTTAATAAACGCCATCAATTCCCCTAAAGGAGCGTATGCAGAACCTTTAACAGAATGGCGAGTAAAATAAAAAGCGTAATGATGTGGAGTTATAGAAAATTCACGAAAAATTCAGTTTTCAAAAAGGATTGTTAGATGTATAATAAAGGCAGTGGAAGAAGGTGATATTTTTGAGTACACCAGAGCAGACACACAGGCAGGACTTGGAACGTCTGAAATCACTCCGATATATGGACGATGATTTTATGACGGTCTGCCTTGCAGATAATTTTGAGGGTGTGGAACTGATACTGCGGATTGTTTTAGGGCGGGAGGACATAAAAATCAAATCGGTCAGGACACAAGAGCCGTTGAAGAATTTGCAGGGGCGTTCTGCCATTTTAGACGTTCATGCGGTTGACAGCACCAAGAAAGAGTTTGACATTGAAATTCAAAGGAAAGATGCAGGAGCAGGTGCAAAAAGGGCAAGACACAATAGCAGTTTATTAGATGCGCATATATTAAAAGCTGGTGATGATACGGAGGATATTCCCGACAGCTATGTAATTTTTATTACAGAGAATGATGTTATGGGAAAAAATCAAGCCATATATCATATACAGCGGTATGTGGAAACCAACGAGGGAAAGGAATTGTTTGGCGACGGTTCGCATATCATATATGTTAATGGGAAATATAGGGGCAATGATGAAGTCGGTAAACCAATGCACGATTTTTCATGCACGAACCCCGACGATATGAATTATGAAGCACTTGCTAAAAGGGCACGATATTTTAAGCAGGACGAGAAAGGAGTTGCGGCTATGTGTAAGATTATGGAAGATATGAGGAATGAAGCAGAATTAAAAAATGCAAGGGAAACAGCAACGAGAATGATAAAAAAAGGTAAAATGTCACTGGAAGAAATTGCTGAATATATTCCGCTCTTGTCATTTGAGGAATTAAAGGAGATTGAAGCCGAAAGTCACAGCCATACGGCCAAACCACCGGCTCTGCCGGTGGTTTGGCTAAACC
>CAJUQZ010000178.1:370-7637 GCA_910588755.1 uncultured Lachnospiraceae bacterium | reverse complement strand
ACGTTTTCGTACGTGGCTTGTAAAGCCATAATTAGCAGTAAATGCTAAGTCCTGTATGAACAGTAACTAATAAACAGCATAAAGATAAAGTATAAATAGAAATGCAAATGACTTGAAAAAGCCGGAAAAGCTGATATAATATAAAAGTACAGATTTTAGGGGTGCAGTGTCAATCTAGACATGACGTTTGCATTATGATATGAGGAGAAATACGATGGAGTTTAGAGAGAGAAAGAGATGGCTGTTTTTCGGACTGCCATTTACATTTACAGTATATACGGTCAAAGAGGATATGATCACGGTGAACACAGGTTTTTTGAACAAAGAGGAAAACGACTGCTACATGTATAAAGTGCAGGACGTGACACTCAAGACTTCACTGATCGAAAGAATGTTTGGACTTGGGACAATTGTGTGTCATACAGGAGATGTCACATCACCTATACTCTTGATCCAGCACATCAAGAACGCCAAGGCTATGAAACAGTTTATCCTAGAGCAGTCCGAGGAAGACCGGAGGAGACGGCGGACGCTCAACACGCTTGACATCGGCGCAGTCGAGGTAGACGACATTGAGTAAGTACAACAATGGGGGCTCGTACATAGAGGACGCGCAGGCTGCCGGGAACGAAAAGGCACGGGAGGCGTCACAGCTAAGTGCTGAGGAGATCGCGGCTGTGTTGGCGGAGTCGTATTTTGGTGGCAGGGTTGTCGGTGCAGCGGATAATAAAAGCGGGCACGACATGGATACCTATGATGTCGAGGAGGAGGCTGCGGCGGAAGAGGAGCGTGCCGCGCGCCGCCGGCAGCGCGTACAGGAAATGCGGCGCAGGAAAAAACGGCAGGAGCAGATGCGCAGGCTGATGCTGCCTTGTGCCGTTGTTTTTGTTGTCTTTGTGATTTTGGCGGGCCTGGGGATACGCAGCTTGGTTGTCAGACACAGGAGTCAACAGGACCTCCGGCGCGGTGAGGGTGCAATTGTCGTGGATACGGGCAACCTGGAGAGCAATGCCGCAGGTGGGGAGGAGAGCAGTGTTGCAGGTGTGGAGAGTGAGACAAACCTGGATGCCAGTCCGCAAGATGAGAGCACCTCAAATCAGGGTGGTGGTATGGTATTTGCCAACAGCCTTAATATTGCTGGCTGTTATTTTGACAGCACCATTGCAGATACTATATCAGCGGAGCTTGCCAGGGCTGAGGCAAGCATTGTCAGAACTTTGGGGGGAAGGAGCAGCGAACCTCGTCTGGAGGCTTCGGAGGACAGGATGACCGCGTCGCCAGGCAGTGAGGTGGTGAGTGGAAACGCTGTCTTTATTGATGTGGAGGCGGGACGAATTCTCGGGCAGAGGGATGCCACAGTCCGCATTTCGCCAGCGTCCATGACAAAGCTTCTCACAGTTCTTGTGGCTGCGGAACATATTACGGACCCCGATGAAGTGTTTGAGATCACACAGGATATCATAGATTACAGCTATATAAACAAATGTTCCGCTGCCGGTTTTGAGGTCGGGGAAAAGGTTACTGTCAGGGATCTGTTTTACGGCACAGTGCTTCCTTCTGGTGGGGAGGCAGCGGTGGGACTGGCTGTCTATGCTGCAGGTTCTCAGGAGGCGTTTGTCGGGCTGATGAACGAGAAGCTTGATGAGCTTGGCTTGTCAGCAACGACGCACTTTACGAACTGTGTGGGAATCTACGACGGGAATCATTACAGCACGGTTTATGACATAGCTGTCATAATGAAGGCTGCGTATGATAATAGCTTCTGCAGGGAGGTGCTTAGTGCGCACACTTATAAGACCTCCATTACAGAGCAACATCCCGAGGGCATTGATCTGTCCAATTTGTTTCTAAGAAGGATTGAGGACAGGGATACCTATGGAGAAGTGCTCTGTGCCAAGACAGGGTTTGTGGACCAGTCCGGGAACTGTGCTGCAAGCCTGGAGATCGGCAATGATGAAAAAATTTATATCTGTGTGACAGCGCATTCAACGGATTCATGGCAGTGTATGCGTGACCATGTAGCGCTGTACCAGCAGTTTGTGCCAAAAGCCATATCGGATTAGTGCTCCATCCAGTCAGCTCACGAGTCTAATTTCTGGCCGGAGGGTCTGTGGCTGGTCAGAATCCGCTCGAATAGGAGTCCTGCAAGAAACCAGAAGGGGAAATAGTCAATGCGGATTAATCCGTTGATGTGCCAGTGGTGGCGGTCGTAGTTCCAGGGACACAGCCTGTGCCTTGAGAGAAGGCGCCCACTGGCATATTCTGCACCAAAGATCGCAAGGGCATAGAATGTGCCGCGCACGACTAGGCGGCAGTGCCTGCACAGAGAAAACAATGGCTTGAAAAAAGCCGCACTGCCATAGACCGGAAACATCCACAGGGAGGTCTGCCCGACGAGGGGAAGCTCACGGCGTCTTAGTGCGCCAAGGGCGGTAAAGGTAATTTCCATACACCAGCCGGCTGTGCCGCATTTTACAAAATTTTTTATGAAGTTCGTCCTACTATCAGAAAAAGGTAAAGGAATAATCGGTTTTTTCATGCTATCAGCATAACCAGATTTCCTTTACCTTATTCAGTATTGGGATATTTATTTTTTGGTGTTGTTGAGCTCTGCGATTGCTGCCTGTGAGGCCCGGTCAAATGTCGTGACATTTACAGGTCCAGACACGGGCGTCTTGAACACTGGTGTACTGCTTCCAAACTGTGTGAAGTACAGGTACTGTGAGGTGGCGTTGATGTTGCTATAAGAGCCGTCCGCCACCACCTCCATGCCAGAGCCGTCGCGGCGGATGCGCTTTAGCTGGGGCGTATTGCCAGAAGTCTGGTAGTAGATATAGCTATCCGTCACATTGAGCAAGTCGATCCGGCCCGTGTCAAGCAGTTTTTTGCTGCCATCGGTAGTGTTGAGGCTAATTAGTGAGTAGTTGTCGTGAATGTCAATGCCATAGACGGTATTGCCCTCAATGATCGGCATATACACATCTTCCGCGAGCACCTGGCGCGAGGTGTTGGTTTTCAGATCAAGCGCCATTAGGTGCAGGTTTCCCTCCGTGTTGAGATAGTAAAAGGTAGAGTTCTGTACGCTCACAGGGAGAATGTTAAGCTCTAGGAGCGTCTCCTTGTTTTTGCCATCCGTCGATACCTTTTTCAGGGATGTCTGATCGGCTGAACAGGTATAGTATACATCGTTGTCCGCAAGAAGGACATACTTTCCGTTTACCCGGTCAAGACAGAGGGCATCACTGGCTTTTGCCTTGTTTGTGCGGTAGATACCGGTTGTGCTAAGGACAAAGCCAAGGCCAGTTCCGCTACCGCTGCCTCCCTGATAGTAGTACAGGTATTTGCCGTCCGCATTGATGCTTCCAACCTCCGCGTAGGCCAGTTTTTCCATCTCGGATTCGTCTGGGCGCATGCGGTAGAGCGAAGATGAGTCGTATGCGTTTGCAAAGTAGACATACCCGTCATTCTCACAGAAAAGCCCGTTGTTATAGAGATTTCCTGCAGTGTTACCGACAGTTCCGGCAGGATTTTGCGGAACCCTGCCAGAGAGATACTTAAAGACTGCCAGTCCGGCAACCAGCAGCACTGCACATATGATGCAGATTGTGGCGATAACCTTTTTTTTCATTGTGTTCCCCCCTATGTATTGTGAAAGGTAATATTTTGTGTATGTAATCATTATAAATAATTTTATATAAAAATGAAAGATTTCTTTATATATTTTTTTACAAACTTTATTGGTTGTGCTATACTAGAAAAAACAAGTGGATAAAAGCGGGGATACAGGAGGACAGGCAGATGGATTTATCGGAATTAAGGGGCGCGCTCGATGACATTGACCGCCAGATTGTCGCGCTATATGAGGAGAGGATGGATGTGTGCGCCAAGGTGGCGGCGTATAAGATTGAGACGGGCAAAAGGGTGGTTGACAAGGAGAGGGAGCAGCAGAAACTAAAGGCTGTCAGCGGACTTGCGCACAACGAATTTAACGCGCAGGGTATCAGGGATCTGTTTGAGCAGATTATGGCGATGAGCAGGAAGCTCCAGTATCAGATGATAACGAAGCACAACGGGGAGGGTAGGCTCTCCTTTATCGAGATGGGAGAGATTGATTACAGGAAATGCCGCGTTGTGTTCCAGGGGGCAGAGGGCGCGTACTCACAGGCAGCTATGGTTGAGTATTTCGGGGAGGAGGTGGACAGCTCTAACGTCAGCACATTCCGAGATGCGATGCTTGCAATAGATGAGGGGAGTGCGGATTTTGCAGTGCTCCCGATTGAAAATTCATCAGCCGGGATTGTGAGTGAGATTTACGATCTGCTAGTGGAGTTTGAAAACTATATCGTCGGGGAACAGATCATCAAAGTCGAGCAGTGCCTGATGGCGTCGCCAGGTACAAGGATAGAGGATATCAGAACGGTGTATTCGCATCCGCAGTCACTGCTCCAGAGCGCACATTATCTGTCTGAGACCGGTTGGCAGCAGATCAGCATGAAAAATAATGCCTACGCGGCCAAGAAGGTCGCCGACGACAAGGACCAGACGCAGGCGGCGATCGCGGGGGAGATGGCCGCAAAGGTATACGGACTGGACATTTTAAAACGGGGTGTGAATGATGTAAAGGAGAACTCGACACGCTTTATCATCATCACGAACCAGAAGGTATTTGCAAAGGGCGCCACAAAGATCAGCTTGTGTTTTGAGGTGAATCATGAGAGCGGGGCGCTTTACCATGCGCTGTCGCATCTGATGTACAATGGCCTGAATGTGACCAAGATCGAGTCAAGGCCGATTGCAGGAAGAAACTGGGAATACAGGTTTTTCCTGGATTTTGAAGGGAACCTTGCTGACAGTGCGGTGAGAAATGCGCTTCGGGGACTGCGCGAGGAGACGCGCAACATGAAGATACTTGGCAATTATTAAAAGATTCAGACAGTGATACTTTTTAGGGGGAAGAGGTGTAGCTTTTGGCTTACAAAACGTTTGCGGCAATCGATGTGGGCTCCTATGAGCTTGCGATGAAAATATACGAGATATCGAGCAAAAATGGCATCAAGGAAATCGACCATATCAGGCACAGGATTGAGCTTGGTACAGACTCGTATTTTATGGGGAAGATCAATAATGACCGGGTGAATGAGCTTTGCAGGATGCTCAATGAATTTATGGCGATCATGAAATCATACAAGGTGGACGACTACAGGGCCTATGGGACAAGTGCTGTCAGGGAATCGCAGAACAGACTGATCTTGCTAGACCAGATTGAGACATGGACAGGAATTCATATCGATGCCCTGAGCAATTCGGAGCAGCGGTTTCTTGATTACAAGTCTGTGGCATCAAGGGTGAAGGACTTTCAGAGTATTATCGAGAAGAGTACAGCTTTTATTGATATAGGAGGGGGGAGTATACAGATATCCCTCTTTGATGAGGATAGCCTTGTCACCTCACAGAATATCAGGCCGGGTGTGCTCCGTATGCGTGAGGAATTGGCGCGGGTGTCCTATCGGAGCTATCAGCTCGAGGACATCGTGGAGGAGATGGTCTGTGACAGTCTAGAAAGCTTTCGGGAGATGTTTATAGGGGATAAGAAGATACCAAATGTGATTTTGGTTGATGATTATGTGTCGCTGATCGTGCAGAGAAACTATATAGAGACGATCAAGAAGGGACAGGTCAGCACAGAGAATTTTCTGGCGTTTGTGGATTCCCTCAAAAAGAAAAAGGCGCGGGAGATTGCAATGTCGCTGGGGCTGGCGCAGGAAAATATTTCCCTGCTGTATCTGTCGGCTCTGATGATCAAATATATGATTAAGCTTCTAGGGGCAGAGATGTTGTGGGCACCGGGCGTTTCCCTGTGTGACGGTATCGCGTACGAGTATGCGGAGCTAAAGCACCTGCTGCCATCGGATGCCGAGGGGATGCAGCATGATTTTGAGCAGGATATCCTCGACTGTGCGAGGGATATCAACAGGCGTTATCACAGCGGCGAGCACCGCACACGTGAGCGCGAGATGATTGCGTTGACGATCTTTGACAGCATGAAAGAAATACACGGTCTGTCAAAGCGCGACAGGCTGCTTTTGCAGCTGTGCGCAATCCTGGGTGACTGCGGCAGGTTCATTAGCCTTGCAAGTGTTGGTGAGAACTCTTACAATATTATTATCGCGACGGAAATCATCGGTTTGTCTCATGTGGAGCGCGAGGTGGTGGCGAGCACGGTCAAGTATGCGACAGAGAAATTTGACTACTACCATATCATGGACAACAACGCGTCACTTGACAGGGAGGCGTACCTAAAAATCGCGAAGCTGACTGCCATCATCAGGCTTTCAGACGGGCTTGACCTAAGCAACAGGGGCAAGTGCAATAAGCTCAAGGCGGTGAATAAAAATGACGAGCTGGTACTCACAGTGGAGACCAACGCGGACATGACGCTGGAGTTTGGGTTGTTTGATAAGTGCGCAACCTTTTTTGAGGAGGTGTACAACATCAAACCGGTTCTAAGACAGAAAAAAAGCAATATCTAAAATGAAGTAATGGGGGAATAGAGATGGGCGATAAGAACAGTAAATCGGACAATAAGTACGATTACAGCAGGTCTGAATACTATTATAACAGGGAATTGAGCTGGCTCGCCTTTAACAACCGTGTGCTGGGCGAAGCGCGGGACAAGGAGATCCCGCTGTTTGAACGACTCAAATTTCTGGGCATCACAGCGTCAAATCTGGATGAATTTTTTATGGTGCGTGTGGCCTCGTTAAAGGATATGGTAAATGCTGGCTATACCAAGAAGGATATCGCGGGAATGACACCGTCAGAACAGCTCGAGCAGGTGAACAGGGCGACGCATGAGCTTGTGAGCCTTCAGTATTCTGTCTATAACAGGTCGCTGCTCCCGCTTCTTTCCCAGAACGGGCTTATCATGGTCGAGAGTCATGAGGCGCTCACCAGAAAGGACTGTGCTTTTGTCGATCGGTATTTTCAGGACTATGTATATCCGGTACTCACGCCGATGGCCGTGGACTCCTCGAGGCCGTTTCCGCTCATACGGAACAAATCCTTGAATCTGGGAGCCTTGGTTTCTAGGAAGACAGAGAAGGGCAGGAGGCATCTGTTTAATAAGAAATCTGTTCAGGGCAAAGAACTGGAGTTTGCAACTGTCCAGGTGCCAAGCGTACTACCGCGTATCATACAGCTTCCGGAGGCGGAGGATGGGACAAGGCGCGTGATCTTGTTAGAGCAGATCATCGAGCGGAATATGGAC
>CAJUQZ010000178.1:0-360 GCA_910588755.1 uncultured Lachnospiraceae bacterium | reverse complement strand
TTATAACATAGAGTGCTCCTTCCCATTTCGGATCATGCGAAATGCGGATTTCTCGCTAGAGGAGGAGGAGACGGAGGATCTGCTCAAGGAGATTGAGAAGCAGCTCAAAAAGCGGCAGTGGGGACAGGCGATTCGTCTTGAGGTTGAGGAGGGGATTGACAAGCGTCTCCTCGATATTATCAAGAAGGAACTGATGATAGATGAGCGGGATATTTACAGCATCCCCGGTCCACTCGATCTCACTTTTCTGATGAAAATGTACGGGTTAGAGGGCTTCGAACATCTCAAAAACAGCCCGTATATCCCACAGCGGGTGCCCGAGCTCGAGGAGGGGGATGATATTTTTGAGCGAATCAGGGA
>CAJUQZ010000177.1:7018-7718 GCA_910588755.1 uncultured Lachnospiraceae bacterium | reverse complement strand
TTCATTTGAGCCTGTTTTTGCAGCTCAGTTTTTCATAGATTACTTGACACTACCCTTGGGTAGTAAGCTCAGCCTTATGTGAACTGGTTTTTGAACACATAATTGAATATAAAATTCATGAAACTTCCCTGTTTTAGAGGCATACAGAACCTTAATTGTGCGAATATTCACAAAAATGTTATGTATATCTCCTATTATTATAAACTTACCACGAATTGTGCGAAAACGCAAGGGGTTTCACACTAAAAAAAGGAAAAATTTTTCTACAATTGTGCCTATATACTGAAAATAGCGCAAAATGTTTCAAAAATAGCTACAATATAAAAATATCCAAAAATTAAAACGAAGGGTAAAATTTTCATGGCTTCTTAGTATAAATAGTATATACATAAAAAGCAGTATGATGAATGATTGCAGGCATGCAGTGATACTGTTCACACAAGATTTAACATTTACTGTTAAGTCTGTATGAAAGCACAGAGCTGTATTTTTAAAATATATGTTGACGCAGGGCTGTGTGTGTGGTATATTGGAAAAGCAAGATGAATATGAGGTCTTTTTTTTATGCTGTTTTGGGATTTGAAACCAGCAGATGGGGACAGCGGCATCCTGCATGATTAGAGCAATTGATGATTATTTATTTAGAACGCTAGCGGAGGTGGAATTATGCGTACAAAGATTACATTGGCATGTACAGAGT
>CAJUQZ010000177.1:0-7008 GCA_910588755.1 uncultured Lachnospiraceae bacterium | reverse complement strand
TGTACGTCCTGATGTGATATAGTAGCTAAGCGAGATGAGATTTAGGTCTTTTTTTTATGCATTTTTATAAATAGGAAAAAACGCGTGGAGGTGGAAAGATGCGTACAAGAATTACATTGGCATGTACAGAGTGCAAACAGCGCAATTACAATACGACCAAGGAGAAGAAGACCCATCCTGACAGAATGGAGATCAAGAAGTATTGTAGGTTCTGCAAGACTCATACACTGCACAAAGAGACAAAATAAGCAATCGCATCAAGTGGACAGATGGACCGGGAAAGGATCATGGAAATAGGAGGCACGTGATGGCAGATTCAGCTAAGAAGGAAGCGAAAAAGGGCAGCTTCTGGAAAAGTGTAAAAACAGAATTTAAGAAAATCGCCTGGCCTGACCAGAAAGAAACTGTGAAACAATCTATCGCAGTGCTCTGTGTCTCGGTTGCGGCGGGACTTATCATTACCTTTCTGGATACCTTTATCCAGTACGGCATTAACTTCCTGACAAGTATTGGCGTGTAGATGGGGTGATTATTTATGGAAGAAAAGAAAAGAGCAGTGGCAAAAAAGCTCATAACGCCAAATATGCAGGAGTGGCTTCCTGTATCACCAAAGATGCCGGAAAAACCACAGGAGGAGCCAGCGGATTCCGAGACAGATGCAACCGTAGAACCGGAGGCGTTAGAGCCTGAACTGGCCAAAGAGCAGGCACCCATTGTAGAGACGCCTGTTATGGAGGAACTGCCCGTGGAGGAGGAACCACACAGCCGGGTTGCGCTAAGCGATAACAAGAGCGGCCTGGGCATGGGCTGGTATGTGGTCCATACCTATTCTGGATATGAGAATAAGGTAAAGGCCAATATCGAGAAAGCAATTGAAAACAGACACCTTGAGAATGAGATCCTCGAGGTGCGGGTTCCGCTGCAAGATGTCATGGAGCTCAAAAACGGTGTGGAGAAGACCTCGCAGAAGAAGATGTTTCCGGGCTATGTGCTTCTGCATATGGATGCGGACAACAATGATGCATGGTATGTTGTCAGGAATACGCGGGGTGTCACGGGGTTTGTCGGACCGGGAAGCAAGCCGGTGCCGCTCACGGAGGCAGAGTTAAAGGCGCTTGATTTTGGTGTAGACACTACTGTCGAGTTCGCGGAGGGCGATGTGATCAGCGTTACGGCGGGCGTGTGGAAGGATACGGTCGGGACGGTTCAGAAGATTGATGCCGCCAGACAGACACTCACGATCAACGTCGAGATGTTCGGGCGCGAGACGCCTGTCGAGATTGGCTTTGCAGATGTGAAAAAGATGTGGGATTAGGACAGCATTTTTTGTATTGACATTATGAGCGTTGTGTTATAAAATGATTAACGGACTTGTGTCTGTCATGTTTTTATCATGTATCGATGTGGGAGGGTTATCCGCCCAGATGACCACAAAACGGTTTTTCTTATTTGACGAAGGACCGGGAATAAATTAGGAGGTGCCTAAAATGGCAAAGAAAGTAGAAGGATATATTAAATTACAGATTCCTGCCGCAAAAGCAACACCGGCTCCGCCGGTTGGACCTGCGCTTGGACAGCACGGTGTAAACATTGTAGAGTTTACAAAACAGTTTAATGCAAGGACGGCAGATCAGGAAGGTATGATCATTCCTGTTGTCATCACAGTCTATGCAGACAGAAGCTTTAGCTTCATCACAAAGACTCCGCCTGCAGCAGTTTTGTTAAAGAAGGCGTGCAACCTGAAAACTGCTTCTGCAGCACCCAACAAGACGAAAGTTGCCAAGATTTCAAAGGCAAAGATCCAGGAGATCGCAGAGCTGAAGATGCCTGACTTAAATGCGGCAAGCCTTGAGGCAGCCATGAGCATGATCGCAGGTACAGCAAGATCTATGGGTATCACAGTAGAAGATTAAGCGGAGGTAAAGTAGAATGAAGCATGGTAAGAGATATAATGAATCCGCGAAGTTAATCGATCGCGCAACATTTTATGAGGTTGAGGATGCCGTGGCATTGGCGAAGAAGTCTGCTGCTGCAAAATTTGATGAGACAGTGGAGGTTCACATCAGGACAGGCTGTGACGGGCGTCATGCAGAGCAGCAGATTCGTGGTGCGGTTGTGCTTCCAAACGGTACGGGCAAGAAGGTTAAGGTTCTGGTTTTTGCCAAGGGTGACAAAGTTGCGGAGGCGGAGGCAGCGGGTGCTGACTACGTCGGCGGTGATGAGCTCATCCCTAAGATTCAGAATGATGGCTGGCTGGATTTTGATGTAGTGGTTGCTACACCGGACATGATGGGTGTCGTTGGCCGTCTTGGTAAGGTTCTTGGACCTAAGGGTTTGATGCCAAACCCTAAGTCTGGTACTGTAACGATGGATGTCACAAAGGCGATTAATGATATCAAGGCTGGTAAAGTTGAGTACAGGCTTGACAAGACAAACATCATTCACTGCCCGATTGGAAAAGTTTCTTTCTCTGAGGAGCAGTTGACACAGAATCTCAACACCCTGTTGGAAGCGATTCTGAAGGCAAAGCCGTCAACACTCAAGGGACAGTATTTGAGGAGCATTACGCTTTCATCGACAATGGGGCCTGGTGTAAAGGTTAGTGTTGCTAAGTTCTAATCATAAATGTAAGATAGACGAAGGTCTCGTTTGGTATAAAACGAGACCTTTTTCGCGATAGAAGCAGGTGGGTATTTGGCAGGTAGAAGGAAGAAACGCAGAAGGAAAAATAAAAGGCTTCATTTGTTTATCAAATCATTAATCATCGTGCTCATAACAGGAAGCCTTGTGATGGTGGGGTATTCTGCCGTGGCAGGGAGAGTGGGTGAAAAGCAAAAGGACGCCGCTAAGAAAGCACCCCTGGTCGTTGACCTTTCGCAGCTTGGGCAGCAAGACAGCCAGCGCGGATACAACGAAGCGATAGAAAATGCAGGTACAGAAAATGCGGACGCTGTAGTGCAGGAGGGGGGGCAGGATACCTTGGGGCAGCCGGATGAGACAGATGAGCTGCGCATGGAAAATGAGCGGATTTTGCAGGAGGCGGCTGCGCGGGGAGAGAGGGCCTACCTCGTAAACTGCGCGGACAGTGAGCGTGTCACGTTTGCCTTTGCCGGGGACATTCTGCTTGACGATGAGTACGCCATGATGTTTCACTACAGGACCAGGGGCAGTGATATCAATGATACCTTCTCGGCAGGGCTGCTAGAGCGGATGCGAAGCGCGGATGTCTTTATGCTCAACAATGAATTTCCGTTCTCGGCAAGAGGGACACCAACAGAGGGAAAAACATTTACATTCCGGGCAAATCCGGACAATGTTGAGATGTATGAGCTGCTGGGTGTGGATATTGTGTCGCTTGCCAACAACCATGCGTATGACTATGGGGAGGAGGCGCTTCTCGACACGTTTGACACGCTTGAGCGTGCAGGGATACCATATGTCGGCGCGGGGAGGGATATTGACGAGGCGCGAAAACCTGTGTATTTTGTTGCCAACGGGATAAAAATCGCAGTCGTGAGTGCAACTCAGATTGAGCGCAATGCAGTCCCAGATACCAGGGAGGCTACCGCAGCGAGTGCCGGAGTGTTGCGGTGCATGGATCCGTCGGCGCTTTTGGAGGTCATTGCAGAAGCGAAGGCAAGCAGTGATTTTGTGATATTATACATCCATTGGGGGACAGAGAGCCAGGCGGAGACAGACTGGCTGCAGGATAAGCAGGCACCAATTTATGCGCAGGCGGGCGTAGATCTTATCATAGGAGATCATCCACATTGCCTGCAGAAACTGGATGTCGAATCAGGTGTTCCAGTTGTGTACAGCCTGGGAAATTACTGGTTTAACTCGAAGACGCAAAACACTTGTTTGATAGAAGTTGGAATAGGGAAAGAAGGGCTTGAGTATCTCCAGTTTATCCCATGTGTGCAGGAGAATTGCCGGACGTGGCAGCTCGAGGGAGCTAAGAAGGATGAGGTGCTGGATTATATGCGTGGACTCTCGCCCAACGTGCATATCGACAGCGAAGGATATGTGACCTTTGGCAGTTAGGTTATGATAAAAAACGCAAAAAAATGAAAAAACAGGGTTGACAGTCCTCATAAGGTATGCTATGGTATTAAAGGTTATAAAACCATGCCGAAGACAGTAGGTGCAGTTTCTGCGTAAGTATATCGCCTACCGAGGAAAAGAGTTTTTATGATGTTGACTTTTACCTCCCGGTGTGTATGCATTGGGAGGTTTTTATGCACGCAGGCACGTAACGAAATGAGCAGCCTCGCTGCACGTGCCCGGCGCGACGAGTAGTGGAGAATCTTCCCTACTTGGATTATCAAAAACTCCTGTCGGCAAAGCGGAAGGGGTTTGTCCGCTTATCAAATCTATAAGGAGGTAAGAAAATGGCAAAGATTGAATTAAAACAGCCTATTGTTGAGGAGATCGCAGCTACAGTCAAGGATGCTGCCACAGTTGTGATTGTGAGCTACAGTGGAATTACTGTTGCGCAGGATACACAGCTTCGCAGACAGCTTCGTGAAGCAGGTGTTACCTACAAGGTTTACAAGAATACACTGATGACGCGCGCTTTTAAGGGCACTGCATTTGAGGGACTGACAGAGAGCCTCAAGGGAACCAATGCGATTGCGGTCAGCAAGGACGATGCGACAGCACCTGCAAGGATTCTTAGCAAATTTGCGAAGGACTGTCCTGCAATTCAGCTCAAGGCTGGCGTTGTGGAAGGTATTGTCTACGACGAAAAGGGAATGGCAGAGATTGCAAAGATTCCATCAAGGGACGAGCTCATTTCCAAGTTCCTTGGAAGCATCCAGTCCCCGATCACGAACTTCGCCCGTGTGCTTAACCAGATTGCGGAGAAGGGCGGCGCAGATGCTTGTGAACCGGCTCCAAAGGAGGAGACAGCTGCAGCGGAAGCACCTGCAGAGGAGGCTCCTGCGGCTGAGTAGTTAAGGAACTGTTTTACACTATAGGCAGTTATAGTATCGTTCCTGGGAAATGATATCAACAAATTATATTATGGAGGGAAATAATCATGGCAAAGTTAACAACAGCAGAATTTATTGAAGCGATCAAAGAGCTTACAGTTTTAGAGTTAAATGATCTTGTAAAAGCCTGCGAGGAAGAGTTTGGCGTATCCGCAGCAGCAGGTGCAGTAGTGATGGCAGTAGATGGCGGCGCAGGTGCACAGCAGGAGGAGAAGGATGAGTTCGATGTAGAGCTCACAGAGGTAGGTCCTAACAAGGTTAAGGTAATCAAGGTAGTCCGTGAAGCAACAGGTCTTGGCCTGAAGGAAGCAAAGGATCTCGTTGACAATGCGCCTAAGCTTGTTAAGGAAGCAGCAGCTAAGGCTGAGGCTGAGGAGATTAAGACAAAGCTTGAAGCAGAGGGTGCAAAGGTTACTTTGAAGTAATTTTGGCCAGATGGCTGTATAGGCCGGGGGGATTAGCTCCCGGCCTTTTGGTTTTCCTTTTTTCTTGTTTTCATTTGAAGAGTATGCAATGAAGTACTGTCCGATTTTTGATTCTGAATTGATTTATTCAATAAATTTATTCCAAAATTATTCCAGAATTTTGAATTTTCTCGTTGACTTTAAAAGGGACTTGTGGTAATATGTAGAGTGCACTATTGTGAAAAATTGTACCTATTTCAAAGAACGTTTGTGGCTGCAATAATATATGATAGGTGTATTAAAAAAGAACGGGGTGAAATGTCATGGAAAAGAACAGAATACGTCCAGTGGTTTCTGGTAAGACAATGCGTATGAGTTATCAGAGGCAGGAAGAGGTTCTGGAGATGCCAAATCTGATTGAAGTTCAGAAGGATTCCTACAAATGGTTTCTGGAGGAAGGCTTTCGCGAGGCGTTGGCGGATATCTCTCCCATTACGGACTACAGTGGGCGTCTAAGCCTGGAATTTGTAGATTACGTTTTGGCGGAGGACGAAATCAAGCATACGATCGAGGAGTGCAAGGAGAGAGACTTAACCTATGAGGCACCTGTAAAAATTAAGGTTCGTCTTCACAATAAGGAAAAGGAAGAAATCACCGAGCATGAGATTTTTATGGGCAATTTTCCGCTGATGACAGAGACAGGAACGTTCGTGATCAACGGCGCGGAGCGGGTTATTGTCAGCCAGCTGGTGCGTTCACCTGGTATTTACTATGGCATTGCACACGACAAGATTGGCAAGAGGCTTTTTTCGTGTACCGTTATTCCGAATCGTGGTGCATGGCTCGAGTATGAGACGGATTCCAATGACGTTTTCTACGTTCGTGTAGATAGAACAAGAAAAGTACCGATCACTGTGCTGGTCCGTGCGTTAGGTGTAGGTACAAATGAAGAGATCCTGGAGCTCTTTGGCGAGGAGCCCAAGATTCTGGCAAGTTTTACAAAGGATACCTCCGAGAACTATCAGGAGGGTTTAAAAGAGCTGTACAGCAAGATTCGTCCCGGTGAGCCGTTTAGCTTGGACAGTGCGGAAAATCTTGTGACAGCAATGTTTTTTGATCCCAGAAGATACGACCTTGCAAAGGTCGGCAGATATAAATTTAACAAAAAGCTCGCCTTGAAAAACAGAATCAGAAATCAGATTCTTGCAGAGGATGTGGTCGATCCGTTCAGCGGTGAGGTTCTGGGGCAGAAGGGCGACAAGATTACAGTAGAGATGGCTGACAGCATCCAGAATGCAGCTGTTCCTTTTGTGTGGATTCAGACAGAGGAGCGGCTTGTAAAAGTACTCTCTAACATGATGGTTGACATCACGAATTTTGTTGACTGCGAACCGAGAAGTCTTGGTATTACGGAGCAAGTTTATTTTCCGGTTCTGCGTCAAATTCTCGAGGAGTATTCTGAGAATCCTGAAGACCTGGCGGATGCAATCACCCGGAATGTACATGAGCTGATTCCAAAGCACATCACGAAGGAGGATATATTAGCTTCCATAAATTATAATATGCATCTTGAGTACGGGCTTGGAAACAGCGATGATATTGATCATCTA
>CAJUQZ010000176.1 GCA_910588755.1 uncultured Lachnospiraceae bacterium | reverse complement strand
AAGTTCTCTATACAGAACTTTTCTAATTTTACTCAAAACTATATACGAAAGGGTACAGAAACCAGGGCTACAACTTTACCATCACGTCATCGACCGCCTACGACCAGAAATGGATCCGCGGCCGGAACATTTACGAGAACATCAGTCGCATTGTGGACTCGATCTTCTCAAACTACCTGTCACGCCCGGGCGTGCGCCAACCGATCTTTACCTCCTACTGCGACGGAAACCGCGTCACCTGCAACGGACTCTCCCAATGGGGAAGCAAATATCTGGGCGACCAAGGCTACACGCCAATAGAAATCATCCGTTATTATTACGGGAATGATATGTACATTAACTCCACTACGTATATATCTGGTGTGCCCTCATCGTGGCCGGGCTATGACCTGACAGTTGGCTCTTCTGGTCAGAAGGTTCTGCAGATACAGCAGCAACTCAACCGCATCGCACAGAACTACCCCGCGATTCCGCGCATCACCGAGGATGGCATCTACGGAACCGGCACAGCGAACGCTGTTCGCACGTTCCAGCGCATCTTTGGCCTTGCGCCCACAGGTATTGTAGACTACCCCACCTGGTACAAGATATCAGAGATCTTTGTGGGTGTGTCACGCATCTCCGAACCAGGCTGACCATCTCACACCGCGCGTCAAGAACATATATTCGTAGCAATCTGTCTTCTGGCCAGATCAGATAAAATAGTACATGCGCTCTAGCTCCTCAAGCTCTGCGCGGGCGTTTGTGGACTCCATAAGCTCTTTACACAGGCGGTCGTACTCCTCAATTGGTGCTATGACCGTCATTTCCACATCTGCCGCATAGACACTGTCCTCTATGCTGATCCCTTTGCTGGCAAGAAGATGCTGGATTCTGCCCACTGCATTATAATCTGTCCTAATCCGCATTCTGACTCCAAAGTGCTGCCGCGCAGTCTCACACTTTAAAAGCGCTTCCTTTAGCACGCCCGAATATGCCCTGACAAGGCCACCCGTCCCTAGTAGGGTTCCGCCAAAGTATCGCGTAACCACCGCAGCGACATTGCGAATCTCACTCCCCAGCAAAACCTCCAACATAGGGCGCCCTGCAGTGCCGCTTGGTTCCCCGTCGTCGCTGCTTCTGGTAATCTGCGCCCGGCTCCCGATCACATATGCAGAACAGTTGTGCCGCGCATCATAATATTTTTTCTTCATTTCCTCTATAAAGGCTGCCGCCTCCCCCTCGTCTGCAACAGGGCGCACCGTGGCGATAAACCTTGACTTTTTCTCTATGAGCTGCGCCTCGGCCCCCCTTACGAGCAGCATATAATCCTCGTATTCCTGACTGCTTTCATCCATTCCCATATCGATATCTGACCTCCATCACAAAATTTGGCTCTATATCTGATTATAACACAAACCCAACCTGTATAAAATGAAAAATACAGGACGAAACTAACATTGTGGGCAAGAATATAAACTCTATATAAACTCTCCAAAAAAATCCTTTATTTGCACGGGGTAATTTGCTATAATGAAAAGAATGAAATTTGTTTTACGGAGGTGATTTCATGAATTACGGGAAAAGAGGAATCGTAAAAGTCCAAAAATCCCTTACTTCAAAAACCATAAAAATCAAAAAACTGTTTGTTGTCTCCCTTCTCAAGCTCATGTTGGTCGGCGTTCTGTCGCTGGCAATCGTCGGGGTGTGTTTTGGCATTGGCGCCTTCAAGGGAATCTTGAGTTCCACGCCCGATGTGGACCCGGCCGCTGTCCTTCCACAGGGCTTTGCCACGGTCGTATATGACGCCAAGGGCAACGAAATGACAAAGCTGGTGGCTGCAAACTCCAACAGAAGCTACGAGAAGATTGACAAAATCCCCCAGTACCTGTGTGACGCATTTGTCGCCATCGAAGATCAGCGCTTTTATGAGCACAACGGCATTGACATCAAACGTATCCTAAGCGCCAGCCTTATGGTGCTCAGGGACCGGGAGCTGTCTCAGGGCGCATCCACCATCACACAGCAGATCATCAAAAACAATGTCTTTGATAACTGGACCAACGAGAGCAATATCCAGAAGATTCGGCGTAAGATTCAGGAACAGTACCTTGCCCTTGAACTGGAAAAGAAAATGTCCAAGGAACAGATTCTGGAAATCTACATGAATACCATCAACCTTGGCCAGAACACCCTGGGTGTCAAAGCGGCCGCCCTGCGCTATTTCAACAAGGAGCCTTATCAGCTCACACTCTCGGAATGCGCTGCCATCGCTGCCACGACCTCCAATCCTTCCAAGTACAATCCGATATCCCATCCTGACAGAAACCAGGAGCGGCGCAGTATTGTCCTGGAATATATGAAGGAACAGGGATATATCACACAGGCCGAATACGACGAGGCGATGGCTGATGATGTCTACAGCCGCATTCTGGCTGTAAACGAGGAGAACGCAGACAATTCCGTCTATACATACTTTGTAGACGAGGTTACAACACAGGTGCTTGCCGATCTCATGGAGCTCAAGGGCTTCAATGAAACACAGGCACACTGGCTATTGTTCAGCGGCGGTCTTAGTATTTACACCACGCAGGATCCTGATATTCAGGCAATCTGTGACGAGGTGTACAGCAATGAGGAAAATTATCCAGACAATATAAAATGGTATCTGAACTATGCACTGACCATCAAGAAGGCCAACGGCGAGAAAGAAAACCACAGCACAGAAATGTTCAAAGCACACTATAAGGAACAGAACGCGTCGTTTGACCTGCTCTTCTCATCAAAAGATGAGGCCTACGAAGCCATTGAGGCCTACAAACACGACGTGATGGAGGAAGGCGACACGGTTGACGGCGAGCGCATCTCTCTGACGCCGCAGCCACAGGTATCCATCACTGTCGAGGACCAGTCTACTGGCTATATCGTTGCTATGGTAGGCGGACGCGGCACCAAGGAGGCAAGCCGTACCCTCAACAGGGCCACCAACACGACAAGACAACCCGGCTCAACCTTCAAGGTTGTCTCAACTTATGCACCAGCGCTTGACAGCGCCGGTCTGACGCTGGCTGATGTGCAGAATGACGCCCCCTTTAACTATGCGGGCGGACGCCCTGTCAGAAACTGGTGGGGAAGCAATTACAGAGGACTGCTAAGCCTTCGGTATGGCATCGTACAGTCTGCAAATGTTGTGGCAGTCAAGACACTGACTCAGATATCACCGCAGCTTGGTTTTGACTATCTCCAGAACTTCGGGTTCTCCACACTAGTCGAGAAGCGTGTCGAAAAGGATGGCTCAATTGTGTCCGATATCGGCCAGCCCCTTGCGCTTGGCGGCATCACAGACGGTGTTACCAATCTCGAGCTAAACGCCGCATACGCGACAATCGCCAACCAGGGAACCTATATCAAACCAAAGCTGTATACAAAGATCGTTGACCATGACGGAAATGTCCTGATCGACAACACCACACCGGAATCCAAGCAGGTGATCAAGCAGACCACCGCCTGGCTGCTCACAAATGCTATGGTTGATGTTGTCACGTCCGGTACTGGCGGTTCTGTCAACTTTGGCAACATGGCAATCGCAGGCAAGACAGGTACAACCTCCGATTACAAGGACGTATGGTTTTCAGGATACACACCTTACTACACGGCTACAACCTGGACTGGCTATGACAACAATGTCAGTATGAAAACCTCTGCTGAAAAAAACCTGTCGAAGACCATGTGGAAGAAGGTCATGTCAAAGATTCATGAAAACCTTGAATATAAGTCCTTTCCTTCTGTCAGCGGCATTGTCACAGCCTCCATCTGTTCGAAATCCGGCAGGCTTCCCATCGCGGGTGTCTGCGACGCGCAAGGCTGCGTGCGGACAGAGTATTTTGCAGAGGGTACTGTGCCAACAGAGTACTGTGATGTACACTATTTTTCAAATATATGCCAGTACTGCGGTCTCACGGCTGCGGAGGAATGTCCCTTCAAGCAGGCCTCTGCCATTGAACAGGTTCCTGCAAGACTCCAGGACAACAACCTTGCCTCTGCCCTGACACCACCTGAAACAGATCCGGCACAAGAAACGCAGATGTGCCCGCACGACAGCACCTTCATGTCCGCGCCAAATGCGCAGGAGGTCCTGCAGCTACAGATTCTTGAAATGCAGCAGCGGGCCGCAGAGGCCGCCGAACCACCCGCGCCACCTGCACCCGAGGGGCCCGTATCCGATACAGATTAAACGAAACAGGCACCCATCAGCAAAAGCTGATGGGTGCCTGTTTACATAAAAAAGAATATCCTCTGGATATTCTTTTATAAGCTGCTAACCGGAATCGAACCGGTGACCTCAACACTACCAATGTTGCGCACTACCGACTGTGCTATAGCAGCATTACCGAAAAATATGATATCACAATTGTCTAATCCTGTCAACCAGATTCTCAAAAATTAATTTTTAAAACGCCCTTCATAAATTATTACAATTGTATTAATAAAATATTAGAATAATAAACTGACTTTGCGATTTCTTGCCAACACCTGCAACATAGGATATACTAAGCATAAACAGATCCATTTGATTCATGCGTAAAAAGGGGTGACAGTATATGAAGAAATCTACAATCAATGCAATCCTAATATCCATCATAACGATTATGTCCGTCTCGATCTGTTTCCTGATTTTCTGCATCGCAACCAGGCCGCGCTATGTGATCGTCGATGAACCCGATACCGCAAGGATCACAGAGGTCGCAAACTTCCCCGAGGAAACACAGCAGCCGGCACTGCCAGCACCAGCTGCCAATGACACAGACAGCACTGAGACACCTGTTAATGAACCTCCAGCCAGCACGATGCAGGGTAAGACCTCAACAAGGGTAAATATACGCAACGCAGCCACCGAGGATGCAAAGGTACTAGAGACCGTTGATGAGGGGACTACCTTTGATATTCTCGAAATCCTGGATAACGGGTGGACGAAAATCCTGTACGAAGGCTCCGAAGCATACATCTCCTCAAGCTATGTCATCATAACAAATGGATAATCCAGCAGTGCCGTTATGACTGATTCTCCTTGTCTGCCGTCCTCCTTCTTGCCGCCTTAAGCTTCACCACGATCCCCCGCTGCCGCAGCAGTTCCCCATGATATTTGTCCCTGTAATACTCGTATGCCCTCCTGTAGTTGTATCCATACTCCGCAAACTTGCGCAGGACGACATTCATCTCACCGCCCACAAAGATAATGTTCATCGTGCCATACAACCACAAAATAAAAATGACGACGGTTGCAAGACTTCCATATGTAACCGAATAGTTTGCAAAATTGCTGATATAAAAAGAAAACGCCCATGAATATACCAGCCATGCAACAGTGGAGAACAGTGCCCCAAAAAACTCATAACGAATCTTCGATCTCCTGTTTGGCACATTCATATAAATCATCAGGAAAAAAAGTATCAAAAATACAAGCATACACAAATATTTCCCATATCGGAATAAAGTGGAAAACATAGCCAGCCCTGGCACAAACTGCAGCAGCCAGTTAAATATATTGTTTCCAAGCACGATCAAGACCATCATAAGCCCGATTGCGGCAAAGAAAAACACCACATAAGAAACTGCAAGCGCATACAGTAGCGGCATCCCCCTCGTCTCACGGATACCGTACACAGCATTCATACCGATAATCACCGCATACACCCCCTTAGAGGCACAAAAAAGCATCACAATCATGGTGAATGACTTCATCATTGTCGTGCTCTCCGCACGGGCCTCCTCCAGAATCTGATTCAGCAACGGTATGGAGCCCTCGGGAATAATCTCCATCAGATACTGGGTAAAATGCCCTGTATCAATCGGCAGGTAGCTAAATATCGATATACAGTACATGGCCATCGGAAACAAGGACATCAGCAAAAATAAAGCCGCGTGTCCTGCAAACGAGGACACGTGGTCGTATTTTACTTTTGTGACAAAACTATATGTTATTTCATATACTACTTTTAATTCTTTCCTAGTTATTCTCTTCTTTTTATGCATTCTTACTGCTGTCCCTTTTCTTTCGCCTTCTTGATCAGGAACAAATCACTGATCGCCTTGCCAAGATCATGCGGGTAGAGCTGTACAACCGGACTGTCGATAATATCCCCAATCTTCATCTTGAACCCGACCTTCACAAACCGGTCATCGTCAGGGAACTCATACGCCAGATACTCGCCGTCCTGCATAAACTCTGCCTCCGGTGTCGAGATATCTGTCTTGCGCTCAAGCATGACGCTCATGGACGTTGCCGCCGCACCCATCATCTGGTTCATCGCTTCCGAGACTGCACTCATATGCAGCTCACTTAAATCCATCTTGGCAAAATCACCATTGCCGTCACTGCCCATCATCAGGTCCGCAATCACCTTTGCATCCTGCTCCTCTAGCATCAATATGCTGCACCCCTTGACGCCCTCCACATAATTGACCTTCACAAAAACTTTCTTAGAAGACACATTTTTCGTGTACTCACTCTTCTCGACGATCTCAACCTTCGGCGGTGTGATATCCACCGTCTGACGCACCAGCATACTCAATGTCGATGCTGAATTTCCTAAACATATGTTCGATATTTCTCCAATTGCATCTATTTCCATATCTGTGAAAAAATAGCTGCCCATTCACATTCCTCCTTATTTTACTGCAGCAGTGTTTCCGGTTCACATTCTAATGCCCTTGCAAGTTTCCGCACAAGCTTCTCAGGCTGTTTTGACAAATCACAAAAAGAGGCCTCACAATTTTTTACGGCCGATACACTGTAACCCATCCGCTCCGCGACCTGCTGTCTCGATTTTCCAAGCTCCAGTCGCCGCATTTTGACAGGTGAAATCCTGGCAAACCGAATATACATATTTCTGCCGTCATAATTGACTGTATTGACCAGCTGGACAATCTCCCCGGAATTTCCCATCGTATCCTTGTCAACCTTATACATCGATGATATCGTCGTCATCACTTTCTTCATGATCTTCTCATCATCGTAGTGCCCTAGGTTCTCCATTGGTATGTACAAATCAATATACAGTGCCTTGAGCTCCCTCACCTGCTCCTCGTCGAGCTTCACAATGTAATTATTATCCTTCGCCTCATAATATAAGGACAATATCCTGCTCCAAAACGCATCCCTATCAAATCCTGACATTGTTATCCCCCAATACCTTCATCGTTTACCGCTGCCTGGCTATACAAATTTATTATACGCCTTAGGCAATTTGCTGTCAATCCATTTTAGCTGTTGACGCATTGGCGGTATATTGTTATAATAATAGTGTTCTGTATTCATTTCAAAATTTCAGGATTGTGAAAGGGGATTTTTATGAGTATCTTTAAAGATGACCGCTCCACCATAAACGAGGCCGCAGCAGCTTTTGACACCGATCTTTCAGGCACTGGATTTGATACAGCGCTCCAGAAAGCATTCGATTCCGGCCTGAACCTTGACGAGATCCAGTACATAGTCTCTACACACACCGACAGGATCGTAAAGCGTTTTGTCGTCCAGTACCAGTTAAAAAAGGCCGCAAACAAGGATAGATAGCGTCCGGCAAAACTTATGAAATTTTTTCTAATTTTTGCTTGATTTTTTATCTGGTTCTGTGATATACTATAATTCGTCAGTGAGCAGATATGGTTATCGGTTGACTGAAGGGGCATAGTTCAACGGTAGAACAGCGGTCTCCAAAACCGTCAATGCGAGTTCGATTC
>CAJUQZ010000175.1 GCA_910588755.1 uncultured Lachnospiraceae bacterium | reverse complement strand
AAAAATCCATTTGCGCCACGAACGAAGTTCGTATTGCAATTTTTGCATGGATTTTGGATATCATTATTTTTCCAATTATTCTTGAAAGCTTTCCCCAGTTATGGTACGATAACAGAGGATATATTAGAAAATAGGAGGAAATGGTTATGTTCGATACTTCTTGCACTGTTTGGTCTAGCTTTAGATTTATTTGTCATTTCCATTTTCAGACATTTCATTTTCATATATTTTCGTTATAGGAGAAGTTGTTTCTCCTTTTTTATTACACATTTTTCTATTTTATATACTTTTTAAATTAGGAGGTTTTTATGAGACATTTGATGAGTCCGCTTGATTTTTCCATCGAGGAGCTAGACAGGCTCTTCTCCCTCGCCGGGGATATCGAGAAAAATCCCGCCAAATACGCGCATGCATGTGAAGGAAAAAAGCTTGCCACCTGCTTCTACGAGCCAAGCACTCGTACCCGTCTAAGCTTTGAGTCTGCGATGATAAACCTTGGCGGCCAGGTCCTTGGCTTCTCAGACGCCAATTCTTCCTCAGCAGCCAAGGGTGAGAGTGTGTCTGACACAATCCGTGTCATATCCTGCTTTGCCGACATCTGCGCGATGCGCCATCCCAAGGAAGGCGCCGCCACCGTGGCCGCATCACGCTCCTCTATCCCTGTGATCAACGCCGGCGATGGTGGCCACCAGCATCCCACCCAGACGCTCACTGATCTTCTGACCATTCGAGCCATCAAGGGACGCCTTGACAGCTTTACCATCGGGCTCTGCGGTGACCTTAAATTCGGACGCACCGTACATTCACTGATCAATGCGCTCGTGCGCTATGATCATATCAACTTTATATTTATCTCCCCTGAGGAGCTCATGATCCCTGACTACATCACAGAGATGCTCCGCGAACAAAATATTCCGTTCCGCGAGGTCCGCAAGCTCGAGGAGGTCATGCCAGAACTTGATATCCTGTACATGACCAGGGTACAAAAGGAGCGCTTCTTCAACGAGGAGGATTATGTGCGCCTGAAGGATTACTATATCCTTGACAAGGAAAAAATGGAGCTTGCCAAACCTGACATGATCGTCCTACACCCGCTCCCTCGTGTAAATGAGATCTCCGTCGAGGTTGACGACGATCCCCGGGCCGTATACTTCCGCCAGGTACAGTACGGCGTGTATGTGCGCATGGCACTGCTTCTGACACTTCTAGAAATCACTGTCAACTGAACCAGCCCCGTGGCAACGCTATATAATAGGAGGTTATCAAAATATGTTAAACGTAGGAAAAATCGAGGAGGGCTTTGTCCTAGACCACATAATGGCCGGAAAGAGCATGAGCATCTACAAGCATCTCGGGCTTGACAAGCTCGACTGTACCGTAGCGATCATCAAAAACGCAAGAAGCCAGAAAATGGGCAAGAAGGATATCCTGAAAGTCGAGTGTGATATCAATACGCTCAATCTTGACATTTTAGGCTTTATCGACCACAACATTACAGTCAATGTTGTCAAAAACTGTGAGATCGTACAGAAGCTTCCGCTGTCGCTCCCAAAAGAAATCAAGAACGTACTCAAATGTAAAAATCCCCGCTGCATCACCTCCATCGAACAGGAGCTTCCACACATCTTCGTCCTGACCGATGAGAAAAAGGAGATTTACCGCTGCAAATATTGCGAGGAAAAATACGGCAGCAAAGACAACTTTAAAATGTAAAATACAGCAGGCAAAAGCCTGCTGTATTTTATGAAAAATTTAAAATCTCATCCTTTGGTTTCTTTGTCGGCACAACACTGATCGCATGGAGAACAGGACCCTCACCGTTATAGTCCTTCCAGAACTCCCGATGAACCGTAGCCGTCACCTCCACCCAGTCCTTGTTCGCAAGCGTGCTGCATCTGTCATACTTACATGCATATCCCAGAAAAGCCATATCGTCCGCACAGCAGGTCATCGCCATTCTCCCCGGCACAAAGTATGCATCGTCACTGCCCTCCGGCTTTAACACCATCGCCTTGAACTGAATCGCCTTGCCAAGATACCGGTCGAGATTGTCCATCGCGTCCAGATAAAAAATACCATAGCCATAATCGTCCAGAACAAGCTTCTCACTCTTTAAGTCATATGGTAGGTCCTCCTCAAAGATCTGGTTCACCTCACCGTTCTTGTCCTCAAAGATAATCTCCGCCTGCGGATTCACAGCCTTTACATTTCTCTTAAAGCTGCTTAACTGGTCGGTTAGTCCGTCACAGCGATTAAAGATAATCAGCTCCGATTTTCTGATCATCTCTGCCAGCAAAGAGCGCATATTGGTATAATAATTCTGAAATGTTGAGGCATCAATCGTCGTGATCTGCTGCTCCAATCGCCAGTGCCAGGGCAACTTCAGGTTCTTGAAATTCCACATTCCATTGTATTCAATAATAATGCGCGCCGGTTTATATTTCTTCTCGAGTTCCATTAGATTCGCCGCAGTCATCTGCGCCTCCTCGTCCACCACTTCCACGACCGTGCGGCTATTCTTGAGAATATCCTCATCATACTCGACCTCGCCCTCCTCACAGAGTATCAGAAGTGTTGTTCCCTTTGTCTGAAAATAGGGCTGCGAAAGCGTGTAGGAGATAAACTCTGTCTTACCGCTCTCCAAAAATCCATTGATAATATATACGGGCTTCATATTGTCTCCAATCCCTGTAACATGACAGTCGTTTGCATATCATACCAGCACAGCATGTACAGCATCTGCCATCTACACACGCCGCACCGGATTATTATTTACCAGGTCATCACTTATCAGATGATCCTTACAAGATCTCTATTTATGGAACAGTTCTCCCAAATTTTCCTCGTTGAGCTGCGCCCCGATCACACAGATTTTTCCTGTGACTTCAGCCACACCTGCACGCACATTACTCTCACCCGGAACATAATCAAAATTCAGCCATGTACCATCCCCCGCAGATACCATACCCTTTGCACGAAGAATCGAACCATATTTCTTCTCATCCTCAAGCTCCTCTAGGATATGCTCTAGTTCCGCTCTGGTGTAAGCTGCCGGCGTCTCAAATCCCCAGCTTGCAAAGATCTCGTCTGCATGATGATGGTGATGCTCGTGGTCATGACAACCACAAGTGCACTCCTCCCCGTGATCATGGTGATGTCCCCCATGCTCATGCTCGTCATGCTCATGATGATGTCCCTCGTGCTCGTCATGCTCATGATGATGTTCCTCGTGCTCATCATGCTCATGATGATGTCCCTCGTGCTCGTCATGCTCATGATCCCCATGTTCATCGTGATGATGGTGATGCTCGTCATGAAGCTTTGCTACCTCCGCCATAAGCTCCGCTTCCAGGTCCTTTGCATTCTCTATTGTCTCAAGGATCTTCTTTCCGTCAAGCGCATCCCACGGTGTTGTGATAACAGTCGCCTTGTCATTGTGTGCACGTATGATTTCAAGTGCTGTATTTAATTTAGCCTCGCTGATATCCGCCGTCCTGCTTAAAATAATCGTGCCGGCGTGCTCAATCTGGTTCAGGAAAAACTCTCCAAAATTCTTCGCATACATCTTGCACTTGTTCGCATCAACCACCACCACCGCACTGTTGAGCACCACTTCTGCATCTGTATCCACGTTCTGCACAGCCTTCATGACATCGGAAAGCTTTCCCACACCGGACGGCTCGATCAGAATTCTCTCCGGGTGATATGTCTCGATCACTTCCTTCAGGGAGCTGCCAAAATCGCCTACCAGCGAGCAGCAGATACAGCCAGAGTTCATCTCCTTGATCTCAACACCAGCCTCCTTTAGAAAGCCGCCATCAATACCAATCTCGCCAAATTCATTTTCGATCAGAACCACCTTTGACACGTCAAGTGCCTCCTGAAGAAGCTTCTTGATCAGCGTCGTCTTTCCAGCGCCTAGAAAACCTGAAAAAATATCTATCTTTGTCATTTTAATAACCTCCTCAACAGTTTGTTACTACTAATTACTTTTTCTCTAATTTTTTATCTTATCACAAACCAAAGAAACTTACCATAGATGAGATATTAAAATTCAATTAATTTATATACCATTGTAACTTAGCTGCTGGTATCTCCTCATAGTTATCCGCACCCTCGCCCTTTCTAAGATACACATTCCGTATTCCCGCCTGTATGATCATGCGTGCACACAATGGACAGGGCTTTGCCTTGTGCACGGACAAGTCATCAGGATTGATGCCGGCCAGGTACAGGTCTGCTCCCAATGTCTGCTCCCGTGAACAGTTTAACAATGCGTTTGCCTCCGCATGAACAGCCCTGCAGATGGCATAACCCTCCCCCTGGTGCATATCCAACTTAATTCGCGGGCATTCTCCGATATCACAGCAGTTCTCAAATCCCCTTGGCGATCCGTTGTATCCTGTCGAGATGACCGCATCGTCCTTGACAATAACCGCCCCATATTTTCTCTTAATGCAAGTACTCCTATAGGCAAAATTCTCTGCGCAGTTCAAATATGCATCAATCTTTGAAATTCTTTTATTTCCCTCTGGTCTAACCACACTTATTACTCCTATCCATCACAATCACTATCTCTCCCTGCGAATGATTTCTGCATACTCCGATGCGATCAATGCAGGCGGTATGCTGTACGTAATCTGCGCCTCCCGCAATTCTGCGTCCTCTGCCACTTCCCCGCCAGAGATCATACCCAGAAAGTGCCCTTGCGCATCAAACACTCCGCCGCCAGACATTCCTGCCCTCGAGAAACACGCCGTTTCCAGCACATCCGTCTGAAACAAAGGCATATACTTCAATCCTATAACATCTCCGACAGAAAGATTGCAAGTTTTCTGACTGGTCACGGCCCCAACCTGCATGATACGCTGCCCTGCAAACAAGGAAGCAAAGGCCATCCTCGCCTCCTCTGATGACGTTTCATACAGGATCGGAACCACCTCATAAATATCGCGCAGTACACTGCCTGTCACTGCGCTTTCCGGTATCCTCACAAAACCGATATCATACTGCTTAGAATATCCGATTACGTCCGCAAATGCAGTTTCCCCATTTCCAAAAACAATCTCTGCCGTCACATCCTTCATCAGCAGATGCCTGTTGGAGGCAATCACGATTCCCCCCTCAATATTCCAGACAACGCCGCTGCCCGCAGCATCCTTTACAACAACCTTTACGATACTACGCCTTGCTAGCTGGTATACGATCTGCATGATCTGCTCCTCCACCTCGAATTCCCTTTTTCCTGCCGTCCGCAGTCCAACGGTATCTGCCAACCTGGCCGCAGCCTGTACTGGCACGTACAGCGCTGCCGCATATCCAGCTTTTTTTGGTAGCTTTTCGCAAACTGCGGTATACATCACCATACACACACCTAGCATTGCCATTATGCCCCAAAAAACACGTAATTTTTTCTTCATATTTATTCCCATAGAGAATCCTTATATCCCACAGAAATAGAATAGGGATGATTTTCCCTACTCGCTGCGCGCCCCGCGCGCCACTTTAGCGGCATTTTTCCATGTGCCTAGCTCTTGTATCCGGTTTTGCACATTGTGCGCAGGGCTGTGCATAATAATTCCAGTACAGTCATCGACCATACTGGAATCCATAAACAAACCTTAGGAACTGTAGAAATCACCTCAAAGAAATATCCTGCGCAAATCGCATCGCTTCTTTTCCTACAGTTCGTTATTCCTGTGAAATCTGTTGTGTGGTATCCACCTGCTCCTGCGAAGGCGTAGGTTCCAATACCTCCTGCGGCTGTACTGGTGTGCCATCAGGATATAATAGCCCTGCCTCAATTAAAAGCTGCAGCTGCTCCTCTGGCGTCAGTTCAGGCGTAACATTTTCCTCTGGAACTCCTGTTACCTCCGGATTTTCTGGCACCTCCTGCTTTGGAACATATGTTTGTCCTCCATAGACAATAACTGGTTCCCCTTTCTCCACATACCCATAAATGACCTCCGCTTTCTTGGGCGGAAGATTTACACAGCCATGCGAACCGTTTCTAAGGTAAATGTCCTCCCCGAAAGAGCTTCTCCACGAAGCATCGTGCATTCCTACGTTACCGTTAAATGGCATCCAATAATCTACATGTGACGTGTACGTTGCCCCTCTGAGTGTCGCATCGCGTTCCTTATAGGTGATGCCATACACGCCGACCGGTGTATTGTAGCCCTTGCTCACATTGCCTGATACGAAATCTGTCTCCTCGACCAACTCACCGTCATGATAAACCCATAGATGCTGGCTGGTCAGGTCAATCTCCACATAAGAATCCCCGATATCATTCTCACCGTACTGCGCCGCCTCCGCGCGGTAAACTGGTGTTCTCTCGCCACTCTGCCCGTTTTTGATCTGCTCAATCAGTGCCTGTGTCTCATCTGCACGGTTCATCCACCAGCCATATGCACCCTCGGTAATCGTGATTACCTCGCCGCCTGTCGTCTGAAACTCGCGTTTTTTTCCAAATGTGTCATATTTGCGTGATAGCCCATTTACATACTCTCGCACAAGTTCCGGATCAAGGTCTATCCCGCTGCCGTCTGTCGTCATCCAGTCCTTTATGATATGGCCATCCAGCACCTCCGTATCCTCCCCGAAGGTATATGTAATCGTCACATCTGTAAAACGATTTTTCTCCTCACACTCTCTTAACAAAGTCGGATTATCTGATGTAATCCGAGCGCTGGCATAGCACTCCTGTGCGTCTAAATCCACTGACGCCTCCAGAAGGCTAACTGCCTCCGCCACAGCGCTGTAAATCTTCTCCCGGACCGGGACTGTTCCTTTGTCCTCCGGTATGATCTGATAGCCATTGTCCGTATAGTCACTTAGGTATGCATCCTGCGGCTGCCTGATATTCTTCGCGTCAAAAAAGCACAGGCTGTCAATTTTCTGGTCAAGCGCCTCTTTGGAATATGTCACGATGGTATTGACAGTGTACTCTGTCTCCTTAAATACAGATGATGGCCACAAAAAAGCCTCCTGTTTGGAGATAATGTTCTCAAATGCATCATCAAACTCCACCCGAAGCGCAATATCGGCCGCAGTGATTGTGTCCGTCAGCCCGTCCCTGCCATTTATCATCAGCACGTACTGACTCGAGGCATCCAGGAAACCGTCCTGTACAGAACTAACCGCACTGACAGAATAATTTTCACCGTTAATAATGGTATTAAAGAAGAAATGTTTCGTAAAAAACAGCGTAAGTCCCAGATAAGTCACTGCCGCCGCAATGACCACCGTTATCAGTATGTATAATATCCTTCTTTTCGTTTTCCGCATACCAATACTCCTAATTCATTCCATTACGCAAAAACATCTTTGCTCCGGCAACCGTGGCGATAAGCCGGGTTATGTCAGCGCCGCCCTCACAGCGGCGCGAATGATCATCTATCTAGGACTGACGTTGCCGTCAGCCTCAAGCGACCTACCTGGGAACAGACCGGGCAAGCCTATGGTTCCCTGTTTGGTCTTGCTTCGGATGGGGTTTACATGTGCCCTCCGTGTCACCGCGGAGGCGGTGGTCCCTTACACCACCTTTCCACCCTTACCGGAACGGGGCAAAAATCCCCGAACGGACAATCCTGTCACCAAGCTGTACCATCGCACAGTCTGGCCGTTGCAGTATTCTCCACACAACAAAGTGCCGGCGGTATATTTCTGTTGCACTGGCCTTGGAGTCACCTCCACCGGACGTTATCCGGCATCCTGCCCTGCGAAGCCCGGACTTTCCTCACC
>CAJUQZ010000174.1 GCA_910588755.1 uncultured Lachnospiraceae bacterium | reverse complement strand
CATTTGGCACAAATCTCCCACAAACTGTGACGCACATCTGACAGAAAGCATTTTTCAAACACGCTCTAGCGTATTGATTTACAGATTTTTGTAAGATAAAATAATAGGACAGAAAAAAACGCGTAAAGGGGGAGTTGTGTATGCCAGTATACCGTATCAGTGAGAAAGAAGTATTTTTTCCGGATCCAACGCTTGCAAGGGACGACGGGCTGCTTGCTGTCGGCGGGGATCTGTGTGTTGAGCGCCTGTTACTGGCATATTCCCACGGGATCTTTCCGTGGTACAATCCGGGTGAGGAAATCCTGTGGTGGTGTCCCAAGGAGCGCTTTGTCATCTTTCCGAATGAGATTCATGTTTCGCGCTCGATGAAAAAATATATGAAAAAACATGAGTTCAGGGTGGTTTTGAACAGAGATTTTGCAGATACCATGCACCGTTGCCGCATCAAGAGGGAGTTTGACGAGGGGACATGGATATCGGACGAGATGGAGGCGGCCTATCGCGCCCTGCATGAGCAGGGGTACGCAGTCAGCGTGGAGGTGTTTGAGGACGGCGGACTGGCAGGCGGTTTTTATGGGGTATGCATCGGCAGATGCTTTTTTGGAGAGAGCATGTTCTCTGAAAAGGAAAACGGCTCCAAGACTGCGCTGATTGCCTTTGCGCAGCTCTTAGAGCAGCAGGGATTTCTGTTTATTGACTGCCAGTTTCACACGGACCACTTAGCGAGCATGGGCGGCAGGTTCATCTCGTGGGAGACGTATGACGGACTGCTTCGGGAGGGCTTGAACCAGTAGGAATCACAGCGGCAAATCCTGAAAATCAATCCACAGGGTATCATAGATGTTGACCTTGATTCTGTCCTCAAATGTAAAGGATATGGGGAAAGGACTCTGCTCAAAGAAATATACAGAAACAACCTTTTCGATGGGGTCCACAATCCAGTATTCCCGCACGCCGGCTTTGACATACAGGTTTAGTTTCCGGATATAGTCGTGGGTTGTATTGCTCGGTGAGACAATCTCAATAACCCAGTCTGGCGCGCCGGAGCAGCCCCGATCTGTGAGTTTGTTCGGATCACAGATGACACTGATGTCAGGCTCCACGATTGTCTTTTTGTCGTTGAACAGTTTTACGGCAAATGGGCCTGGATAGATTTTGCAGGCACCTTCCTTTGAATCAATATAATTTCCGATGTTTTTTATACAAAAACTGACAATTTCCTGGTGGATACGGTTTGGTGACGCCATATCATAGAATTTTCCGTATATCAGTTCAGCCCGCACATCGTCGGGGAGGTTATAGTAGTCTTCCTCGGTGTATGAATCATATATTTTTGCAGGTTCCATAGAAACTCCTTTCTCTGCCATGCGTGAAATTTGCAGTGACCAGTGATAACTGTAGTATAGCATGGCCGGGAGCGGATGTAAACTTTTATCCTTTTTTCATATATTTTATAAATAGTTTGGTGGCGGAGTCTGGTTTAAGGTGGTAGAATAAGGATAACATATTAACGAAGGTGTATCAGATGGCGTGCTTTCAAAACAGATGTGCGCCGCAATAAACAGGAGGAAACAAAATGGATATTTTTGATAAGACGACAAAGGTAGTAAAGGAAATCGGTAATGTGACAAGAGAGCAGACAGAGCTTGCAAACCTCAAGATTCAGAAGGCAGCAGTCGAGAAGAAGCTGGAGGGCCAGTACGCAGAGATCGGCAAGCGTTATGTGGCATATATTGCCGATTCTTTCCGCACAACGCCTTTTGACGTATCTGATATCCTAGATGCCATCAACCCCGATCTGGAAAAGGTCGCAGAGATTGCAGATCAGATCGCGCAGAAGGACCAGCAGGTTAGACAGCATTCGATAGAAAAAGACCGGAAAAAGGCACAGGAGCAGTTTGAGTGTGAGAAGCGCAAGCTGGACAGGGCGCGGGATTTGGATGTTATATCGGCAGAGGAATATGCAGAAAAGTTGGACAAGGCGCAGAAAAAGTTTGACAACTTTGAGGCATTGAAAAAGATTCAGATGCAGTATGAGATGGATATTATCACCAAGGAGGAGTATGAGGAAAAGGTGAGAAATGTATTGCTGTAGAGCGTGATCAGTGGGGCGGGAAACCGCCCCTTTTTATGCACAGCCCCGTGCAGAGGAAAAATTAGGTAAAACAGGAAGGATTGACATGGAAGGACAATACAGAAGGCGTGTGCGTTACAAAGGGACACACCCTAAAAGATATGAGGAAAAATATAAGGAACATGATCCCGAAAAGTACGCAGATACGGTGGAAAAGGTAATTAATAAAGGTAGTACACCGGCTGGAATGCATCTGCCAGTCATGGTTGGGGAGATTTTCCATTTTTTGCAGATTCAGCCAGGGCAGAAGGGGCTTGATGCTACACTTGGCTACGGCGGACATGCGCGCAGAATGCTTGAGCAGCTGCAGGGCCGTGGACAGCTCTATGCGCTTGACGTGGATCCGATTGAGATTGTCAAGACCAGGGAACGCCTAGCGCGTGCAGGGTATGGCCCGGAAATAATAACTGTGATACAGGAAAACTTTGCCAACATCGATCAGATTGCGGCGGCGTATGGTCCGTTTGATTTTGTGCTCGCTGATTTGGGTGTGTCGTCCATGCAGCTTGATGATCCTTGCAGAGGATTTTCCTACAAGGTGGAAGGTCCGCTTGATCTGCGGTTGAACCCGAAAACGGGTGTATCGGCAGCAGAGCGGTTAAAGGACCTGACGCAGGATGAGCTTGAGGGAATGCTTGTGGAAAACTCAGACGAGCCATATGCGGCAGAGATCGCAGCGGAAGTGGCTAAGTCCCTGCAGCGCAAAAATCCGATACAGACGACCATGCAGCTGAAAGAGGTAATCGAGCGAGCGCTGTCATTTCTGCCTGAGAATGGCGAGAAGAAGGAGCTTGTGAAAAAGACCTGCCAGCGCACTTTTCAGGCACTGCGCATCGATGTGAACAGCGAGTTTGAGGTGCTCGAAGTATTTTTGGACAAGCTTCCCGGTGTGCTCGCGCCAAACGGCAGGGTGGCAATCCTGACGTTTCATTCCGGGGAGGACAGAATGGTCAAGAAAGCATTTAAACAGTGGAAGAAGCAAGGGTTATTTTGTGAAATCTCAGAGGAGGTCATACGGCCGTCCGCAGAAGAATGTAGGCAGAATGGGCGTGCGCGTTCTACCAAGATGCGCTGGGCAATCAGAAGCTAAAGGATTTTTCGGGTGCGATGGAGAGCTGTTGCAGGGAAAATGCAAGATAGCAATGGTCATTTTTTATATTAAATTATTATGGAAGGGAAATGAAAGATGGGGTACATTGAAGAAACAAAGGAACTGCAGTTGGATTTTGGAAAAATCGCAGGAATGTCCGGCCAGGAAGTGATTCCTGTCGCAATCCAGAACGCGGATACCAACGAGGTGATCCTCGTGGCGTACACCAACGAGCAGGCAATGCTTGAGTCCATCCGGCTGCGCAGGCTGGTGCTCTGGAGCACCTCGCGAGGCGAGCTGTGGCACAAGGGAAAGACATCAGGCAATGAGTTTGAGTTAACTGACATCTTTGTCAACTGCGAGCAGAACTCGCTGGTGTACAGGGTAAGGCCGCTCAATGGAAACATCTGCCATACGTCTTACAAGGGAGTTGCAAACAACTGTTTCTACAGGCGGCTTGACATGGATACCATGAAGCTGGTGAACTTAAACGAGGAGCGCTGTTCTCTAAGCACGCCTTGATTTGCGGGCTGACAGGATAATTGCAAGATATATACAGGCGATCCCGAGTACGAGGTACAGCAGACGAGTGGCGGCAAACGCGGCGCTGACTGTAAAAGCTGGTTCACCGTCAGCACCAGCCGGAAGCGTCAGCGGCAGCACCGAGAAATACCCTGCACCAAAAATGTCAAAGACATTTGCAAGGGGATAAAGCGCAAAGACAAGCAGCATCAGTGTATAGATCAGCCCGCGATGAAGGCTGCCAAGCAGTTGTCCAAGACCGGTAAAAAAGATAAAGCAAGGCAGTAGAAGCAGCATCGAAGGCAGGATAAACGCTGAAAAATCGTAAAACCTGAAAAGCCGGATATAGAATAAAAGCGCCAGCGTGCCCGCCACAAGATAAATGATTAGAAAGCCAGCGCCTGCTGCCAATGTCTGTATCAAGACCTGGCTGGCAGACGATACTGGGGTGGCGGCTGTCAGAACCTCCACCTGCTTTTGCTTCCGGCTGTAATAATTAGAGAGCAGAAGTAGGACCGTGACGGTCGCGACTGGGAGTGTCCGGCCAAGATACGCGCAGTAGCTCCATACGGAAAAAGGCGCAGTGCACGCAGTACCCATGATTGTATCAAACGACAGTATGAACCATGCGCACAGGCCGTTCATAAGAAGCAGCCCCAGAAAGAGTCTGTTAAAGAGCGTGCGCCGCAGTTCATAGTAAATAATTTTGAGAAAACATAGTTTATTCAAGGGTTAAATCCTCCTTAGTCAGTCCACAGTATTGTAGAAAATCTGTAAAGCCAAAACCATTTTCATGGAATTGGTCCTGGTCTGCATACATCCGGCGCAGGATTTCGTCCATCCTGTCTGCACCGCCAACCAACTCCTCCGCTTTTAGGATCATCAAAGGCATGCGTTGATATCGGTTGATGCCTCTGTTTGCAGATGCAATCTGTGCCTGGTATTGTTCCGGAAGCAGTGCCAGGTATTCCGGGTGGCGGTTGTAGAAGCTGCGGTTCTGGTTGTCCACAGACTCCTTCCAGGCATCGACATAGTACTGTTGCGCGTAGAGCTCCCCATATTTTTCCCTGACAAGGCGGTACGTGGAGTAAACAGTCAGTCCTTCTGAACTCCATAGTTCCTCATTGGTACAGGAGAGCCCAAGCCCGCCCCACCACTGGTGAATCATTTCGTGGATAAAAACTTCTGTTGCGCTGGCGCCCTTGTCCTTATCGCTAAGAGTGTCAGGTGCCAGCACTGTCTCAAACCAGGTGGAGACGCCGTGTATCGCATAGCCACCCATATACATGGAGCTCTCCTGCCGCAGGAGTAGGTGGTTGTGGTCCGCCGAGAAGAGCTCCCCGTAATGTTCACTGCAGTACGTGAGGATATCGATGATGGTCTGCTGGATATCATTTTCCATGACAATATCCCTGTAGGCTGTTCCATAGGCAAAATCGACCGTCAAATCACCAACCTGAAAGGTGTCAATCGTATAATATCCCGCTGTAAAATCACTGATATATTTGGGGCAATTTGTTTTCCAGGTCCTTGTACCGTCGCCGTTGTCAACAAAGTCCGTCATCAGGTTATAATTCAGGAAGGGTGTCAGGTTATCGGGGATCGTAATGTCAGCTATGGCAGCATTTTTCACACCGGTATAATAATTCTCCAACAGGGGAACAACCGCAGTTGCGGAAAGGGAGATAAAGTCACGGTCAATCGTGTCATGTACGGAGGAGGAAGCCCAGACTTTTGCCTGTGTGGGGAAGCCGCTGTACTCGACCACAAGTGTCTTATAAAAGGGCTGTTCAGGCAAGCTGAAATATGTGGGACACTGCCCGTTGATATCATTTGCCACAGTTCTGAAGGGTACATCCTCACCGTTGTAAGTCATTTTTGTGATTGTGTATCCAGGATTGAGATACAGTAAATTTTCTCCGTTATAGGGAACCTGAATGTCGTATTCCGCCCTGGCAGAGATTGTACCCGCTGCAGGATTCAGTTTGAGGCTGTACTGGATCGCACTGATCCTGTTGGCGTCGTCGATCTCCATGTCCGTGTCCAGGTAGACGTAATCGTCTGGTCCATGATCAATAAACGGCTGGTATTTCCACAGAAAAACCGCGACTGCTGCGGACAGGATAGCAGGGGCCAGGATGGATATTTTTTTCATGTTTTTGCGCATGGAAAAGAGAAGTCCCTTCTGGTATCTGCGGACGCACAATACTGAGAGCAGCCATACGCCTAGCGCGATGCCAAGCCAGATAATGCGTGTGTACAGTCCGATGCGCAAGGGCCAGACCGAGGGGAAGCCGTCGGAGTAGGTAATGACAAACGGGTTGATCCAGCGTATAAAATAACCGGAGGCGGCAATCCCGCTGACGCTTGCGCCCACAAGCGCGATATACAGCAAAACAGAGAGCTCAACGCGGCGCGTGATCTGGTAAAAGGCATCTGCAAACAGGATGGATACCCACCAGGTAGGCAGCATAAAAATCACAAAATTGGCAAAATAAAAGCCAGGTGAGAATAAGTAGGACATTTTTGTGGCAGTACAGGGCAGATAGACCAGCGCAGTAAATAAGGTCACAAATGCAGCTATGGTCATCAGTGCCAGTGTTCTTGCGGCGGACAGGAGTGCGGGTGGCGCGATGGCGTCTGTGAGAATGTGGACACCACTGCGTTGCAGTCTGTCAGCTTCCATAATCATGACGACAGCCCACACGATGGCACCAGCGGTTGTTCCTGTCAGCACAGGTGTCAGAATATAGCGGGCGGACATGACACGGGAGGAGGATTCAAATATAAGGTTCCCCAGAGGTGGCGAGAGTGTGGACAGGACCGCTGCGATGAACACAGTCCTAGACAGCAACAGACGCTTTAATTCAACACGGTAAAAAGAAAACAGTCTCATTTCGCTTTCTGCTCCTCTCCTGGATTTTTTCGGTTCTCGGGGCGGTGGATACAGTACAGGTAGGCGTCCTCTAGCGTCGGTTCACAAAGTTGTGCATATGGAGGAAGATGCTCTGCGACGATACGGGAGCGGATTCCGTCGGCTGTGTGGACCTTGGAGACGATCTGGCACCCATCTGGAACAGCATCGCCTGTCTGAGCGAGACAGACTCCGACATGGTTTTGGGCCTGGGCGATGAGCTTTGGGGGTGCGCCGTCAAATAAAATCAGTCCGTCATGGATTACGAGCACTCTGTTGCAGACGGCCTGTACATCCTCGACGATGTGTGTGGAGAGTAGTATGATCTTGTCCTGCGCCATTTCCGAGAAAATATTGCGGAACTTCACGCGCTCCTCGGGGTCGAGTCCGACAGTCGGCTCATCGAGAATAATCAGCTGCGGATTGCCAAGCAGCGCCTGGGCGATACCAACGCGCTGGCGCTGACCGCCGGAGAGGTTGCGGATACGCGTCTTTTTCTGTTCAGTCATGTTTGTACGCACAAGGACTTCATTGACAGCGTTGGCATCCCTGAGATTCTTAAGTGCTGCCATGTAGTCCAAAAACTGCCAGACGGTCAGTTCATCGTACAGTCCAAAGCTCTGCGGCAGGTATCCCAGCTGCGATTTTAGATATTTTTCCTGTGAGAGCAGATTTTTTTCATCCAGAAGAATATTGCCTCTGGTGGGTAGAAGTCCTGCAATCAGCAGCTTCATCAGTGTCGTCTTCCCCGCGCCGTTTGGCCCGAGAATGCCGATGAAGCTCGGACTTTCGGCGCGGAGGGAAACGTCCTGCAACGCCTTTTTGCCCGACGGATAGATCATGGTGATGTGGTTTACTTCAATTTTCATTCATTAAGAACTCCTTTGCATGTTTTTTGATTGGTGATTGTCTTTATTGTAGCATGATTTCTGCAGGAGTTGTCTGAAGAATACGTGTATTTTATGTGGAGTTTGTGTGGAGAAGGCATTTCACAGCGCCATGACAGCCTTAGAGTATTTATTAATTATGCCCTAGTACTCCATCCGGCTAGAAATTAGACTCGTGAACCACCTGCTTTGCACCATTGCGTCGTTAAAATTTCTAGACGATGCC
>CAJUQZ010000173.1 GCA_910588755.1 uncultured Lachnospiraceae bacterium | reverse complement strand
TCTTTTACTTCTTTATCTCACATGAGCAAAATCTATTGGTATCCTTTACCGGAAAAGCTTCCATCAATTTTTCTGCAACAGCCAGATGCAACAACCTTGATGCCATATTTAACCCTCCATATATCCCACGACGAAAATGTAACATTTAAAATAGCAAATAATATAAGCAAATATTTAAACATAAGTTTACATCTAATAAACTGACGGCTGCATACAGTTCCTGTCACATACGATAGATATACATGCGCGCCATCTCCGTCTCCTCGTCGCCCTGCACCATGCACAGAAATTCCCACCCGTAGCGCTCATAGAACGATGTGTGGTCTGTCACCAGATACAATGTACCAATCCCGCGCTCCTTCATGTCTGTGCAGACCCTATGGAGCAACGCGCCCGCCACACCCTGACCTCTCTTTGCCTCCTCTGTGTAGACGGCACAGACGTTGGGGGCAAGGTCTTTTCTGTCGTGAAAGTCATTCTCAATCACGCCCAGCCCGCCGATAATCTGATCGTCCTCCACCGCCAGATACCACCGCGGCACAGCATTTTTCATAGCTAGACATTCCTCCATGCTCTCTGTATATGTCTCCAGCGGAACGCCCCATTTTTCATGAAACCACTGTGCTGCGCGCTCTTTTAAGTCCGGCCTGTCCACCAGGCAAAACACCTCATATGTCATTGCTTAACAACCTCCCTCTCATTCTCGTATGTTCTCTTTCAATAGGCCCCTAGAAAAATTCCAGCCTATTTGCAAACACTGATTTTATTTGTAAAACGTGAATGGTTCACCAGATCGGTTAGGCGACGCCATATAGATGATCTCACCATGAATCGGCTCTGCCCGGATATCGTCAGGCATATTGAAAAAATCCTCCGACGTATAGTACTTTTTCTGTGGTAATCCCATCCTAATCATTTCATATTCTTAATATTGCTATCGAGACCGCAGCCTATCCTAAATCCTGTACCATTCACATCATAACACGGCTTTTACAAAAAGAGAAGGACCAATCTCATGCCAGTCTGTAACAGAAAGCCAACAGCTAAACTGTTACGCCTGCTTCATTTCCTCATACGCCTGCTTCCAACAGCTTTCTGGCACTTCAGGCCAGTCGCATTTGCCCGTCTTTTGCCTGCAAAGCTCCATCGCCCGGTCAAGCACCCTTCCAAGCGTGATCTGTTTCCCGCGCAGAATGCATGCTGTCACCCTCGACCAGTACGGAGCGATCTCGTACAGTCCATTTATCTGCATATCCTGTATCACAGCCTCAATGTCGTAATCAAGCGCCACAAATTCCGGCTCCCACACACCATTGCCGCCGTGCAGAAGCATGAGCTGCGCCTTCATACTGCCCTCACTGATAACTGGCAGGCCAACGGAGCCTGGATTCCAGATCACTTTGCCGTACTCCTGTATGTCCATCACCCTGTGCGTGTGCCCACACAACATATAGCGCTCCGCCACGCCCGCAAGGATCTCCCCGTTCTGGCTCCCTCCAGGACGCATATCTTCCCTCACGTCCCTCTGCGTGCCGTGGCAGATACGAATGTCCGGCATACCATCTACATGAATCCTGTCCGTGATTGACAGGGACGACAAAAAAGTCAGATCCCTCTTTGAAAGCTGCTGCCTGCCATAGCGCAGCATTCCGACTGTGCTTGGATAGTGGTCCCACTCGGGGTGTCCTTCCCCCAGACCAGATAGCTGATAGTTTTCCTTGTTTCCCTTTATGATGTGGCAGGGCTTTTTTGCCTGCAGGGAATACAGGGTATCCATCACCTGCCTGATCCCGGGAAACTCCCCTATGTAATCCCCCAGAAAACAGTACGCATCAATCTCCTGCTTTTCCAGATACGCCATGCAGGCTGCCAGCGCAATATGATTTCCATGTATATCTGACAACACCGCAATATTCATAGTATTACCTCCACTTCGTACATTTTGATGTCCTATCTCTGCTTCTTTTCAAGAAGCAAATGATGGAAAAAAGCAATATTGCGAAATGCATCTATATCCGACACCCGCATTTCCATTTTGATCATCTGATCCTGCCAAGCCAAATCACTGTGCTGCTCCTGGTTCTGCTGCATGTCCCAGAATGTTCTCATGCCCAGCGTTTTTGTAATCCTTAACTGGCTGCTCCATTTCTCAAGATCAGCGTCTTCATAATAACGGATTGCCCCGTACTGCGTGGACAATCCGTCCTGTCTGTCTAGCAGTTCATGCGCGTGCTCAAAATTGTTTAACAGCACAACCATCTGCATCACCCTTCCTGCGCGGTTATGCTTCACGATGGATATTTTCCCGTCTGGCTTTAACAGCCTTGCAAATTCGGCAACGATATGCTCCCGATCCGGGGCGTACTCCAGAACATTATGGCAGATAATCACATCAAATGTTTCATCATCAAACCCACACAGTCTTTCTGTACTGCCAGTCAATTGCGTATATGTGTTCTCTGACCATCTGTTGTTTACGCTTTCCCCGTCTGGCTCGATTGCTGTCACATCATTTTTTTCTGCTAGGTAATCTGCTGTCACGCCTATCCCGCTGCCAAAATCAAGAACTTTTTTATTTGTTATTGTCCCCAGCTGCTGCCACGCCATTCTCTTCATCATACACTCCCACGGCGGCAGATCTGTGACTACTCTTTTCATCATACCAAATTAACTTCCTTTCTCATCCCGATTGTGTAAAGTCCGCATTTATAAAGCGGCGTACAGGTTACAAACGCAAGCGCGCCCTGCCTTGCGATGTACTGGTTAACCTTTCGGAGCACTTCTTTCCACATGGAATCATGCGCCGCATACTCTTTTGGATAGTGGTTTTCTATATACCCGGCTAGCACCCTCGCATCGCTGATTCCTGTCAGGCGGCTTTGGAACACTTCGCGGTTGACCTTTTCAAAATGTGCATGCAGCTTCTTTTCTAGCTGTTCTTGCCTGCACACTTGGCGCGCTATGAGCTCTGTGAAATCCACACCCGCACCAAGCTGCGTAAACAGCCGGTTTACTTCCTCCATAAAACCGTAGGAGCTGTATGTGGAGAGCATAAATCCCTGTCGTTTCAACATGCGCTTTGCCGCCTCCATCAGCGCGTCCTTGTCCGTGATAAAGTCCCACAGATGATTCGCCACAATGCAATCGTACTGGTGTTCTTGCATTCTTGTGCTTGCGTGCTCTAGATCCTCGCGCAGAAAGATGAACTTCACTCCCTGGTTTAGGAACTTTTTATGCTCCTGATAAAACCGCTCCATCGAATCGATTGCCGAGTGTAGTTTATCGACGGCCGTGACGGTCACGCCCTCTGGTATCCTTGTCCAGTTCCGGATCCACAGGTTGCCATGTCCACACCCCATATCCAGAACCAAGTCCCCAGCGCTTAGCTGCAGCTGGTCATACACCCACCCAAACCAGTCCTGCTGGTTTTCAGAGTAGGTCTCATAAAACCTGTAGCGGTAATCATACGGCGATTCCATACCCTTTACGCGCAGGATATCCAGCACAGACTCCATGCGCCTGTGCTCGTCCCCCGCCACGCTGCACGCAAAGAGCGCATCCTCCAGCGACGCGATGACCAAGTTTATCTCCTTTCGCTTCTGTTCCAACAACAGCTTCTGATGCCAGAGCAGCTCCGTGACAGATTCCTCGCCTTGGCTTGCTATCATATGGCCAATCTGCTCCAGCGACAGGCCAACATATTGAAGCAACCTGATCTTTTGCAACTGCAGCACGGAACAGTTATCGTAGAGCCTGTAACCACCCTCCGTGTACGCCACTGGCTTCAGCAAACCTTTTGTGTCATAAAACCGAACTGTTCTTGAGGAACCCCCCACAAGCCCTGCAAGTTCACCTGCGGTGTAGCGCGCCTTCATATCTTTCATCATAGCATTCCTCTCCTCTGGCAGAAACAGCGTCAACCTTTTACACTGCCTCCGCAATACAGTATAAAGGTTGACGCTGCGTCAATGTCAATACCGGTTCATCTTATTTTTGTGCATCACGTACCCCAGTCCCGCGCCTACACAGCCGCCCAGGATGTGTGTCAGCTGTGATATATTGTCGCTGGTGACAATGCCGCTGTAAATCTGCCCCCCGATGTAGAGCACCGCAACAAGCACGAGCGTAATTGGTATCGTCCCCTCCTTCACGCTGGTAAACGGGGATAGCAGTATGAATGCAAACACCACACCGCTCGCACCCAAAAGCTGTATATGCGGGAAAAAGATACAGTGTACGATCCCGGTCACAAGCGCTGTCGCAAGGATGACAAACAATATATTAGACGAGCCGTACTTCTCCTCCAAAAGAGGCCCCACGATCAAAAGCATCATGATATTACCGATAAAATGCTCCCAGTTCGCGTGCCCGCACACATGACCGAACAGTCGCACATATGTCAGCGGAGATAACAGCGACGAGCGATACACACTAAACAGCGCATCCGTCGTCCAGCCTTTTGTCACCACCCCCAGCACCAATGCCAGAAAGCAGACCACCGTAAATAAAATGACAACTGGCGAGTTAAATGAGAACCTGATTTTTCCTTTGTTTTTCATATTTTACTCCTTTTTCTTGTTTTAGTCCCTATCATATATTAACTTTGATATCATTCTTTTCGTCTCAGACACTTGCAAAACAGCTGCTCCATCCTTTCATAATCACACAGAAAAGACTCCTTGCTCGCCTGAAGAATTTCGGATGGGTCTGTTTTCGAAAAATTTATGACATACCCATTATGTGCTGCCAGACAACGGATAAATTCCCTCTGGCTGCGGCCATTCCCTTCCCTGAACGGATGCAGGGCATTGATTTCAGAAAAGTAATACGCCAGACGCCTGCTAAATATGTCCTCTGGCAGTCCCTGCAAGAACGCCTCCCGTTTCAGCCCGCCGAAAATCTCCTCTGCCTGACTTTCTATAAACCAGACATTGCAAAACATATTTCCTTTCGCAATATTAACAGTTCTGATTTCACCTGCCCACTGATACACGTCCTGGAAAATATACCTGTGAAATGCCTGCAGGTGCGTTAAGTCAAAGGAGCCCTCAACTGGATTATCCAACAATTCCAGAATGCGAAGCATTGTCAGTCTTCTCTCCGCGTTAAACAGCTGCTTTGAATCACGGATATCAAGCCTGTTCATCAAAACGTTTGTATCTGGATAACAATACACTTCATCTGCCATGTTTCACCAAACCTCACTATATCTCCTCTAATATCTGTTGTCTTAGCGCATCCCCTGATGTCTCCCCTTTTTTGTATGCATACAACATCTGGATATCTGTTTCTGTCAGGTCCATTCCCTCAATTGCCATCGTCGCCTCGACTTCCTGAATTGCCTCATCCAGCGTATAAGCCAAAGGGTTTATTTCTACCTCAAACGGGATACGTCCTGTGAGAATAATCTTCCTGACCATCATATTGACCACTGCCGACAGGTTTGTCCCCTGCTTTTCCAGAATCGCCGATGCGGCCTCCTTGTCCTTTGCAGGAATCCGCACCTGCAACAATGATGTATTTGCCATGTTTTCTCCTCCTCTCTCTCATTCCATAATATAACAAAGGCATAATCATGTAAACATTTTTGCATAAAATTCAGTGCGTTTGGGCAGTAAAGATTTTCTTTCAAGTGTCTGTGTATATAAAAAAGGGCTGTTAAGCCCTTTTTAATCCCCAATGCGGTTCAGTGTGAAATCATCCACGGTTCCCCAGCTTTTTGGATTGCATTTCATGCGCACGCCGATTATAAGCTTCCCGTCCGTGACCTTAATCTCTGGAATCATGGGATTCTTCCAATCGTTGTAGGTCGTCACCATAAACGGCTCTGTCTGCTCACCGTCACCTGTAACTGCATACAACTCCATCGAGGCGTCGTCAGACACGTCCCCGCCCTGCGCGTAGGCAAAAAGCTTGTATGTTCCAGGTTCTAGGTCTGTAAATTCCTGTTCGATCGAAAAATCCATATCGGAGTCCTCTGACCAGAAATGAAACGCGATATCACCTGAGTGCGCATCGTCTGTCTTTTCCTGGTAGTCTGTCGGATTGGTCTCCCCCTCATACGTCACCTTCCACATGGAAGTATCCGCGTCCTCAAAACTTGGGTTTCTCACCAGATTGTCCATCTTAATCTCAACCTGCCCGACAACCGTCTCGCCGCTCTCAAGTGTGCCTGTCACCTCGTAGATGCCGCCAACCGTCGTGTCGATTGCCGCAAGCTGTGTCTCGTCCCATGTGACTGCCGACTGCTTGTTTGCCGAGCGGTCATTGTAGATCACATCAACCATTTCGGGAAGCTCGACCGCGCTGCCTACAGGACAGATGACATTGACTCCCGGAACCGCGTCGATTGCCAGAGGCGCTGCTGCACCAGTTTTTAGATATCTGAACACATTCAGCGATTCAAGCGGATAACCGTCGAAATCAAAGAATGCCTGATTGTCCCACGAACAGCCGCCATAATATAGGCCGGCGTCCTCGGGATCATAGTCACTTGCAAAACTGCTTGCCCAGCCGCTGCCATATTCCTCCCATATCGGGGAGTTGTCCGCCGTCGGCTCCCCGACTGGAAGCCATACGCCCTCCCAGTAAAATACACCTGTCGCACCAGCCTCATTTGCCGCTGCAAACACATCCCGGATCATGTTCGCCTGCCCCTGCACGGTCGCAGGATACCCTTCAACCAGATCATCAATGCCGACCAAACTGTTGCCGCTGCCATCACCGTCCTCGGAGGTATAGCAGTAGGATGTTTCCGCGATAAATACCTCAATCCCATATCTCTCCTGCAACAGCTCCACGACACGCTTCATGTTTTCCATCGAGCCATCCCAGAACGGGTAATACGACAGGCCGATTGCGTCATAATCTACATTGGATTCCTGCAGGTTTGCCACCAAACTGTCCACCTGTGCCTTGTCCGTAATGCGTGTGTAGTGAATGGCAATCTGGATGTCTTTTCCATACTGCTCCGAAACCTCACGGACAGCGCGACAGCCTGCGTGCAGAAGCGCCGTGACATTCTCAAGGTTCTTCTCGCCGGACATACCGTTGTTGATCTCGTTTCCGACCTGCACCATTCCCACATCAACACCTGCATCTAATATCTCTGTAAGGCTTTCCTTCGTAAATTCATAGAGTGCGTCGCATTTTTCATCGATCCCCATTCCCTCCCAAGCCTTGGGCGCGTGCTGTCTCTTGGGATCTGCCCAGAAATCAGAGTAGTGGAAGTCAATACAGACTTTCATACCGTATTCTGTCGCCCGCTTTCCGAGCGCGACTGCAGTCGGGACATCATTGTTTCCGCCGCCGTACCCGTTACCATTCTCGTCATATGGATCATTCCACACGCGCAGGCGTATGTAATTGATGCCGCCCTCCGCCAGCGTCTGGAACACGTCCTGCTCCTTGCCTTCAAAGTTGTAATATTTTACGCCGCTCTTCTCCTCGACAAGCACAGAGGACGCGTCCATTCCGCGAATAAAATCATCAGAAATTCCCTCGATTGGCTCCACAAATATGCCCGCCGCCTCCTGACTCTCTTCAGGTGTAGTCCCTGTGGCAGCTTCTGCTGTCTCTGGTTCTGTGGACTCCTTTGTGGCCTCTGTCTCCACCTGAGTCGATACCTCTGTTCCTGTGGCGGATGTTGCATTTTCAGAATCCGCATTTCCTGCACCGCAACCTGCCAGCATTGCAGCACAGAGACCTGCGCTGGCGCATAGCGCCAATATTTTTGCGCGCGTGTGTTTCATCATAATATATCCCTCCATTTTCCTGTAAGAGCGGTCTCGGAAACTCTTTAAGCCCGAATTTCCGCTCTTTTTTAATGTTCTT
>CAJUQZ010000172.1 GCA_910588755.1 uncultured Lachnospiraceae bacterium | reverse complement strand
CATATTCCCTGCAACAAAATAAAAAATTTGTCCTTGACAAGGGGTACAGTTTAGTTACAGAAGATTATATACAAAATGAAATAATAGCATTCGCACCGACTTTTTCTAAAGAATCAGATGGCATGATAAACTTCCATTGACCAGAAAAAATTGATGTCACAGAGTATGAAAAAACAGCTCTAAGAGCTGTTTTTTCATACTCTGTGATTTGTCTATTTTGTGATCTCCATAAATGCGTAATCCTTCAGGACATTGTTCCAGATTTTGTAGGCGCGGCTGTTTTCATGGACATATTTGTCCGCACTGTACTCTGGTTTAATGGCGTTGTCCGCACCCATCAGATGTTCTGTGATGTTGATAAAGCCCCAGCCGTTTTGTGCACAGCTGTTTTGCAGCAGGAGATTAGCGGACTGAATGCTCTGGTTGTTCAGATCACCACTATCAACATCTGCCATTACGCAGGGAATGGAAATCACATATACCTGCAGTCCTGGCGTTTTGGCAGCGATTCTTCCAATTAGAGTCTCCAGATCGGACACGAATTGCTCGGGTGTGCTGCTTGTCAGGTCGTTCATACCATAACAGATGAACATTTTTGAGATGTCTGGCATTTGTGAGACAGAATCCTCGATATATTGCACCTGACCGTTATAGATAGGCATGATATTGGCGTGGGTGGTGAGGGCCTTTTCCGATATGGCGGCCTTGGCTGAACAACTTACCCTTGCCAGGAAATAGGTGGAATCAGAAGCGATGGAATCGCTGTGGGTACGGCAGTAATCCTTGAATCCGACGGTGAGTGAATCGCCCACAAACACAGAATTGGCAAAAAAAGCATTTTCGGAAACAAATCCGCTTGATACAATCTCATTGAACTCCTGTTCGCCAATGCTGCCGTTCGTAAAGCTATCCATCAGATAGAGATTCAGCCGTGTCGCAAGACTTTGCGAGAGATTTTCATTTGGCAGTGCCGCACCTGTAATCGGTTGTATGATGGAAAATGAAGGCATATATGCCATCTCCTCGGCATATACTGTTGATGGAGTCAGTATCAGCATACAGACAAAAAGTGCGATTACCGAATTGGTATATTTTTTCATGGCTTGAAAACCCCTTTCTAAGTTATAATGCAATGATAAAAAATAAATATAGCAGTATGCAGTTCCTAAGCCGTAACAATTCTTTCATATATTATAAATGCAGAATGCAATTAATTCAATACTATTTTTAAAAAAATATTTCATTTTTATTCATTAATAATAAAAAATGTAATAAATATTATCTGTTAATTTCGAAATTATTACATAATAATTTCGAAATTATTAATAAATTATAAAGTAGCATTACAGAACAAGGAGATTAGAATAGAGTATATGAAACATCAGAAAATATTTTTTTGCAGCAAATGCGGTGCACTTGACTATGCGGAGGGAAGCTGCCCGCGGTGCAAAAATGTCGGGATTGACAGGGCCGATCTCGAATTTTTGAAGTTTGGCACCCGCGTAGTTTCTGGTGTCGGACTGCCAGTTTTGCTGACGGATATCCGTTTTATAGAAAAAAATGGATGGAATTAATAGAATAAAATTATCAGAAAACATTGACTATTGTACAAAATGGATATAAAATTATAAATAACTGCATTGTGTCAAAAGAAATACAATGCGAAAACGTAAGATTAATGTTTGATATGGAAGGGGTGCCCTGCATGGCTGAGGAATTCAATTTAGACGGAATGGTGGACATATATATTTATGAAAATGGCCAGCTTTTGGAAAATCTTGAGGAGATCGTACTAGAAACCAAGGATGATGATGCGTTTGACGAGAATAGTATCAACGAGATTTTCCGAATCATGCATACAATCAAAGGTTCTTCGGGCGTCATGATGTATGACAATATTATGAAGGTGTCTCATAAGCTTGAGGACATATTTTATTACCTGCGTGAAAATATCGGAATTGAGGAGCCGCACATGGAACTCACCGATATCGTGTTCCAGGTGTTGGATTTCATCAACGGTGAGATGGAGAAGATTAAGGATGGGAACGATCCGGATGGTGACAATTCCCGGTTAATTGAATTGATGGACAAATTTCTTGTGAAACTAAAGGGCGTGATTGATTCATCCGGCAGTGATGGCGGGGCCACAGCTGCCGAAAAGGAGACGGCCGCTCCAACAGCTGCCTCTCCAGGCATGGACCTTGGTCCAAATCAGTTTTATATTGCGCCGCAGGCCTCGGGTGATGCGAAGTGTTTCCGCATTAAGATTACATATCATGAGGACACGCAGATGAGTAATCTGCGTGCGTATTCTGCCACATATGCACTCAAGGAATTTACGGAGGACGTGCATTATACTCCGGACGATATTCTGACAAATGAGAACTCGTCGGACGTGATTCTGGCGGAAGGCTTCCAGATGTTAGTTCGGGGTGATTTCACGGAGGATAAGCTTCATGAACTCCTCGATACGACTTCTGAGATCAGCAGTATTGAGATTTATGAGTGCTCCAACGCAGAGTTTGAGCGGGGATTTTCGGGTGAGCCTGTGCAGGAGGAGGTAAGTGAAGCGCCAGCTGCTGCGCCAGCACAGCAGAAGAAGGAGCCGGAGGCCGAACCGCAACCAGGCGATTATGTCATCCAGAAGGAGGCTGGCAAGGCCAAGCAGATTACCAAGAAAAAGAAAAAAGAAGTAAAACAGGCGTTCATGAGCGTCAACATCGATAAAATGAACATGCTGATGGATTTGATGGGCGAGATGGTAATTGCGGAGTCTGTCGTACTGCAGAATCCAGATCTTCAGGTGCCAAACCTTGACCTGACAAACTTTCAGAAAGCTGCATCGCAGCTGTCAAAGATTACGACAGAGATGCAGGAGCTTATCATGTCAATGCGTATGATGCCGCTCACCAACACTTTCCAGAAGATGAACAGGACTGTGTTTGACATGTCGAGAAAACTCGGAAAGAACATTGAGTTTGAAATGATCGGCGATACGACCGAGGTGGATAAGAATATCATAGAAAATATATCCGATCCCTTGATGCATTTGGTCAGAAATTCCGTTGACCACGGTGTGGAGTTGCCGGAGGAGCGGGCCGCGGCCGGGAAGACAGAGCCCGCCAAGGTTACACTTGAGGCGAAGAACGAGGGCGGCAAAGTGTGGATCTCTGTGAGGGATAACGGAAAGGGACTCAACAGAAACAAACTATACAAGAAGGCGTGGGAGAATGGCATTCTTCCAGATAACCGCGTGGAGAGTGACTATACAGACAAGGAAATTTTTCAGTTTATCACATACCCAGGATTCTCGACGAAGGAAAAAGTCACAGAGTTTTCTGGGCGTGGCGTTGGTATGGACGTGGTTGTGAAAAATATCCAGAAAATTGGCGGCGTGCTTGACATTGATTCCATCGAGGGCGAGGGCACGACGATGACGATGAAGATTCCCCTAACGATGGCGATTATCGATGGTATTGTCATGAGAAATGGCAACATGAAGTTTGTCATGGAGACAGGCGCGATCAAACAGTTTATTCGCGTGACGGATGACCAGCTGATCCACGAGCCAAACGGTGAGGAGTATGTCATGATCCGCGGGGAATGCTACCCGATTTTACGGCTGAGCCAGAAGTATGATCTAGAAGATGCAGTGACCGATGTGGAGGACGGTGTAATGCTCCTGCTAGAATACGAAGGAAACACGTTATGTGTACTGATCGATGAATTAATCGGAACACAGGAGATCGTTGTGAAGCCGATTCCGCCGTATGTGAAGAAGGTACACGGCATATCAGGCTGTACACAGCTTGGCGATGGTAGTATCGCGCTGATACTTGATGTGAGCGGACTCATGCAGGATTAGGAATATTTTTGGTTTGGCAGAGAGAGGAATGGAGGATGGCTACATGGACGCAGATCAGAAAAAATTTCTGGAAGAAAAGGGATTTGACGTAGATGGTACAATGAAGCGTTTTTTAAATAATGAGAATCTATATCTGAAGTGCCTTAGGAAATTTCTTGATGACTCAAGCTATGACAAACTCAAGGAGGCTTATGGGAAGGGAAACTGCAAGGAAGCCTTTGAGGGGGCGCATACGATGAAAGGATTTGTGTCAAATCTCGGAATCAATAAGATGTATCATCTGTTGATCCCGATGGTGGAGAAGCTTAGGGTGCAGGATATGAATTTGGATGAAGAGATGGAGCAGCTAGCGGCACTGTATGAGGAAACCTACAGGATAATTGAGGGATTATGATTAATATTGCCAGTAGACATCCGTGAAAGGCAGGGTATACCAGATGGCAGATAAGGCAGAATGGGTTGTGGACGGGTTTCAGTTTGGGACACAGCAGGACGCGGAGCTTGCCCGGAATGAGCAGCTTCGCATAGAGCGGCTTGAAGAGAAACTGGACTACCAGAATTATGAGATGGTGGGCGCGGTGTATAAAAAGGCGCTGAACAACCGCGTGTTTAAGACGCCGGTAGGCTATGATTTCCTGAAGAAACTGCAGCGACGTTTGCAGGAGGGAGCTCTGGTTGGCACGGAGATAGAAAATATCCCCGTATATGGTGTATACAGTATGCGTGAAAGTGCCAATCAGACTGTGGAGAGGATTCAGGCAAGCCGTAAGCCCATCAAAAAAGAAAAACCAAAGCAGGAATTTTTCAGCAGAAAAACTTCCATACTAGTGAATATCGGACTGCTTGCGCTGGTGCTCCTGATGTTTGCGATATCAACCACAAGCGCAAATCCGACGATACTAAATTATGAGCGGGTGCTTCAGAACCGGTACGCTGAGTGGGAGCAGCAGCTGTCCGAGCGGGAACAGGTTATCCGGGAGAAGGAGAAAGCGCTCCTAATTGCTGAATAAAATAAGGATATGGTTTAGATATGAATAAGCTGAAAATACTTGTGGTGGATGATGAGAGCCGTATGCGAAAGCTTGTCAGGGATTTCCTCGTAAAGCAGAATTATGAGGTGATGGAGGCAAGGGACGGAAGCGAAGCGCTTGATGTTTTTTTTGCACACCAGGATATTGCGCTAATTATATTGGATGTGATGATGCCAAAGATGGACGGGTGGCAGGTCTGCAGGGAAGTGAGAAATTACTCGAGGGTGCCCATTATCATGCTGACAGCTCGGACCGATGAGCGGGATGAGCTGCAGGGGTTTGAGCTAGGTGTGGACGAGTATATCGCCAAGCCCTTCAGTCCCAAGATATTGGTCGCGCGCGTGGAGGCGATTCTGCGCCGGACGAATCAGATGACAGGGGACGCAGTGCTCTCCTATGGCGGTATATCGATTGACCAGGCAGCGCATGTTGTCACGATTGACAATAGGACTGTTGACTTAAGCTTTAAGGAATTTGAGCTGCTGACATATTTTATGGAAAATAAGGGAATCGCGCTGTCGCGGGAGAAGATTCTCAACAGTGTGTGGAACTATGATTATTTTGGCGATGCCCGAACGATTGATACCCATGTAAAGAAGCTTCGGAGCAAGTTAGGTGAAAAAGGAGATTTGATAAAAACTGTCTGGGGCATGGGGTATAAATTGGAAGTATGAAGCGTTGGAAAAACCGATTGGCTGGTCATTCTATCAGGCATGAAATTGCCATTATCTTTATAGCAGTGATGGCGGGAACGATTATTTTGTGCTGGATTATCAACAATATTTTCCTGGAAAATTTTTATATCCAGAATAAGAAGGATGCCATAAAGGATGCCTATTGCAGAATTAATGAAGTGGTGACAGACGGCGATACATCGTCAGATGCGTTTGACCTCGAGCTGCGCAAGACGTGTGATATGTACAACATTGGGCTATTGGTGATCGATGCTGCGTCAAACACTCAGATATCCAGCACGAGGGATGTAGATAAATTGTTGTTTAGATTGTATGATAATTTCTTCAGGCCAGGCAATGACAATGAATATCTCGATGAGGGCAGTAATTATTATATTGCAAAGGTCATGGACAAGTCCACCAATACAGAGTATCTGGAGATGTGGGGACTTCTTGACAATGGAAATCTGTTCCTGATTCGTTCCCCGATCGAAAGCATACGCGACAGTGTAAACCTGTCCAACCGGTTTTTGGCCTATGTTGGCCTGATTGCGGTTTTTATCAGTGCAGTACTAATATGGTTTGTGACTACAAGAATTACGAAACCGATTATGGAGCTTAAAAGCATCTCTGAGGAGATGACAAAGCTTAATTTTGAGACGAAATACGAAAGTCGCGGGCAGAATGAGATTGACCTGCTTGGCGAACATATCAATGAATTGTCAAGTACACTAGAAAAGACCATATCTGAGCTGAAAACCGCAAACAACGAGCTGATGCGCGATATAGAGAAGAAAGAACAGATTGACGAGATGCGCAAGGAATTTTTGTCGAATGTCTCGCATGAACTGAAGACGCCAATCGCGCTGATACAGGGATATGCGGAGGGGCTCAAGGAAGGAATCAACGACGATGACACCGAGAGCAGGGATTTTTACTGTGATGTCATCATGGATGAGGCCGGGAAAATGAATACAATGGTCAGGAAGCTGCTTGACTTGAACCAGCTGGAATTTGGTAATGATATCGTTACCCTAGAGCGATTTGACATCACGGCGCTAATCAGAAATTTTATTGCCTCGGCGGAAATTCTTATCAGCCAGCGTGGGGTTCATGTACGCCTTGACGAGCCAGAGCCAGTCTATGTGTGGGCGGACGAGTTCAAGACCGAGGAGATTGTGCGGAATTTTTTCAGCAATGCGATGAACCATGTCAGCGGAGACCGGATTATAGAGATTAAATATAGATTGATTGAAGAAGAACATGCCAACAGAGTGCGTATCAGTGTTTTTAATACAGGCGAGCCGATACCAGAGGAGTCCCTTCCTCATATATGGGAGAAATTTTACAAGGTAGATAAGGCGAGAACGCGTGAATATGGGGGCAGCGGGGTTGGATTATCCATCGTAAAGGCGATCATGGAATCCATGAATCAGCACTACGGTGTTATCAATTATACCAATGGTGTCGAGTTCTGGTTTGAGCTCGAGACGAAATAAACGGAGGTGTCGGTTTTGAAAAAGGGTAACGTTTTAGGGATTCTTGCGATGTCAGCAATTTTGCTGACTGGATGTGTGGATTCCATGCCAGAGCTCACGGCAGAGCAGTCAGAAATCATTGCAGAATATGCGGCCGGACTGCTGCTCAAGTATTCACCCAATTATAATTATAAAATTGCGAGTGAAGAGGAGGTAGCAGCGGCGATGGCAGCAAAAAAGGAGGTTTCCGAAACAGAGGATACAGAGCCTGCGACAGAAGAACAGACGGAGGCGGAGACGGCGCCCAGCCAGGATACTTCTTCACCAGAAGACCAGCCAGTGGAGACGGAATCCGAGACAGACCAGGTGTTGCTTGTATCAGATCTTGATTTTGCGGCAGAGCTTGGGATTGATGATTTGATTATCAGATACCAGTCTTTCGAGATATGCAGTGAATATCCCCAGGGCAATGCAGGATTTAATGTGGCTGCCGCGCAGGGAAAGAAGCTTCTGGTGTTGCATTTTGATATGGAAGGGCTGCCAGAGGAGGATGTTGACTGCAACTTGTTTGACTACAATCTTAAAATGCGTGTGACAATCAATGATACTTCGTCCGCAGCAGTGTTGAGCACGATGTTGCCCAATGATCTAGCCTCCTATATGGATATCGTGAAGGCTGGGGATCGCGTTGATGTGGTAGCAGTCGCGGAGATTGATGACATGACGCAGGAACAGATCCAGACATTGACACTGCGTGTGGCTTCCAACGGACAAACATGCAATGTGAAGCTGAAATAGTGGTAGTGTCAAGTAATCTATGAAAAACTGAGCTGCAAAAACAGGCTCAAATGAA
>CAJUQZ010000171.1 GCA_910588755.1 uncultured Lachnospiraceae bacterium | reverse complement strand
GGTTTTTGCAGAGTATCAAACATAGAAAACTCTATGTTTTGACCCCAGCATCATATTATTTTTTTAAGTGTGCTATGCGCCAGCCCGTACCGCTTTGACAGCGTTTCTATGGAGTATCCATTTTCATAAAGAAAGTGTATTTCCTCATTTCTCTCCTGATAAAATTGGCGTGAACCACTGACTGAACCCCATTCTTTCTTTGCTGATGTTTTGGGAATATATAACACACCTCCGTCAATATACACCTGAATCTCTTTTAATAATTTCTCCGGAAGTATTTCTGCTGCATTAATATATTTCATTCTTTGCCGCTCCTTATTTATCTTTTATAAATAAAGTGCAGATACAGCAGATCATATAGTGTGATTCGCCCATGCAGATTGCTATATGTCTGCTATTCTGCATGGGCTAAGATGTTCTTGAGACCATTCTGGTATAATGCCTGCATTTTTCTTTTCATAGGTCATTGCTCCTTTCTATTTTTTTGACTTCTACATATATGTGTCTATCATTTTTTCTGTAGATCTGTCTGTGCGCAAACACAGATATCACGATTTTTCCAGATTTGTCTTCGCACAAACACAGATATCACGATTTTTCCAGATTTGTCTTTGCACAAACACAGTATATCACAATATTCTATATTCTTCTACATGAGTTTATCCAAATTCAAAACTTTGCAGGTATCTTCTTACGTCAACAACCGCAAAGAAAGTTTGATTTTCCCTTGCTCCTATGATAAAATAACATCATAATACCTTACATAAAATAACAACCGAAACGGAGTGAAGTTACATATGTTATTAAACTATCAGAACCTCACAGTCAGAAACGCCACCCCCGCTGACGCAGACCAGTTGGCCGCCTGGTGGAATGACGGCGCAGTCATGGCGCATGCCGGTTTCCCAAACGGGACAGGCGAGACGGCGGACGAGATTGCCAGACGGATCAGCGAAGACACAGACGAACACAGGCGCCTGATCATCGAACTTGCACACCGGCCGATTGGCGAGATGAACTACACCAGATGCCCCGATCAGGAAGGTAAAAAAACCGCTGAGATTGGCATTAAGATCTGCGATTTTTCCGAGCAGGAAAAAGGCTATGGAAGAATCGTGCTCAGCATGATGATCGCATCCCTCTTTACAGACTTCGGATACCAGAAGATCATCCTTGACACCAACCTCAACAACAGACGGGCCCAGCACGTCTACGAGACACTTGGTTTCAGGAAGCTGCGCATACGGGAAAATTCCTGGAGAAACCAGCTTGGCGAACTGCAGTCCTCAGTCGATTATGAATTAATTCCAGAAGATTTTGTAAATTTTGCAAAATAAATTGACGTATCCTTATTTTTTCACTATCATATGAATAGAGAACTTTTCGGAGTCCAGCCAGACTTCGAAAATCTGTTCAACAACGGCTGCTACAGGCAAAATACAGCCGTTATTTTTTAGAGGATTTGCAAAACGACAACAGAAAGGAAGCAACAAATGAGCGAAACAAAAATCATGTTAGGCAACGAGGCGATTGCGCGCGGTGCCTACGAAGCCGGTGTCAAAGTGTCCAGCGCCTACCCTGGCACGCCCAGCACCGAAATCAGTGAAAATATTGTAAAATACCCGGAAATCTACGCAGAGTGGGCGCCGAATGAAAAGGTTGCGATGGAAGTCGCAATCGGCGCATCAATCAGCGGCGTGCGCGCGATGGCATCCATGAAAATGGTCGGCGTCAACGTGGCGAGCGATCCGCTCTACACGGTGTCCTATATCGGGGCAAACGGCGGACTCGTCCTTGCGGCGGCGGACGATCCCGGCCTCTACTCGTCGCAAAATGAGCAGGACTCCCGCTGCGTGGCGCGCGTGGCGCAGGTTCCCGTGCTCGAGCCATCCGACTCGCAGGAGGCCAAGGACTTCACAAAGCTTGCCTTCGAGTACAGCGAACGATACGATACACCCGTTATGATAAGAACCACGACAAGGCTTGCTCACTCGCAGGGGCCTGTTACCCTTGAAGCGCGGCAGGAGATACCCGATAAGCCCTACGAGCGCAGCGCCGCAAAGCATGTCATGATGCCCGCAAACGCCAAGGGACGCCACATACATGTGGAAAACCGCCTGAAACAGATGGCGGAGGACGCCTGCGGCTTTGCGATCAACAAGGCGATTTATAAAGACACCTCCGTTGGCTTTATCACCAGCGGTATTCCCTATACATACGTCGCGGAGGCGATGCCAGATGCCAGCGTCCTGAAGCTTGGCCTCGTGCATCCGCTGCCGCGAAAGCTGATCGAAGAGTTTGCCTCCAAAGTGGACAAGCTCTACATCTTCGAGGAGCTTGAACCGCTGATCGAGGAGCAGGTCAAATCCTGGGGCATCGACTGTATCGGCAAAGAGCTCTTTACCTTGCAGGGCGAGTACAGCGCCAACATGATCCGCGAGCGCGTCCTTGGCATGAAAATCGAGACCGCCGCGCCCGCACAGGTTCCGGCAAGACCGCCAATCCTCTGTCCCGGCTGCCCGCACAGAAGTACGTTTTCCGTCCTGAAAAAACTCGGCATTCACGGTGCCGGCGATATCGGGTGCTATACACTCGGCGCTGTCGCTCCGCTGAATGTCATCGACACGACAGTCTGTATGGGCGCTTCCATTTCCACGCTGCACGGCATGGAGAAGGCAAAAGGCAAGGATTATATCAAGAACTGGGTTGCGCTGATCGGGGACTCCACGTTCCTCCACACAGGCGTCAACTCCCTGATGAACATGGTATACAACCAGTCCACCGGAACCGTGATGATTCTCGACAACTCCACCACCGGCATGACAGGACACCAGGATCACGCCGCCACCGGAAAGATGCTAAACGGCAAGGAAACCAAGGCAATCAGCCTCTACCACCTGTGCAAAGCGATTGGTGTCGAACATGTTTACGAAGTCGATGCCTTTGACATCGACGCGCTTGAAGCGGTTGTAAAACGCGAAGTTGCGCGCGACGAAGTCTCTGTCATCATCGTCTGCGCTCCCTGTGCACTCCTAAAGTCGCAGGCCACCAGGGCAAAGTGCGTCGCCATTCCTGAGAAATGCAAAAAATGCGGCATGTGCCTCGTTCCCGGCTGCCCTGCCCTCACCAGAAACGAGGACGGGACAGTCACGATCGACGACACCCTGTGTAACGGATGCGGTCTGTGCATGAAACGCTGCAAATTTGACGCGATCGAGCGCGTGGAATAAAGCGGCAGACCTTTGTCGCGATTAAGCGCGTGGAATAAAACGGCAGACGATTCAACGAAAATGGAGGTATCTATACATAATGACAACAAAAAATATCATGATAGTAGGTGTGGGCGGTCAGGGTACGCTGCTCACAAGCCGTATCCTTGGCGGCATCATCACAAAGGCAGGCTATGACGTAAAGCTCTCCGAGGTGCACGGCATGGCGCAGCGCGGCGGGAGCGTCGTCACGTTCGTGCGCTACGGCGATGCTGTCGCGGAACCCATCGTGGAGGAAGGACAGGCGGACGTGCTGATCGCTTTTGAACGGCTAGAAGCGCTGCGCTATGCCCATTTTCTGAAAAAGGACGGCGTCATCATCGTAAACGACCAGCGGATCGATCCGATCACTGTCGTGACAGGCGCCGCGCAGTATCCTGAAAATATTATTGAAAACCTGAAAAAAGACTACAACGTGGTTGCCGTCGATGCCCTGGAGGAGGCAAAAAGGCTCGGAAACGCCAAGGTGTTCAACACGATCATCGTCGGTGTCGCGGCAAAGCGCATGGATTTTGCAAAAGAGCAGTGGCTCGAGGTCATAGAGGCCACCGTGCCGCCAAAGACCGTCGAGATCAACAAGGCCGCGTTTGAAGCCGGCTACGCGATGTAAAATTACCGCCTGACGGCGGCGATTGGGAGAGCGCGTTGCGTTCTCCCGGGTCTTTCGTATTACTATTACGTTTTACTGTTGCTATATTTTACAAATGGAGGTTTATTATGCCGAAAAGAAATGATATCAACAAAGTCCTGATCATCGGTTCCGGTCCAATTATCATCGGACAGGCATGTGAATTTGACTATTCCGGAACACAGGCGTGCAAAGCGCTCCGCAAACTTGGATATGAGATCGTGCTCGTCAACTCGAACCCAGCGACCATCATGACCGATCCCGAGATCGCAGATGTCACTTATATCGAACCCTTAAATGTCCGCCGCTTAGAGCAGATCATTGCAAAAGAGCGCCCAGACGCACTTCTTCCAAACCTCGGAGGCCAGTCCGGCCTAAACCTCTGTTCCGAGCTTGCCAAGGAGGGCATTCTTGACAAATACCACGTACAGGTAATTGGCGTGCAGGTGGATGCCATCGAGCGCGGCGAGGACCGCATCGAGTTCAAGAAATCGATGGACGCCATCGGCATCGAGATGGCCAGAAGCGAAGTCTCCTACAGCGTCGAGGAAGCGCTTGCCATCGCGGACAGGCTCGGCTACCCCGTCGTACTGCGCCCCGCCTACACGATGGGCGGCGCAGGCGGCGGACTCGTCTATAATAAGGAAGAGTTAAAGACCGTCTGCGCGCGCGGCCTGCAGGCAAGCCTCGTCGGACAGGTGCTCGTCGAGGAGTCGATCCTTGGCTGGGAGGAGCTTGAGCTCGAGATCGTGCGCGATGCCGAGGGCAATATGATTACCGTCTGCTTTATCGAAAACATCGATCCTCTTGGAACCCATACAGGCGACTCCTTCTGCTCCGCCCCCATGCTCACGATCTCAGAGGCGCTCCAGAAACGGCTGCAGGAACAGGCGTACCGCATCGTGGATTCCGTCAAGGTAATCGGCGGCACCAACGTGCAGTTTGCACACGATCCCGTCACCGACCGCGTCGTCGTTATTGAGATCAACCCCAGGACCTCCCGCTCCTCCGCGCTGGCCTCCAAAGCGACCGGCTTCCCGATCGCGCTCGTCTCAGCCATGCTCGCGGCCGGGCTGACGCTCAAGGACATCGAGTGCGGCAAATACGGCACGCTGGACAAATACGTTCCCGACGGCGACTATATCGTGATCAAGTTCGCTCGCTGGGCCTTTGAGAAATTCAAGGGCGTGGAGGACAAGCTCGGCACACAGATGCGCGCTGTCGGTGAGGTTATGAGCATCGGAAAAACTTATAAAGAAGCGTTCCAGAAGGCGATCCGAAGCCTCGAGACCGGCAGATACGGGCTCGGACACGCAAAGGACTATGATACCAAAACAAAAGAAGAACTCCTGCTCATGCTCGCGCACCCATCAAGCGACCGCCATTTTATCATGTATGAGGCACTGCGCAAGGGCGCGACTGTCGATGAGATCTTTGATATCACCAAGGTAAAACACTATTTTGTAAAGCAGATGCAGGAACTCGTCGAGGAGGAGGAAGCGCTCGTCTGCCATAAAGGCGCTCTGCCGCCTGACGAAGCGCTCATTTCAGCCAAGAAAAACGGCTTTTCAGACAAATATTTGAGCCAGATCCTGGAGATTCCAGAGGAGACAATCCGGAATAGACGGATCGAGCTTGGCGTGGAGGAAGCCTGGGAGGGCGTCCATGTCAGCGGCACGCCTGACAGCGCATACTACTACTCCACCTACAATGCAATGGCCGAAGGGACTGTCCAGGACAAAAACCCCGTCCGTACAGACAAACCAAAGGTCATGATACTCGGCGGCGGACCAAACAGAATCGGCCAGGGCATCGAATTTGACTACTGCTGTGTTCACGCCTCGCTGGCCTTAAAGGAGCTTGGCTTTGAGACCATCATCGTAAACTGCAATCCCGAGACGGTATCAACAGACTACGATACCTCCGACAAGCTCTACTTCGAACCGCTCACGCTCGAAGATGTGCTCAGCATCTACCACAAGGAAAAGCCGCTCGGCGTCATCGCGCAGTTTGGCGGCCAGACACCGCTCAACCTCGCATCACAGCTCGAGAAAAACGGTGTGAAAATCCTCGGCACACCGCCTGCTGTGATCGATCTTGCGGAGGACCGCGACCAGTTCCGCTCCATGATGGACAAGCTTGGAATCCCGATGCCGGAAGCCGGCATGGCCACCACTGTCGAGGAAGCACTTGAAATTGCCAAAAAAATCGGCTACCCTGTTATGGTTCGACCGTCCTATGTATTAGGAGGACGCGGTATGGAGGTCGTGTACGACGACGAGAGTATGGCAGGCTACATGAATGCCGCCGTCGGTGTGACTCCGGACAGACCCATTCTGATCGACCGCTTTTTAAACCATGCGCTGGAATGTGAGGCGGACGCCATCAGCGACGGCACGCACGCCTTTGTCCCCGCTGTCATGGAGCATATAGAGCTTGCGGGCGTCCACTCCGGCGACTCCGCCTGCATTATCCCGAGCGTGCACATCAGCGCGGAAAACGTCGCCACAATCAAGGAATACACGAAAAAAATCGCGGAGGAGATGCACGTCAAAGGTCTGATGAACATGCAGTACGCAATCGAAAAAGGCAAAGTGTACGTGCTCGAGGCAAACCCGCGCGCATCACGCACCGTGCCGCTTGTCTCCAAAGTGTGCAATATCCGTATGGTGCCGCTTGCCACCGATATCATCACCTCGGAGATTACCTCGCGCCCCTCTCCCGTACCGGACTTAAAGGAGAAGGCCATTCCGTACTACGGCGTGAAGGAGGCCGTCTTCCCGTTCAACATGTTCCCGGAGGTTGATCCGATCCTCGGACCGGAGATGCGCTCGACCGGCGAAGTGCTCGGCCTCTCGCCCTACTACGGCGAGGCGTTCTACAAAGCGCAGGAGGCCACCCAGACACAGCTGCCGCTCGGCGGCACGGTACTGATCTCCGTCAACGGCAAGGACAAGCCGGAGGTAATCGAGATCGCGCAGCTGTTCCACGATGCCGGATTTGAGATTCTCGCAACCCAGGGAACATACAAGCTGATCACGGAGGCGGGAATCGACGCGGAGCCAGTGAAAAAACTCCATGAGGGCCGCCCAAATATTCTCGACCTGATCACAAACGGCAAAATCGACCTGATTGTAAACTCACCCGTCGGCAAGGACAGCATCCACGACGACAGCTATCTCAGAAAGGCTGCGATCAAGGCCCGAATCCCTTATATGACTACCATCGCCGGGGCAAGGGCTACCGCAAAAGGCATCCTGTACGTGCAGAAACACGGCAACGCGGATGTCAAATCCCTGCAGCAGCTTCACAGTGAGATCAGGGAACTATAAAACAGTTCCCAAGGATAAAATCTGATAGCAAACAGGGCTGCCATGATGGCAGCCCCATTTAATAGATATAGATTATTCAGTCTAATATCCCCATCAAATCCGCATCGGTAATCCGCCGGATCACCCTGCAGGGATTGCCTGCCGCCAGGGAATGCGGCGGGATATCCCGGGTGACAACACTTCCCGCGCCAATGACACAGCCATCGCCAATCGTAACCCCGCCGCAGACTGTCACGTTTGAGGCAATCCAGCAGTCATTGCCGATCACAATGGGTTTTGCATACTCGAGATACAGATTCCTTTCCTGCGGGCAGAGTGGGTGCATCGGCGTCGCCAGCGTGCAGTTTGGCCCGAAGAAAACATGATCCCCGACTGTGATGGGACAGCAGTCCAACGCCACAAAGTTAAAATTCGTCCCGCTTCCTTCCCCAAATGTGGTAAAGCATCCGTAGTCAAAATGGACAGGCGCCTGGAAAAAAGTGTCCTTTCCCCTGTTAGGAACCAATTCCTCCAGTATCGTCTGCAATTCTTCTATATGATCTTCGTCAGTGCTGTTGTATCTGCGGGCAAGTCTCCTTGCATTCAGCCGCATGTCGCTTAACTCCTTGTCACCCGGGTCATATAACTGCCCCGCCAGCATTTTCTCTTTTTCCGTCATAAGATTCCCTCCTGCATTCCACATGCCTTTTTCTGTCATAAGATTCCCCTAGAGCGTGTTTGAAAATTGCTTTCTGCCAGATGTGCGT
>CAJUQZ010000170.1 GCA_910588755.1 uncultured Lachnospiraceae bacterium | reverse complement strand
CATTTGGCACAAATCTCCCACAAATTGTGACGCACATCTGGCAGAAAGCAATTTTAAACATGCTCTAGGGCGTAACATCTGTATGACCAAGAATGTAACTGCTTTCATAAAAAATATTGAAAATAACTGAAAAAAGAGTGGAAAAGTATGTTAAATATAGTTGACTTTCTTTGGAGAACGATATAAAATAAAAAAATGTAAGCACTTACAACCCGTCTGCCAGACAGAATACTGCAGAAAATGAGATGGCAGATGGCAGATGGCAGATGGCAGATGGCAGATGGCAGATGGCAGATGGCATGTGGTGCAGGATATTTTCGTGTAATTTATAGGAACCATTGTTGAAAAGATTGATAGGAGAAAGTGACATGGAATTATTAAATGCGGCAAGGACCGGAAAAAAAGAGAGACCGATTAAGGTACTTCAGTTTGGTGAAGGCAATTTCTTACGTGCATTTGTAGACTATTTTATTGACATTGCAAATGAACAGGGTAAATTTGACGGGGACATTGTTCTGGTCAAGCCCATTGATGGCGCTGGAATCCTCAATATGTTCCACGACCAGGACTGCCAGTATACCGTATGCTTAAGGGGCATGGTTGACGGTGAGCCAACTGTGCAAAAGCGCGTGGTGACGAGTGTTGCCGATGTGGTGGATGCCTATGCGGAATATGGAAAATACAGTGCGTATGCAAAGCTTGAAACACTGCGTTTTATCGTGTCCAACACGACAGAGGCTGGCATTGTATATGATGAGACGGATCAATTTGAGGCAGAGCCGCCTAAGACCTATCCTGGAAAGCTCTGCAAATTCCTTTATACAAGATATAAGCATTTTGACGGCGCGGGGGACAAGGGACTTGTCATGCTGCCGGTAGAGCTGATTGACGACAATGGTATCCATTTAAAAGAGTGTGTTGTCAAGTTTGCAAAACTCTGGAATCTAGAGGAAGGGTTCCTGTCATGGCTCGATGAGGCATGCGTATTTACATCGACGCTGGTTGACCGCATCGTTACGGGATACCCGAGAGACGACGCGGAGGAACTCTGGAAAGAGTTTGGCTACCGCGATAATATCGTTGTGACAGCGGAGCCGTTTGGTCTTTGGGTCATCGAGAGCGCAAAGGATATCAGCGGGGAGTTCCCGCTTCCCGACGCGGGATGCCCAGTTATCTTTACAGACAATCAAAAGCCCTATAAGCAGAGAAAGGTACGTATTTTGAACGGGGCGCACACATCATTTGTTTTAGCTTCTTATCTTGCAGGGAATGACTATGTGAGGGAGTCGATGGAGGATGAGCTGATCGGAGATTTCATGCACAAGACGATCTACGAGGAAGTAATTCCGACGCTTGATTTGCCCAAACAGGATTTGCTTGATTTTGCCGAGGCGGTAGATGGTCGGTTTAAGAATCCATATATCAAACATGCACTGCTCTCCATCTCACTCAATTCTGTGTCCAAGTGGCGGGCAAGATGTATGCCGTCTTTGCTTGGCTATGTGGAGCGAAAGGGTGAGCTGCCAAAGCACTTGACATTCTCGATCGCTGCGCTGATGGCATTCTATACAGGCAGCGAGATCCGTGAGAAGGCTTTGATTGGTCACAGGGACGGACAGGAGTATAATATTTTGGACGATATGGCCGTACTGGAGTTCTTTGCGGCAAACAGTGGGAAACCTTCCGCAGAGTTTGTGCAGGCGTTCCTTGGCAATACAGACTTCCACGGGCAGGATCTGACACAGGTTGCCGGTCTTGCCGATGCAGTGACAGGGTATCTCGAGGATATCAGGACACTTGGCATGAGAAAGGCGATTGAAAAGAATTTCTGAAAAAGAGAGCTTTTGAAAAAGACAATTTTGGAAAAAGAATTTTTGAATAAGAATTTCTGAAAAAAGCTTTTGATGAGCTTTGTTTCTAAGAGGAGCTATTCTAGAATAAAAAGGAATCAATATGACGAATTTTATTAAAATCAATGAAAATGACAATGTGGCGGTGGCGCTGGAAGTGATTTCCGCGGGCACTACCGTGAATGTGGGCGGCGCTGATGTGACGACCACGATGGAAATTCCGGCAGGGCATAAGTTTGCGCTTGTGGACATAGCAGAGAATGCACCGGTAATCAAATACGGGTTTCGTATTGGCAATGCGGTGGCAGACATAAAGCAGGGCGAGTGGATCCATACCCATAACTTAAAGACTGGATTGGGTGATCTGCTTGATTACAGCTATGAGCCGGAGCCTATTGAGGAGAAATTTACTAAGGATGTCACCTTTATGGGATATAACCGCGAAAATGGCAGGGTTGGTGTCAGAAATGAGCTCTGGATTATTCCGACAGTTGGCTGTGTCAACAACGTTGCCAGCAGGATTGCGGAATTGTCAAAGGGGCTTGTGCAGGACAATATCGAGGCGGTATGTGCATTCCCACATCCGTACGGATGTTCTCAGATGGGTGACGATCAGGAGCACACCAGACAGATTCTTGCCAATCTGATTAACCATCCGAATGCGGGCGGCGTGCTGGTGCTTGGGCTTGGCTGTGAGAACAGCAATATTGATGTGCTGAAGGGATATATGGGTGAGGTGAATCCTGACCGGGTGAAATTCCTGGTTGCACAGGAGAGCGACGACGAGATTGCAGAGGGCGTTGCGCTTGTGAAGGAGCTTGCGGCGTATGCTTCGCAGTTTCATCGTGAGCCAGTCAGTGTCTCAAAGCTTGTTGTGGGCATGAAGTGCGGCGGCAGCGACGGATTTTCGGGCATCACAGCAAATCCTACGGTTGGGCGTTTTTCCGATATCCTGATCAGCAAGAGGGGGACGACGATTCTCACGGAGGTTCCGGAGATGTTTGGTGCAGAGACCATTCTCATGAACCGCTGTGCAAATGAAGAATTATTTCACAGGACGGTTGACCTGATCAATGATTTCAAGAATTATTTCAAGAGTCATAACCAGACAATCTACGAGAATCCTTCACCGGGAAACAAAAAGGGTGGTATCTCCACGCTGGAGGACAAGTCCCTTGGATGTACGCAGAAGTCTGGGAGCGCGGTTGTAAAGGGTGTTTTGGCATATGGCGAGATGGTGGCCACGCCGGGACTGAATCTGCTTAGTGCACCCGGAAATGACCTTGTGGCGGCGACAGCGCTTGCGGCAAGCGGCGCCCATATCGTACTTTTTACGACCGGGCGCGGGACACCGTTTGCGTGTCCTGTACCGACGATGAAGATATCGAGCAACTCACGGCTTGCAGGCAAGAAGGACAATTGGATTGATTTTAATGCCGGCGTTGTCGCGGAGGGCGAGAGTCTCGATGTGGCGGGGCAGCGGCTGTTTGACGAGGTCGTGGCGATTGCTTCTGGCCGGCAGGTGAAAAGTGAGCTTGCGGGATTCCATGACATGGCAATCTTTAAGCAGGGTGTGACGCTCTAGGGCGTAATGATATAAATAACGATGAGAACAAAAAAATGGAGGAATTGGTATTATGGCAAAAAAAGTAGTTACAATGGGCGAGATTATGTTAAGACTGTCTACACCCAACAACGAGAAGTTTATCCAGGCGGACGAATTTGACATCAACTATGGCGGCGGCGAGGCGAATGTGGCAGTATCGCTGGCAAATTACGGACATGACGCAAGCTTTGTGACAGCGGTTCCGGACAATGAGCTGGGCGAGTGCGCGATCGCCGCTTTGAGAAAGTACGGCGTTGGCACGGCGAACATTGCAAAGTGCGGCGAGCGGCTTGGCATTTATTATCTGGAGTCCGGCTCTGCGATGAGGCCTTCTAAGGTTGTGTATGACAGGGCACATTCTTCAATCTCGACAGCGACAGCGGCTGACTTTGACTTTGACAAGATCTTTGAGGGCGTTGACTGGTTCCATTTCACAGGGATCACGCCGGCTGTATCTGATGCAGCGGCAGTGCTGACAGAGGAGGCGTTAAAGGCGGCGAAGAAGCACGGCGTCAAGGTTTCTGTAGACCTGAATTTCAGAAAGAAATTATGGTCCTCCGAGAAGGCACAGAAGGTTATGAAGAACCTGATGCAGTATGTCGATGTCTGCATCGGAAACGAGGAGGACGCGGAGCTGGTACTGGGCTACAAGCCGGGCAATACAGATGTGACAAGCGGCGATCTGGAGCTTGCAGGCTACAAGTCAATCTTTGAACAGATGGTTGCGGACTACAATTTTGAATACTGCATTTCCTCGCTCAGGGTGAGCCATTCTGCTTCGGACAATGGCTGGTCGGCATGTATCTATTCAAGGGATACGAAGGAATTTTATCACTCAAAAGAGTACAGCATCCACCCGATCGTTGACCGTGTCGGCGGCGGTGATTCCTTTGCGGGCGGCGTGATCTGCGGACTGCTCGACGGCAAGGATTTCAAGGCTGCGCTGGAGTTTGGCGTGGCGGCATCTGCGCTGAAGCACACAATTCCTGGCGACTTTAACTTAGTGTCAAGGAAAGAGGTTGAGACGCTTGCGGGCGGTGACGCGTCAGGCAGGGTACAGCGCTAAGGAACTGTTTAGAAATTACTTGTGACAAGGACACCGCATAAATGTCCAGCTGCAAAGAAGAAAATCGCAGGCATAAAGGGCAATGCCTTATGTCAAGATTTTCTGATGCCGCAGATGGGCATTTCGGCAAGTCAATATGATTGCGGAGGTAGATGGTTTTGAGAAATAAAAATGAAAACAATCAAAATTTAACTCCGGATATGGCAGGCTATAGGCCATCCCGAGAATGGTGGCCGGATTTAACAGATTATCGCAAGGCAATGCTTTTGCATCATATTTCTTACGATGAAATTGATGCGCTGTTAAAGGAGTACGCAGAAATTAATTCAGATAATAAAGCGATTGTGTGTGAATTTCTTTACACATGCTTACCAGATGAGCCATCTTGGGTTTATGTCGAGTTTCCGAATTTTGACAATGCGCCACATTACCTGAATCTCTGGAATTATCAAAACCTTTTGGTGTGGATGAGCCAGAAGGCGGATCAAGGATTTTGCCTTGCAATTCCCCGAGACCAGAGAAAACCCCTGTTTTTGTCCATAATGGACGGGAAGAATCCCCACGGCGATTCCTGTGTTGGTATTTATGCGGACAGAGATTTCTATTTCGAAATTCCGGGGGATATATTTGAATGGGGACCTGTACCGACATCAGCGTTTAATTATGTGGGATTCTTAAAAGAAACATTCCAGTTTGATACACAATGGATTCCGGGTGTTTCCAAATGTGAATGGAGAAAGACGCAGATTACCCTTACTGTTCCAGAATAATTTCAGACGGCAGCGCAGTTAGTAGATATATGTTTCTGAAAATATGATTTGAAAAGCAAGAACAATAAAACATAAAAAATAAGGAGGAAATAGAAAATGGCAAACACAAATCCGTTTTCACTCGAAGGCAAGATTGCATTGGTGACGGGTGCGTCTTATGGTATTGGCTTTGCAATCGCAAAGGCGATGGCAAACGCGGGCGCCACAATCGTATTTAATGACATTAAGCAGGAGCTTGTGGACAAGGGACTTGCGGCGTACAAGGAAGAAGGCATAGAGGCGCACGGATATGTATGCGACGTTACAGACGAGAATGCAGTCAATGAGCTGGTAGCCGCGATTGAAAAAGAAGTTGGTGTGATTGATATTCTTGTAAACAACGCTGGTATCATCAAGAGAATCCCGATGTGCGAGATGACAGCCGCAGAGTTCAGACAGGTGATTGATGTGGACCTGAATGCACCGTTTATCGTGTCGAAGGCGGTTATTCCTTCCATGATTAAGAAGGGACACGGCAAGATTATCAACATCTGCTCTATGATGTCTGAGCTTGGCCGTGAGACTGTATCTGCATATGCAGCCGCGAAGGGCGGACTGAAGATGTTGACCAAGAACATTTGTTCTGAATATGGCGAGTTCAATATCCAGTGTAACGGTATCGGGCCAGGTTATATCGAGACACCGCAGACTGCACCGCTGAGAGAGAGACAGCCGGACGGCAGCAGGCATCCGTTTGATACCTTTATCTGTGCAAAGACACCGGCAAACAGGTGGCTGCAGCCTGACGAGCTTGGCGGACCGGCTGTGTTCCTGGCATCAGATGCTTCGAACGGTGTCAATGGACATATCCTGTATGTTGATGGTGGAATCCTTGCTTACATTGGAAAACAGCCCAAATAATCACGCGGTTAATAAGTCGGAAATGAGGTTAAAATATGAATGAAGTATTAGAGAAAATCAGTAAAATTGGTATCGTACCGGTTGTCGTATTGGACGATGCAAAGGATGCAAAGCCTTTGGCGGAGGCGCTGGTTAAGGGCGGACTTCCCTGTGCGGAGGTTACTTTCAGGACGGCGGCCGCAGAGGAGTCTATCCGGATCATGGCAAGTGAGTTTCCCGAGATGCTGGTTGGTGCCGGCACAGTGCTCACGACAGAGCAGGTTGACCGCGCAGTGAACGCAGGTGCGAAATTTATCGTGAGTCCGGGACTGAATCCCAAGGTTGTAAAATACTGTATCGACAAGGGTGTCCCTGTAACACCGGGCACGGCAAATCCCTCTGACGTGGAGCAGGCGATTGAGCTTGGCCTGGAGGTGGTGAAGTTCTTCCCGGCAGAGGCTGCGGGTGGACTCAATATGATCAAGTCTATGGCGGCGCCTTACACGCAGATGAAGTTTATGCCAACAGGCGGCATCTCGGCAAAGAATATCTGTGAGTATCTTGCGTTTGACAAGATTATCGAATGTGGTGGTTACTGGATGGTGAAAAAAGACCTTGTGGCAGCAGGTAAGTATGACGAGATTCAGGCGCTCACAGAGGAAGCCGTGCGGACAATGCTTGGCTTTGAGCTTAGACATGTCGGCGTAAATTGCGAGAACGAGGCGGCGGCAGACGCAGTGGCGTCCAGATATGATGAGCTGTTTGGTTTTGCAAAGAAGGTTGGAAACAGTTCTATTTTCGCGGGTATTGAGATCGAGGCAATGAAGAAGATCGGGCGCGGCGCAAATGGGCATATCGCGATTGGCACAAACAGCGTAGCACGCGCAAAGAATTACCTTGAATCAGTAAAGAATGTTAAGTTTATCGAGGATTCAGCCGTGGTAAAGAACGGCAAGCTTACAGCGATCTATCTGGACGAGGAGATCGGCGGATTCGCGATTCATCTTGTACAGAAATAGGTAAAGTGAATACATTTTCTCAGCGGCCAAAGGTTGTCGGTTAAGAATTGGAATTTGCTTGATAGAACAGGAAAGAGGCATCACACAGTTAGCGGTGCCTCTTTGTGTACATTTTGTGGAATGATAGGGCGTGTTTGGGAAAAGGGGTGTATCAGAATGTTATATCAGATCACGATGGTTACGGAGGAGGACGGCTGGATTGTGCTTGATACAGACGGTTGGGCTTCCGAGCCGATTCGTCTGCTTGTGCAGAGTGTTGCACAGGAGATGGGAAAAAAGGTCTTTCAGCCCTACGAGGGGGATGCCCAGTTTATGATTAAGGGTGATCCATACAAATTAATATTCCAGTATGACGATGTGTTTGGCTCCTGTGTCATATTGGACAAGTTGGAGGATAAAGACGCTGTTGTGGCGCTTTTACAGCGACATTTTGAAAAATTGAAAAACAAATAAGTATAGATGGGACAGAGGAGGCATATCATTATGGTAGATAATAATTGTGCGTATTGTGTGGAAGGCGAACTGGTAGATCAGTTTGGCATCAAGATTTGTGAGCTGGAAGCGACGAAGGTGTATTTGTTTCGAGAGCAGAGCCACAAGGGGCGGGTGATCGTGGCCAGTAAGCATCATGTGAGTGAGATGACTGAGCTCACAGAGGAAGAACGAAATGCATTTTTTCATGATGTGAACCATGTTGCAGAAGCGATTCACAAGGCCTTTTCGCCGGATAAGGTGAATTACGGCGCATACGGTGATACGGGCTGCCATCTTCATTTTCACCTGGTTCCCAAATATAAGCATTCCTATAGAGAATGAAAATTGAACTTTGACAAAACAAAATCTCCCCGT
>CAJUQZ010000169.1 GCA_910588755.1 uncultured Lachnospiraceae bacterium | reverse complement strand
TTTATGTAGGTGGGGTTTTGGCTGTCCGGCTCTATCTTTTTCCGCAAGTTGTAAATCACATTTGTCACGCTTGACTGGCAGCTATCGCTTTCCATGCTCCATACGGCTTCAAAAATCTGTGCCTTTGTGAATACTCGCCCCGGACTGGCGGCAAGGTAGCAGAGTGCGCCGTATTCCAAACGGGTTAGGCTTATGTCTGCACCGCCTTTCAGTACCCGGCGTTGGTGTGGTCTGATTTCCAATCCCGGAAAAATCAGCATAGGGGAATGTGGCGGCTGTATGGCTTCCAGTGGTATCATATCGGCAAGGGCGGCTATGGCTTCCTCGACTGCTTTTTCTTCTGCGTCATTGAACGTGAGTATGATTATTTTAGCGACAATTTCCACCTCCTGTTATTGAAAACATACATGATATGTTCTTTGTATTCGTATGAACATATCATAGAAAATTTTTTCTAACGACATAAAGAGTGTTGCTTTTTATTATTCGGAGGAGTATAACATTTTAGACTATCACTTCTCATTTACTACCTCAAAATAATACTTATTTATTAGCTTGACTTGTTTTGTTACTTGATTGGTCTTTTTGAAATTCTAATATATCTCCCGGTTGACAATCCAATACATCACATATTGCATTTAATGTAGAAAATCGAATAGCACTTACCTTTCCAGTTTTTATTTTAGATAAGTTTACATTTGCAATTCCTACTTGTTCAGCTAAGTCATTCAATGAAATTTTTCTATCTGCCATAACTCTATCTAATCTTAAAATAATAGCCATATTTATCACACCTATAATGTTTCGTCTACTTGATTTTGTAATTCGCACCCATACTCATAAAGTTCTATGATCCCCCAAAATGTAAAACCAGAAATAATGCCTAATCCGATACTGTTTTTTAAAATTAGTAATGTAGTTAATAACAAAACAATTTTTATATCTTTTACAATTTCGGGTAAAAATGGCGAATAATCATTACAAATTTTTTTGAATATTTTGACAATAAAGTGCATGATTATTGTCAAAATTAACGAAAACAATATTCCTGATATTAAAAACACAATACTGGCTTCCGCTACCTTACCTTCACTTGCTAATTTTTTAGTCCAATACCCCATATTGCTAAAATCAAAACTTGTTTGAGATTCAACAATCATCGTATTGAGTGTACTACGCAGTACAAACAGTATGATAAGAGAAATCAAAAACATTCCTGTAAATATTCCAAATACTATTTGAAATACTTTTCCTACTTTTCCAATGAGATAGCTTGCTTTTTTAATGTTTTCTATCCTATCCATAATTGATACTCCTTTATTTTGTTTTTTATATTATATCACATAATGGAATGCTTGTCATTATATTTTTGATGTTTTTCGTTAAATATTATATAAAATAGATAAATTAGAGTAACGCCATAGTCGGCATTCGTGGAAATGTGTATAACTGGCTATGGACATTTCCATAATGCTTGTCTTTTGGTCTTTGGTTCGGAATAGTGTGGTGCTGGCGGTTTATCTCTTGTTTTCGGTTGCTTGCTTCTTTACCGTACATGAGCATTTGGCCCGGTATTGTAACAGCTGGCGACTGTATAACATCTGCCTTGTTTAATTTATTGTTCCAAGCATTCTTTTCAATGTCAGAAACAAATCTACGTTCTGCATCCTGTTCAATCATGCTTGCACTATGTGTTTGTGGATGCGTATAAGCATTTGCGTCTTCGTCTATCCCGTCCAACTTTTTCTTGTCCACTGCAGTCATCAGTCCATTTTTTGTCTTACTTACGACACCTGGCAGATTCTTTTCAATACTGTTTACCTGTGTCTGTAAATCTCCTTTTCCTTCCACATCCACATCACCGACAATTACTTTCAGCAATGACCAAAACTTTAGCCATACCTTTTTAAGTCCTTCTTTGTTTAGTTTTTCTCCATCCATAAGATATTTACTCCTCTGCCGTTGGCATTACGCAGATCGCGTCAATTTCTTCCGCAGTGATGTTTACAAGATCTTCTTTCATCAAGAAACCTGAAAAGTCATAGATTCCTGCAAGACAGTCCCAGCCTCCGCCTGTATAAGCCACATTGGTTCCTGCCGGATATGTTTTTCCCGCACCATCCACAAATATTTCCGTAGTCTCAAACTCGTTTTTAATATTGTATGTATCTCCTGCCTTCATCCCTTCTGTTGGCAGTTCCGAAAAGTTCACACTTCCCTTGAACCTGTATACACCTGACACTGCCTGGCCTACTGTATAAGTTAATTCTTTCTTCGACGCAAAATTCTCAACCGCCTTACTCCATACCTGTGCTAATCCCTGTTTGTCCAATTTTGGTGTTGCCATACCAATTCCTCCTCATATTCTTTTTCTACTTAATAATTTTTCTGCATACCGTCTGTTGGGTAATCCCTGAAAACAGCTTTACTCAAAATTCCCATGTCACTGCATGTCTATAACACCAGCTATCTCGGCTGCACTTATAGCTGTTGGATCTAATGACGATTGCCCATTCCACACTGTACTCATGGTTTCACATATTTCAGCTGCACTTATGGCTGTCGGATCCAATGATGATTGTCCATTCCACACCGTGCTCATGGTTTCCAATATTTCCGCCTCTGACATTGATCCACCATCCTGAAAATTTCCAAATACGATATAGTATTCTTCCTCAACCACGTCTGTACAGCTATCATAATAGTCCAAGTCTTCCCCATCCCAGTCAGCGCAGATCATGTCACTCATTTCCTCCGCTGTTATTTCAGTTCCATAATCGATCCATGTATGCCCTGTATCCTGTACTATATTTTCAGGATCATATGTATAAACCTGGCGAAAAGCTGCTTCAATTATGTTGTAATATAAAATACTCTTAAAACAAAATACTTCGTTAAAGGCTTTCTCAATGTCGTCCAAATCGATTAATATGTCTTTCTGTCCACCGCTGCCATAATAACAATGTTCATCATGAGGGTCATCTCCAATATATGTATACACCTCCCCGCCTGCAATCAGCACTTGTCCAACCTCAATGATATCAGCTTTGCCAGTCCTGATATAATCCTCCATGCGCATGTCTACCGTAATCGGGGCTACTGCGCAAATAGCACTTGATAAGACAATATTACTGAGTTCTGACTGTGAAAGCTTTATGACAGACCGTATTCGCTTTTCAATCACCATAAACGACGCCGTGTCTATATACTCTGCCTGTTCCCGGGCATTGCCATAGATGGCCAAAATCTCCTCTGTTCCATCCGTGACATAAAGTGCTTTTTCCCTGAAATAGAATCCCTCGTTTATTTCTGCATTTGTAAACACTGCCGCAACAAGCACGGAATCATTCCCGTTCAGGAATACCCCTCCAATATCAATAGTGTGTTCAGGAACTATCACTTCTTTGATATCCCGTTCTGAAATACCATTAGCAATCTCTCCTGATCCCATTATTAGTTTCGTGAATCTGATCCTATATCCTGCTGCTGCCTTTGCAAGCATCCTTTCACCTTCCACAGTGAGATAATCCTGAAAAGCCACTCCCTCACCTCCTCACATATGTGGTTATCAGTTCGCTGCTAGTAAACGCCAGATATGTTCCCACTTCCAGTGAGCCGTCCAATATAAGTTCAATTGAATCTATCTGCGCACTCTTTCTTTTTACCTTGTCCAGAATCGCAGTAAACTGCTCATACTTTTCTTTTAGTATGTCCTGATTCAGTGTCTGGATTTTAAAATGTCCTGGTTCCCCTCCATACGCATACCAGTCTACAATCTCACCCTCTCCAAAGTACCTGCCTATCACCTGTTTCGCCGCCCAGTTAGTACCCAGTTTTGCATGGACAAGATCTGATTCCTTGATAATATTCCGCCTTACATCAATAGCAGCGGTCTTATCATACCAGCTTATATGTAGTTCCTCTGCAAGCACGTCCAGTTCATCAGATTTTAAGTAGTCAATTTTATCCCACGTTGAAAACAAGATGATTTTTGAATAAATCTCCTCTGCCATTGCATCAACCGCGCCAGCCAGGCTCATATTTGCAGCATCAGTCTGCATAAAGGCCGGAAGCATCCTTGCCAAATCCATGTTTGCCAAATCCATATTACCAGTTCCTTTCTATAGCATGCGATACTGTCAGCGAATGAAACAATGCTATCTGGGTATTGATCAGTTCCTTATATGTCGGAGAAAGCACTTCAATTCTTGTACATCCGGTCCCGTTTCTGGGGGACAGACAGAAAGAGCGAAGTTTATCCGGGTTTATAGCCCTTCCCATTTTCGTTCCCTGCCATTCCTTATACTGGTCAATCGCCCCGTTTTGCCCTTCAATGGTTTCAATACATTCGGCCTCTTCGTCAGCGGTAGTATAATATTTTATATTGATATCATACTGCACTGCCGTAGGCGGCTGGACGATCACAAGGTCAGTCATGGGACGCACATCATCCGCATTGCACGCATCATATACCTTCTGGATAATATCATTTCCGGGTATTTTTCCACCGTATAGGACAGGCACAATCAAAACTACCCCTGCCATATCCCGTTTCACAGATATATCAATATGGTCTCTTTGACACAGTTTCGAATCTTGTGAAATTTTTATTTTTAAAATTTCCTCCTCATACGTAACATGATAATCCTGCCCCTGATCCGCGCCCTCAATCTCTACGGAAGAAACATCATACCCGCGCCCTCCAAGAAATGCACATCCGTCATGAATAATCAACGTCCTGCTTATTCTCTGGACATCCGATAGTATCGCCACATCAGCGATCGATGCATCAGCAGACTTGGCATGGAACTCATACGCATCTCTCGGGCCTGCTACTGATAAAGATGTCGGTGCCAACCTGATCCTCTCGCGGTAATGTTCATCCCCGGTTCCTCCGTCTACATCGGGGTAAGGTTCCCCGTCACTTCCATCATATGTAACATTGATATTCTTCACGGTATCTATAAACGGTATCAGATCCACCATTCTATTAATACTCCCTGCCAGATACCCATTATATGCCTCGCCTGTTATACTGCATTCTGCCGGCACGTCTGCATACATAGCCCCGGCCTGTAACACCGCTGTCTCTATTGTTTTAAAGTACACTTCGTTGTCAGGAGTTGCCCTTGTTCCTTCCGGGATAATGATATTTGTTGTAATGGCAGATTCAAGCGAAAAACGAAGTATTGTTTTTGCCGGTTTTGCCGGAATGCGGAAGCATGCATATCTTTCGCCCAGTGCATCAAGCACTTCACCGCGCGCATACCTTAACATTTTCTGCCTGCAGGCATCATCTGCCCTGCTGTAAATTGCCAGCACCACCGCAACCAGTGCGTCTCCAAATATCCTTCTCTCATCTCCCGGATACAGGGGTTCGCCTACAGATTTTTCAAGAGTAGTTATGACTGTATGATACAGTTTCTCTGAATCTGTCTCTACAAATGATAACTTTGTCATTTTTCCCTATCCTTTCGCAACCGTATCAATGTCAAGTTTATAACTTCCGTCACGTTCAAGGAGATCCGCCAGGTCTATCTGATCCACATTTACCCTTGGTTCATACGTCTTTATAAGCCATCTCGCATCCGCAATCAGTAACGGTTTTGCTATTGTTGATGGTTTATCAATCAATACCGGATCAATCCCCTTTACCCTGTCATACACACATTCGCCCCTTACAATGCGAACCAGGTTCGCCACACACTGAATGGGCAAGCCATTTCCACTTGCGTGCATGAAATTCCACCTCCTGTCTTTTTATATCAGGACTCGCTCTTCAAACGTATGCCGTATATATCATTCGTCCCTTATCAAATATGACCTTGGTCTTTTTCTCGAAGCCCGGTCAGTCTTACTTGCCCTGACAGATACTGCACTGGCATTAGCTTTTCCCACACTGCTGCTAGAACTTTTACCTGCCTTACTGGAAACTTCTATGACCTCTTCCCGAAACTCCTTAAATTTGAAAGATAACGCTGCCGCTGTAAACGTTCCGTCTGGCCGTATTGATACGCTCCCTACAGACACGTTCTGCAGTTGTACATTATCTGGTCCAAAAACCTCGCTCCCGATGATCAGTGGTGCGGCCATTCCGATCATTGCTTTCCATTGGGCAATCATTTCTTTAATATTCCCCGTACCAGTTTCTATGCGGTACGTTGTTGATAATGATATTTCTTCGTCTGAGCGCGCAATCTGTTTTGTAGGGGCATTCCCTTCTTTATCTGCGTTTGTATCGGTTTTCATGGAGTATGCCGTTGACAGTGATTCCATATAGGTAATCGTACCCGGACTGCACTCCCATGTCATTCCGTTCCAATATGCCATAGCCAAATGTATCACCCCGCATTATATAATCCTGCCGCCTAGCTTGATGTCCTTCCCTACAGTCAGATTCCCCCTGGCCGCAACATCACCCTCGATTGTTCCATCCCAGTTACCGTCCATACGTGAAATGATTATCCCTGTATAATCATCAAAAATTGCAAAAGCAATTTCCGTCCCTTTTTCCAGGTTTCCCATTTCCCCCCTGAGATACCACGGAATTGTAATCGGGAGTGTCGATGTTCCCTCCGCCGATGCAGACTGCACCCTCGCCCTTGTCTGATTGCCATTTTTGTCAGCCGGCCCCTCCAACGTGAGGATAATCCCTTTCTGTACCACACTCATTAATATCCCTCCAGTATTTTCCGAAAATAAAGCTTTGTTCTTGCCCTCACCATGTCATGGCGCACATGTGTCAGAAATACTGGCACATTCCAACTGTCCACTCCTGCTGTTTCGAGATTCACCACACTTCCGGCTGCGTAAGCGCCCAGAAATTTATCGTAATCAATCACTCCCGAGGACATCTTCTTATTCTCATACCGCAATATATTTTTCGCGTACCTGTCCGCTTCTGCCTGGCCTGACATGTTTATATTGATTACCTTTGTCAATATTTTTTCAGGCATTCCGGGTACGGTATATCTGCCAGACAGCTTTCCATTTTTAAGGACACATGCACTGTATATATCTTGGGATACATCCCTGTATTCAAATTGGTCGTTATCCCTTATTTTTAATGTCACATCTGCACCTGCTGACTCAATGCCATGCTCATCATATACAATCATTTTTTTATCATATATAAGGAAAGCACAGCCCTCCAATATACACCGCTCTGATATAAATACAAAGTCTTCCTTGTTCTGTTGGTTCACATACTCGTAAACCTGATCCGTGACCCCATAAAATTTACAGGAAATATTATGTCTGCCTGCTATCTCCTCACACAACTGTTTGAAACAAATGTTCTGCCATGATTTGCTGCTTTTAGCATTGTGATTCTGAGGCACAGAACTTGCCCTGATGCACATTTTTCCATTTTCCGGCCTGACGCTCGTTATATGCATTTCACCAGTGTCACACGCGCCCAGTACGACTGATACCTTGTTTCCTTTCAGGGGGCTCCAGCTGTCCCATAAAGCATTTCCGTCATTGAAAACAATCCGCAGCGTGTCCGCCTGCTGCTCTCCATAAGAATCATATATGCATGTATTTACAGACACCTTTTTGTAGATATCTGTCCCTTCGAAAAATAACTGCATTGTCATCTCCTCCACGGCGGAAGTGTTGCCGGACGCTCTGACTTATCCAGCAACGGAATCCTTATCCTTATTCCCGCATCAAAGACCAGTGTCTCCATATACTGTGGGTTTGCCTGTATTATGTGCGAAGCCAGCCTTTCATCATCGTAAAAGTCAAGTGCCAGCGCATCATAGGTGTCTCCCTCTTCCGTGACATATTCCTGATAATTATTAACCAAAACTTGCCCTATATTGATCGCCACCTCTCCTGTCCAGCATGTCCTCCAGCATATCAACCAGATTCTCCTCTTCCTCCCTGAGTTTTTCCATCAGGTCAAATTCGATCCTCTCCGTGTTGTTAATTGTTACCTAGGGTGCAAATGTAACATTAATCGTTATATCTCCCTGACCAGTATTGCTTGATTCGAAAGTATCCAGAAGTGAATCATCCACCCCAAGCATATGTCCTGCTTTCGCCCAGTAGCTGAGATT
>CAJUQZ010000168.1 GCA_910588755.1 uncultured Lachnospiraceae bacterium | reverse complement strand
CATTCTCGAAGAAAAATTCTGCGCAATCTTATCATGTTATTTCTTTAAGGCTCCTTAACATATTGTTTCAAGATTCCTGATATATTTCTAGAGCATTTTTCAAACACGCTCTAAGGCAGGCTGCCGTCCCTCACTCCGCCTCCCGCAGCTGCTCCACGATGCTGCCCTTGTTCCAGACCCGGTCTGACATCGCGGATATGCACACGGACAGCAGCAGGCATACAACGGAGGTTAGGACCGCCGGTAAGATTGTAAAGGAATACTTCATAAACCACATACTTTGGGCCATCGTACGCACCAGTGTGAGGGACATCACCGCGCTGAGCGCGATTCCGACTGCACCTGCAAGAACCGCATAGCAGATCCCCTCATAGACGACCAGCCTTTGCAGCTGTTTTTGTGTCATGCCGATGCTGCGCATGGACGCAAATTCCTTCTGTCTTGCGATGACGCTTGTCAGGATCATATTGATCAGGTTCAGAATGCCGATTCCGCCCAGAATCAGCGAGCACACCAGTCCAATCATTTTGTACATATCCTGAAATTCCCTGAATTCCTCCTCCGCGGTCAGTCTTGTCTGTACGGCAAGCCCTTCATACTGTGCAATCGCGCCGACCTCCTCATTGAGCTGGTCAAAGGTTCCCTCCGCCGCGTTGAACAGACAGTGGATTGGCTGCTGCATATTTGGAAATTTCTCCCGAAAAACCGGCTCCGCAAAGCCAATCGCCTCATAGCCTCCGCTGCTGTAACTCATCAGCATGTAGCTTGGCACTCCCACCACTGCCAGAACGGTATACTCCTGCAGACTCCCATCAATTTCCGCCTTAAGCACATCGCCCGCATGATAATACTGTGCATCATAGTGATACTCCCCGCGATCGCCAAGAAACCCTGCCATCACGATATATTCTCCACTGCAGAGTTTTCCATAATCAATGCTGCCCTCGATCACCTGCACCATCGATAACACAGACTCGTCAAATCCATATATCATACAGTTTTCGTCAAAACGCAGATCATCTCGCATCGTTTCCTGTCCGTTGATACACTTTATTTTTGCCAGATCGTTCCGTTCATATGTTTTTTGCTCACCAGGCAGTATATTGCAGTAAACCACGCCGAAATCTTTTACTGCCTCCATATTCCTAAAGTTTTTCACAACCTGTTCCGGTACGGTCTTCTCATAATTGTCTACCATATATCTATATAAGTCCGCACTTCGCACATCAAAATCAGAAGCGCTGTATCTGCGTATAAATGTTTCCTTGTCCATGCTTCCGGCGTAATTTAAGACACTGTTGAGCAGCACTGCGCTAAAGGAGATCGACAGCACCACCAGCACTGTTTTTCCCTTGTTCCTTCCCAGATTGCCAAGCGCCATCGACGCTATCCTGTGGCCAGAATCCTTCCCCCGCTTGTGCGTTTTTGTAATCGTCTGCGCGCCGTGGTATTTTAGTGCCTCAACCGGCGAGATTTTTCCCGCCATTTTGCCCGGCTTGCTGCAGCTGATGCGCACCGTAATCCATGTAAAGAACCCGGACAGCGCCCACACCCACACAGGTGGTGCGATAAACTCCGCCTCGCCTATGAGCAGATTTGCCATCACAAGCGGAAGAAGCGCGTTTCCCAGAAGCCAGCCCAGAACCAGCCCGAGGGGAATCCCTGCCGCGGAGAGCAGCGTCCCCTGGCGGACGATCATGTAGCGAATCTGGCGCGGTGATGTTCCGATGGTCTTTAGCTGCCCATAGAGGCGGATATCCTTCTCAATGGAAATCTTAAAAATATTATAGATAATCAGATAGCCTGCAAACACAATGAGCGCTACGCCAATCCCTTGCGCGGCGTACATTCCTATTGTACTATTTGTAATATTACTCTCGTATACCGGATTCACATGATGTATGAGAAAACCTTCCTCCCCGCGCTCCGCCGACGGGTCATACCCCAGCTTCCTGACCATTCTGTCCAGCTGCACCGGAATATCCCTGTCGCTTGCAAAACTGCCGCGGACATCGTAGCATGCCTCTCGAAACGATTTATTTTTCCCGTCATAGTTTTCCAGCGCTTCCTCCACAAACGACTTCGAGGTCAGCAGGATTGCAGACTGCTCATATCGCCTGCCCTCCCAGATGCCGCAGACGGTCATTTCCTTTTTCATAACTGTGTTACCCGCCGTGTACTCCAGCACAAATGTGCTTCCAGTTGTGTCCCCGGGCAGCCCCAGCAGTCTCAAAACCTCTGTATCGCAGGCAATCTCGTCCGTCTTTTCAGGATAGCGCCCCGACTGCAGCTGCATAAAACTGTTCTCCATGATGGCCGTGTCCGCCCAGCCAACAGCTACATTTATGTTATTCAGCGTGGGATTGACCGCCATAGACACGTACTGTTCGATACCTGCAACGGCAAATTCCGGATCGGAAACAAGCTGCTCTGCCTCCTCTTTTGTCAGATTTTTGATTGATACCATAAACTTTGTGCCAATATCGCGGAACAACTGGTTTTTCATGGATATCTGTGCTCCCTCAAGCACGGTTGTCAATGCCATGAACAGAACTGCCGTCAGTATGATGGCCAGTATGGCGATCGCATTTCTCCCCTTGTTTGCCCGCAGGCAATTGTCGGACAATGTCCTGATACATTTCCGGTTACTATTTTCCAGTAATTTCATCCCGTCCGCCTCCTATTTTGTAATCCTTCCGTCCTCAATGTGAATCATTCGGTCCGCAATCTGCGCAAGCTCTGGATTGTGCGTGATCATGAGCAGCGTCTGTCCAAATTCCGTGCTGGTCATGCGCAGCAGCTGCATTACTTCCAGAGAGGTCTTAGAGTCCAGATTTCCGGTCGGCTCGTCAGCGAGAATGATCGCCGGCTTGCCCGCCAGCGCCCGCGCGATTGCCACGCGCTGCTGCTGGCCGCCTGACAGATTGTTTGGCAGATTGTCCAGCTTTTCCTCCAAATGCAGTGTCTCAATAATCCTGCTCACATGCGCTTTATCCACCCTGTTGCCGTCGAGCTCGATCGGCAGCACGATATTCTGGTAAACGTTTAAAATAGGCACTAAATTATAATTTTGAAAGACAAAACCAATATTTCTCCTGCGGAACACGGTCAGCTGCTCATCGTTCATCTGAGCGATCTCTTTTCCGCGAATCTTTACACTGCCAGAAGTCGGTATGTCCAGCCCGCCGAGCATATTGAGCAGCGTTGACTTTCCGCTGCCGCTCGTTCCGATAATCGACACAAATTCACCCTGCCTTATCGCCACGCACACTCCGTCCAGCGCCCTTGTAATGTTTGGCTCCTTGCCATAATATTTTGTCAGATCTTTTGTCTCCAATATATAGTCCATGACTTGCCCTCCTAATCTAAGGATCTGTAGAAAAATAACTGACACATCTTGACTTGTCTATTTCTCCGATTGCAAATTACGAAAGTAATTGACAAAATCCTCGCCGTAAGGCTTTGCCCTGTATGCCTTTGCCTCCTGCGCCTGCGTTTTTTACACTGCATATTCGAAGACATATCCTGCGCAATCAGCATCATTTATTTTCCTACAGCTCCTAAATCAATCTATAAATTTTCTACAGTTCCTTAGGAGCTATAAATAAATAACCTTGCAATGTTATTTCATTACAGCTCCTTATATAAGAATAGAAAAAGATTATCTCAAACTGTTCTCAAAAAAGTAACAGTTTTGAGATAATCTCCATGAAATTCCGGCACATATAGTCGAATGTTTGTTTGTTTTAAGGGCAATCCTTTTCTACTTTCCCGCCACCGGAAGGTTCACATAGGCCGCCGTTCCCTCTCCCACTTTGGAGTGTATCTCGATAAAGCCCCTCTGATTCATCACGATTTCACGCGCCAGATACAATCCGATGCCGACGCCCTCTACACCGGCGGATTCCGGCTCCCTGTAAAACCGCCTAAAGATCATTGGAATCCTCTCCTCCGCAATCCCTCTGCCGTTATCCCGTATCCCAATCCGCACGAAGAAGTCCGTCTTTCCGGCAGAAATAACGATTTTCCCACCGTCCTGCGTGTATTTCACGCTGTTGTCTAAAATGTTAAACAACGCCTCGCCCGTCCACCGCGCGTCAAAACACGCGGTCATCTCCTCGCCGGATACCGTTGGTTCGACGCTTTCATCTATCACAATGTCAATTCTTTTCTTTTCAGCCTTTAATGCCACATCGCAAACCGCCTGCGCGATCAGCCCGTAAACCGAATTTTGCTCCGGCCGCACCTGCACGATTCCCGTCTCGAGCTGCGACATGCGGATCATGCTCTGCATAAAAAATTCCAGCTTGTCCACCTGACGTTCCACCGCATCAAGAAATTCCGTCCGCCTGTTCTCCCCAAGTTCTTTTCTTCCCAGCAGATCATGGTACATCCGTATGCTCGCAATCGGTGTCTTCACCTGATGGGAGATATCGGAAATAATCGCCTCAAGCTGCTTTCGCTGGCGGAGATTCTCGCTCGATCTCTGCGCGAGCGCCTCTCCAAGCTGGCTTAGTTTCGCCTGCAGCTTTCCGTTCAGCGTATCTCCTCCTTCCAGGAATCCGGTCCCCTGCTCCCCGGCAAGAACGGCGTCGAGGCTGTCCAGCAGCTGCGCCGTGTACTGCACCAGTCCTTTCCTGACATACAGCATAACGGCTATGGACGCCACAAACAAAAGCGCGGAACCTCCAAGCACAATCCAGTTCATCCTATCCTTTTCCCCCATTTTTCCACTGATATCCCACGCCGTACAATGTCCTGATGTACTCGTGTCCCTGCGTCTCGATCTTCTTCCGCAGCCGGTTGATATTCACCGCAACCGCGTGCTCATCGACAAAATTTCCGCTGCTGTCCCATATTTTTTCCAGGAGCAGACGCTTGGTTATAACCTTGTCCGCATTTGTTATCAGCAGCCGCAGTATCCTGAACTCTGTCGGAGTCATTGTGAGGGGCTCACTGTCCCGCACAGCTCTCATCTGGTCAAAATCAATCCGCAGATACCCGTCATCGTACCGGCTGTGTTCCTCCCGCACACCCGTTTTTCGAAGCGCCGCCTGTATCCGCCTGTGAAGGATTGGCATTCTGAACGGTTTTGTGATATAGTCATCTGCCCCGCAGTCAAAGCCTCGCAGCTCCTCCTGCTCCATGTCCCTGGCAGTCAGAAAAATGACAGGAATGTCATATTTGGATTTGACCTCCCTGCAGAAGTCAAATCCGTCCCCATCCGGCAGGTTTCCGTCCAAAAGTATCAAATCCGGCGCACGGCTGTCCAGAATCTGCCGCCCCTGGGCAGCCGTAAACGCGGAGAGCACCTCATACTGCTCCATATCCAGGTCACATGTCAGCCCCGCGTTTAAGTCCCTGTCGTCCTCGATCAACAATATCGTCTTCAATGTACTCAATTACCTCACATTATAAAATTTATCCCATTTCAAATCCTCAATCGCTATTTTCTTTGCCGAAGTTCCATCCCATTGAACATGAAATCCTGATTTCTCCAATTCTTTAACAATCATCTGACCGACTTCCTCAGCAGTCGGCTTATCGAAATAATTGCCAAAAGAAAGATAGAGCAAAGTACTATCTCCATGTAAAATGTGTCCTAAATCCTGTTCGCTATAAAAGCAGCAGCCAATAACGTTTTCTTTTTTCTCGTGTAGTTCCGAAGCAATTTCATTGCATTCCTCAAAGCCTTCTGATTGGGTGTATCCGGCATAATGCAATGCCACAATACCCTGTTTCGCTAAATTTCTGAAGGCTGCATCCAATTTGAAAAAGGTTTCCTGATCTCCTGTATTCTGAAACTCTTTGCAAAGCTGCTCTATTATTTTCAGTAATTCTCTGTCCGTTATCCCTTCACAGTCGTCAGGGTAATTGTCCTCAATATATTCTGTACAGTCTTCTAGGATTTCATCCTTTGATAGAAAACCAGCTTTGATACTGTCTATTATCATTTCCTCCAATTCGTCAGCACAGCATTCATCTATTTTACTTTTCCAATCCATAAATAATCCCTCCATGTTTCAAATTATGATTTATATATTGGATTATAAGATATTTATCTGTCATTTACAATGTCTATTTGTGAGTCATAACGATAACCGTTCCTTCCTGTCATAGCCTTCCAAAGCATGGAAAGCCCTGCAAAAAATCAACTGATAATCACAAGCCCGTCCGTATCACAGTTTTCGAAGCTCGTATCCTCCACAGGACCTCTCACGGTCACATCCTGAAAAACAACAGAGCGAAACTGGTTATCAAAAATCCCTATATCGTCGCTCAGCTCCAATTCGATATGCGCCATATGAATCTCTGAAAATTTACTGCGAGAAAGATCGTCCAGCTGGCAACAAATATGCTCCATTTTCCCGCCTTCTACTTCAGACCAGGAAAAAATACCCTCTCCCCTCCACCGAATCTGCCTGAATCTGCAGCGAAAAAATTTACTCCTATTGATATTTAATACCCCATTCTCTACTTCCGTGCTGTTTCCCTCAAACAGACAGTCCCGGAACAAATTATTCTCCAGGTTCACATGACTGTCCACAAATGTATCGTGAAAAACACAGCTGATAAATGTGCATTGTTCGATTTGAATATGACCCGATTCAAAATGACTGTCAAATGTCACATTGCGGAAAAAACATTCCCGAAACCAGAGATCCTCTGTCTCAATGCCCTCAACATGGCAGTTTTCTATTATCATCTTGATGAAACGGACATTTTCTGACTTTATCCCTGATATTTTTGCATCAACGATTGTCTGTTTGAGAAACCTGCGACAGGTCTTGGGCTGATATATCGCTCTGTCATACTCTTTGATGGCCATTCGCGTCTCCATTATTTCAGAGACCATCTTCTGGTCATTTACAACCTCCAGATCCGTGATCCGGTTATCAGTCCTGGGCGCACCAAAACATACAAGCAAATCCGGGGAGAGCAGATAATGATAATGCGCAACATAAAATTCATCATGATAATCATAAAAATCCCTGTTCGGATAACGCCAGTGATACCGTTCGTACTTCTCCTCTATATAGTAAACTAACGTTGGCGTCCCATATTTTCTGGTCATTCTGCCAAGCTTATCCCCCATTTTTATCCCGAGTCCCATATCGGCCATCAGCCTGTTTGCAGCATAAAACAGTGTATTATCATAATTTAGTACAGCATGCAATTTGATTGCGCACACATCTGGGCTGTCCTGCTTTCGAAACAAAATCACGCTGTCCCCGCTCCCATATAATTCCGCACTGCCAGGCACATCTGCATAGCAAAAATCCTTTTCAAACGTCCAGTCCCTGCCCAATAAATCTTTCACTGTCAAATTCCTAATATTCATCTACTAATGCCCCTTTGTAAATCCTCATAGACTCTTTGTACGATGATAACGTTTACATGAATTGATTTTGCCAGAGACCGCATGGAATGGATTACGTCGCCAGCCTGCAATTCTCCGCTCATTATCATCGCCTTTAAAATGAAAAAGATGTAACGCCTTGCGTAAAGCAGACTTTACACCCTTATTGTGATAAATTGGCTATGTAATTGTTATTGTAATTTATTATGGCACTTCTAATTTTTTCTCTAACCAATATCGATTCTCAGTACTTTTCCCCAATGCATCAAGCGCTAAATCGTAAGTATCGTTTACTTTATCTTTTCGTTCCCTGACATCCTTCTTTAGTTCTCTTTGTCCGGCTTTCAAAGCTTATACTTCGGATTCAATTTTGTCAAGCCTGCGATCCATCTTGTCAAGCCTGCCATTGACAGGTTGCAGTTTGTTATCCATCAATGTCGCAATCGCCTGCAAGTCTTCGTTCGTCAATGCCATATTATACCACTCCTTTGCTGTTACTCCACGCGTCATATGATTTTAAGTGCTTGATGTAAGTTTATCACAACTTAGATGTAAAGTCTATTTATTCGTCTAATATACAATATCATATATCAAAGAATTGTGCATTGGACGGATAATCCAAAATAATTGTATCGCATGTCAAGAAATTTTGGCTTGGACAAATAAAGTATTAACTCCTTTTTCCTTATGGTTTTCACGGTAAACGGATATAGATTTTTGACACAGAAATCAGCTAACTAGTGCTCTATCCAGTCAGAAATTAGACTTGTGAGCCGCATAATTTGTGCCAGTGCTAGGCAAAATTTCGACGGCGATGCGGTGGCAT
>CAJUQZ010000167.1 GCA_910588755.1 uncultured Lachnospiraceae bacterium | reverse complement strand
CTGCGGTGGGTGGCATCGTAGGCACATGCAGCAAAACTGCTAATTTCTTCCATGCCCATGTGCAATTGAGCATGGAAGAGCCATCTTCCCCTACGCGCCGCGTCAGCGGCATATCTCAACTGCACGGGGCTGCACAAAAAAAGAACGCCTATTTCAAGCGTTCTTTCCCTGCGGATAACAGGACTTGAACCTGCACGGTCTCCCACCAGAACCTAAATCTGGCGCGTCTGCCAATTCCGCCATATCCGCATACCACATTTTATCAAATATGCTTTTATATTCTATCAAATGCAGCTGCAAAAGTCAACCACTTCGCAACGGATTTATGGCGAATTTATCATAGATTATATATTTAGCCTTCATTTTACATCTTTGACCTGAATGCCTTTGGTTCTAAACTCGATGTTGCCAATCCCGCACTCCAGTGTTGCAGTCCCTATCGCTGACTCATTTTTAAAGGATGTACCAGAAGCAAAGCTGCTGACCCTGCCATTGTTGATTCGGACGCTGCCCACTGCACACGAAACATTGTAATTAAAGTCGCTCTCCTTGTTTTCCAGCTCAAAGCTGCAACTGCCCACACCGCAGTTGACCCTGATGTCTCCGTCTACCCGACCCCTGTAGGCAAAGGAACCGACACCACATTCGATCTCGACCCTACCCGTTGTAACGTCCTCCATTGTTGCCTTCCCTGCACCAATCTCCACACTTAGACCGTCTGTTACCGACAGCTGCGCCGCATGCCACTTCCCTGCGCCAAGCTCCACCTCCATTTTCGTGCATGCAAGCTGCGTTGCATCCAGATACACAGAACCTGCACCAATCTCCACCCCGATCTGTTCCAGCGCCAGTTTTGCCGGCAGATACAGCGTAATTTTTGCATCGTCTTGTCTAAATCCCCTCAGATGAACCAGACCGTCCATTTTATACCGCACGATAAGTTTACCCGAATGTATCTCGCAGCTATACAGGTCTGCCCGCACATTCTGCGCCTCCACCCGGATTTTTTGATCAGCCATCTCCCTCGTCTGCACAGACGCTGCCGCAACCCTCAATTCCAGACTCCGCACATCATCCGCTACAAATGTGTTTACTAACAATTCATTTTCTCTTTTTTCCATAATCACTGCCCTCCTGCTCTCATACATAAAATATTTCAATATTGCCAAAGCTTGTGTCGCCCTTTAGACGCAGCACCGCACTGCTGGTTCCCAACGGACTGCCATGCTCACTGATGTTGCCAAATACATGATCCAACTCGTTTTGCACAGTCCATTCTTTAGGAATATACAGCACCGTTTCCCCAAAATTATTGTCCACTTTCACAGTCGCCTCCCCCTGGATTATGGCATTGTCAAAATAGACTGTCATACTCCCAAAGTTGTTCTCCAGATGCGCCTTGCAGAAGTGATCTGATTGTATATAGCGAATCGCCGATCCGAAATTATTTTTATAATATATGTGCTGCCCTCCAAAACTGCAGTTCGAACTATCGCTATCCCACTCAATCTCTATGCTGTGCTTCTGCTTTTTTTTTCCGCCAAACAGCAATGACAGCCCGATGCTCAAGAACAAGGCCGCTGCCAGAACCGTCCACGGTGTCAGCGCCTCTATGCCAAGCGGCTTGTCATAGATGATACCTAAAAAAGCCACGGCAAACAACATCTCATAAAAATTCCTGTGGCGGACACCGTCTGTCGCCATCCAGATTAAAAACACCGTCGCCAGAATAGAGAACACTCCCACGTACGGCAGTATGCCAAGCTTGCTAACAATGACCACAAGCGCCATTACTATAAAAAAGATACCCAAAAAAATTTTTTGTTTTTTCATCGATGCAACCTCTTTTCCTCCAACTTGCTAACCAATGGTTTATAGTAATACCGTGAGACATAGACCTGCTTGTGTGTTCCGGTAAATGCCACCACGCTCGACGCCGTCAGGTTCCGGTCAATCGAGTAGATCTGGTTCGTGTTGAGTATCGTTGATTTCGATACCCTCATAAAAAACCCCGGAAGAAGCTCCTCAAGCTCATAGAGCCTGTACTTCGTCTGATATGCGTCTGACTTCGTGTGCGCGCTGATGCCACTCTCGTCTGTCTCAAAAAACAAAATCTCATCGAGTCTTAGATAATACTCTGTATTTCCCTTGTAAAAGACAAATTTCTGCGTTCCCCCCGCGGCCTCACTCACCGCCCGCTGGACGGCCGCAATCTCCTCCGTCAGCCCCCGGCAGCGAATCAGCACCTCATCCTCCTCAAGCGCTTCCTCAATCTCAATTTTTATTTTCATACATATACCTCTTGCCCACCCTGATACGCATACAGACCTTCCTCCTGCCAAAAAACATTCCATCATGGTTCCATCACGAAACATTTCCATATCACGATACTATCATAATAAAATGAACCACCGATGTAAACAGCATTACACCAAGTGGTTCAATTTTCCCGCTAAGAGGTAAAAACTAGCAAATCTAATGAGCTAAAGGATACCGCCTTACATCTTATCTGGTATATTCCGGATCACATTTTTGTGAATCCGTACCATGAAGAATGACGACACACCAAAAGACATCAGCTCGGCGATCGGGAACGCCCACCAAACTGCATGTAGCCCTCCAAGCCTTGCGAGGATATACGCAACCGGCAACAGCACCACAAGCTGCCTGGCAACGGATACAACGAGACTGTACACTCCATTTCCAAGTGCCTGGAACACAGAGCCCGCTATGATACAGAACCATGCAACCAGGAAATGCACAGCGATGATACGCAGCGCAGGCACCCCGATGGCGAGCATCTCATCAGACGCCTCAAACATGCCAAGCAACAATGCAGGTACTGTCTCAAACACAACAAACCCGGCAAAGAGCAGCAAAAACGCATACACCAGACTACACCTGATCACACCGATCACCCTGCTTCTCTTTCCCGCACCGTAATTGTATGCCACAATCGGTATCAGACCATTATTCAGTCCAAACACCGGCATAAAGAAAAAGCTTTGCAACTTGAAATATACACCAAACACTGTGGCAGCCGTCTCTGAAAAGGCAATCAGAATCTTGTTCATTCCATATGTCATGACCGAACCAATTGCCTGCATGATAATGGACGGCACGCCGACCTTGTAGATATTTGCAATCGTACTGGCGTTTGGTCTGAATCCTTTTACAGAGAGATCGATCTCCTTATTTACCACAAGGTTAAAGATCAGTCCCAGCGTTCCTCCCAGTATCTGTCCTATGACTGTCGCAATCGCCGCACCCGCAACACCCAGCTTGGGCATCCCAAAAAGCCCGAAAATCAGGATCGGATCGAGTATGATATTCGTCGCGGCGCCCACAGCCTGTGTGATCATGGAATACAAGGTCTTTCCAGTAGACTGCAGAAGCTTCTCAAAAATTAGCTGCGCATACAGTCCAAAAGAGCACACGCACACAATTGTCAGATACTGCACACCCATCGTAAAAATCCCGCTGTCAGGCTCCTTAAGCTGGCTCGCATAAAATGGCCTGACGCCGACAATTCCCACAATCACAAACACTATATAGCTCATAACCGCCAGAAAGATACCGTTCATGGCTGTCCTGCTCGCCTGTTTCATATCCTTCTCACCCAGCTGCTTGGAGAGCAGGGAATTGACACCCACGCCTGTCCCAGTTCCGACCGCAATCAGAAGCGTTTGCACCGGAAACGCAAGCGCCACAGCCGTCAGCGCATCCTGACTTAACTTTGCCACAAAGATACTATCCACAATATTGTATAGCGCCTGAACCAGCATGGAAACCATCATCGGAAGCGACATATTTAAAAGCAGCTGATTGACAGGCATGACACCCATCTTGTTTTCCTTGGTCCCTTCACCTATGTTCGTACTCATTTGTCCTCCTCCATCTGTAATATTCCGAAAACGCGCACCAGACACCCGACAGCTCTTGCTGACCTTTTTCCTTATCTGAAAACTTTCATATGTGGTTTTTCACATTGGTGCCCGTGTGCATAAAAACAAGCCCATATCTGCCGTCGAACAGCAGATATGACCTTGCATAATATGACCTTACATAAAAAGATATCCTTCATTGTATCGCAATATCGATCAGACTCTTGTCTCCACAAAAATCGCATATATCGCCTTGATGGCCGTCTCAAAATCCTCATTGGAAACGCCGATGATAACATTCTGCTCACTCGATCCCTGATCGATCATCCTGACATTTACATTCGCATGAGCCAGCGCAGCGAAAATCCGGCCTACTGTACCTCTTTGCGACTTCATACACCGCCCCACCACAGCAATCAGCGCAAGGTCTGACTGAATCTCAATATGGTCAGGATTAACCGCCTTCGTAATACCTGACAGGATATTCTGCTCCTTGTCAACAAACTCGGACTGATGCACCATCACATTCAGCGTGTCGATCCCGGAGGGCATATGTTCAAAAGAAATATTGTATTCCTCAAACACCTGCAGAACCTTTCGCCCAAAACCGATCTCCATGTTCATCATGTCCTTCTCAATGTTGATGGATGCAAAACCCTTCTTGCCCGCGATACCTGTAATCGTATATTTTGCCTTTTTGCAGGTATTGCCAACAATCCATGTGCCCTCGTCCTCGGGCTGGTTTGTGTTTCTGATATTGATGGGAATACCCTGCTTTCTCACTGGGAATATGGCATCCTCGTGAAGCACACCGGCTCCCATATAGGAAAGCTCGCGCAGCTCACCGTACGTGATGATATCAATGCCCTCTGGATTCTCGATAATGCGCGGATCCGCAATCAGAAACCCCGACACATCTGTCCAGTTCTCATACACGTCCGCCTGGATCGCCTTCGCCACAATCGAGCCTGTCACATCAGAACCACCCCTTGAAAATGTCACGATAGTCCCGTCCTCCATCGCGCCGTAAAATCCAGGAATAACAGCTCTCTCCACACCCTCAAGTCTCTTTGACAGCAGCGCCTGCGTCACCTCGGCATCAAAAGCTCCATCTTCATTAAAGCGAATAGCCTCTGCGGGATCAACAAACTCATATCCTAAGTAATGTGCCATAATAATACCATTTAAGTACTCACCGCGGCTGGCCGCATAGTTCGAGCCAGCTTTCCGCTTGAAATTATCAATAATCTTGTCAAACTCCGGCGCCAGATTCAACTCGAGCCTCAACCCGTCAATAATCTCCTGATACCGCTTCTCAATTTGAGCGATTTCCGCGTTGAAATTGTGGTCTTTTTCCGCCAGCGCATAGCACGCATAGAGCATATCTGTAACTTTGGTATCCTTGTCAAACCGTTTCCCCGGCGCCGACGGGACGACAAATTTCCGGTCCTCGTCCGCATGGATGATATTGCCCACCTTCACAAACTGTTCCGCACTCGCCAGGGAACTTCCGCCAAATTTCACTACCTTTTTCATCTCACCAAATTCCTTTCCCGTATTCAAAGTATATCGAACTTGCCCGCTTCTGAACCGTTCCTCATACTATATTCATATTCAAAAACACACCCTACGTTACGCTGTCCATACCTGCTAATCCACCCTGATCATGGACAGTATGCTGTCAAATTCCGCCGCCTTATCCCTGTACTGAGCCTCCGTCATCTCCTCCGTGACAAACCCGCACTCGCCGTCTGCCACATCTTGAAACATCTCCACCTCGCCAAAAACCTTCCGAATCTGAGCCTCACAGGCCGCTGGCACACGCACAAAAAATTTTCTTATCGCACCATCAATCGACGCGATCTCAAGCTTCTGATCCTCCCATCTGATATCAAGGTGCCTGCCGGTATGTCTGGCACAGTCTAGAACATCTGCCACAACCGCACTCGCCGTCGCAAGCTTTCCTGCACCCTTGCCATAATACATCGTCTCACCACCCATATTACAGTTCACAAGAATCGCATTAAACACACCCTTGACTGCATAGAGGGGATTTTCCGGCTTCACAATAAACGGTGCTACAATCGCATAATACTTGTCATCCTTCTTGACACTCTTTGCAAAGAGCTTGATTGTCGCCCCCATTTTCTTTGCATATGCAAAATCGACAGCCGCAATCGAAGTTATTCCTTCGGTCGTGATATCCTCAAAATCAACCTTTTTGCCATATGCAAGTGAAGTGAGAATCGCAATTTTCCTGCACGCGTCAAACCCTAATATATCCGCGTCAGGATTTTTCTCCGCATATCCCTTTTCCTGCGCTCTTGCAAGCACCGTCTCAAACGCAAGTCCCTCTGTCTCCATCTTCGTCAGGATATAATTGGTCGTGCCATTTAAAATACCTGTGATTGAGAGAATCTCCTCCTGCGCAAGCGATGTCCGAAGCGGTCTGATAATCGGAATCCCGCCACCAACACTCGCCTCGAACAGATAACTGCACCTGTGCTCCTTTGCAATCTGTATCAGCTCTGGACCATGTTTCTCCACAAGCTCCTTATTGGACGTGCACACGCTCTTGCCGCTCTCAAGCGCACGCTTTGTAAACTCATACGCCGGATGCTCACCGCCCATCGTCTCACAAACGATGGCAACCTCTGTGTCATCGATGATCGTATCGACATCATGCACCAACACTTCCTGTACCGGGTCACCCTCAAATTCCCTGAGGTCAAGCACATACTTCACCTGTATCTCATCGCCGAGCTTGTCCGCTATGATGTCCCTATTCTTTTTCAGGACCTCATACACACCGCTTCCCACTGTTCCATATCCCAATATCGCTGCCTTTACCATATTCCCTGACCTCCTGTACATTTTCCATATTCATCAGCTGCCAGCGTTTCCGCAGCAGCGCATTTCCATACTAACTGCCAGCATTCCTGCGTAGAATCCCCCTTACTGTAGACCTTCTATCATACATGCAGGGAATCTTTTCACTGTAGACCTTTTTTATTCATGCAGAGATTCTTTTCACCGTAATTCTTCTATCATACATGCAGAGATTCTTTTCACTGCGAACCTGCTCTATTCATTCAGAGAATCTTTTCACTGTAGTTTTCTTTTTTACATGCAGAAAATCTTTTCATTGTAGACCTTTTTGTCTATGCACAGAATCTTTTCATTGCAGGTCTTCTTTTTTGCATGCAGAGAATCTTTTCACTATAAACCTGCTTTCATGTATTGTATCCATGTAGTATATTCTTTGCTGTAAGTGACAAAAAGCTCTTCCCCACTATTCCATGCCAAGCACCTTCACATTATGCACCCCGCTGATCTGCTCTATCCCAGACACCAGCCCGGAAGCGTCACTCCCCGCATCCAGGAGCTGAATACTAAGCGACAGCGAAGCGATTCCATTGATCGGGATGGTCTGATGGATCGTCAGGATATTGGCATGAAAATCCGCCACCACCTTCAGCACATCTGACAAAAGTCCCGGCTCATCGTCCATCCTGCACGCAAGCGTGATCGTCTTCCCCTGCGTGGAATCATGAAATGGAAAGATATCATCCTTGTATTTATAATAAGAACTTCTACTGATTCCCACACGTTCGGCCGCCTCCTGCACGGACAGCACCTTCTGCGTCCCCAGAAGCCTGTTCACCTCGACGACCTTTAACAGTACCTCCGGCAAAGCCCTCTTTTTCACAACATAATACGATGCTGCATCTTCCATTTTCCCATCATACCTCTAAATCTTCAACTATAAATGATCACTGCGCCATCAAAACAGCTCCTTGTTTCCCCAACAAAGACATTTGTGCGTCACTGCAATACATATTATCATAACGCACAAAAAAACGCAACCCGTTTGTTGCACTTTTTCTAAAACACAAAATAATTTTTTTAAATTTATTCTCCGGCTTTTTCACTGTTTCCTTCACGCCAGCTATTCTGTTTTACATAGACAATCATTATAAAAGCTGCCACCCTACTGCATCCTCATCCCCTACATATGTCGCCTGTTATCTAATGTACACACCATTTTTTATAAATATGCAGAAAAAGCTGTATTTTTGTGGATTATCCACAAAAATACAGCTTCTAATGAGGCATCGGGGACTCGAACCCCGGACAACTTGATTAAAAGTCAAGTGCTCTAATATGTTTAAATGCTTTAAAATACAACATTTTCGACTGTTAATGTGAGTCAAAAGTGAGTCATTGTTATTTTTTTGCAGGAACATATCTTGACCTTGGCAAGGTCAGAATTTCTTACCTCGTCTTATCAGAATCATCTACTTTCCATCAAGGCGCGGAATAAAAAGAAGAGAAAATTAAAAAGCTCAATTCTAATGAACTCAAACTAATTAGGGAAACACTGATTAATACAACTTAATAATTCCCTATTAATTGATTTTGAAATTTT
>CAJUQZ010000166.1:6724-8326 GCA_910588755.1 uncultured Lachnospiraceae bacterium | reverse complement strand
CAATAATTTAGGACTTGACATTATAGGAAGGTGGCTTTAGCGTGGGAATTATTATTCGTTGTGCACGCACCCGTATACAGGGGCAGTAAGAAAGCAGATAAAGATCTCAAAAGATAAATGGGATTTTTTTGCGTGCGATGAATAAGAACCATGCGCTGGTACGGACCAGTTCCTAAGCCCCTGCTTTTTTATTGCCTTTTTTCAGAAGCGTTTTTTGGAAGCACACGATGAGAAGGAGGCACGCTATGCAAAAAAGCAGGGAGACACGTTTATCAGATTCACAAAATTTTATCACGAGCAGCAGACTGATTCATAGAATCATTGGTCTAGCAAAGATTGGCGCGGGCGACACCGTACTTGAAATAGGAACGGGAAAGGGACACCTGACAAAAGTGCTGTGCGAGAAGGCAAGCCGCGTTTATTCTATTGAGATCGACAAAAGGTTCTACGAAGGTGCCAGGGAAAAGCTGTCAGGCTGTTCGAACCTGGAGCTTTTTCATGGGGATTTTCTCAAATACAGATTCCCGATAACAGGAGCATATAAGGTTTTCTCAAATATACCATATGCAATCACAACGCAGATTATTGAAAAACTGACACGTATGTCATATCCTCCCACAGAGCTTTGGCTTGTCATGGAGAAGGGTGCAGCAAAGCGGTTTGCGGGGACGCCACGGGAGTCGGAGAGGTCGCTGCTGTTAAAGGTAAACTGGCAGGTGAAAATTGTGTACCATTTTCGCAGGGAGGACTTTCACCCTGCGCCGTCGGTGGATTCTGTTCTGGTGCATTTTTCCAGGAAGAAGATGCCGGATCTGAATGCAGAGGAGTGCAGGGCGTTTGGGCGCTTTATCAGACATTCGCTAAAATACGGGCTCTGTGGCGGACAGGGGCTTCTGACTAGGAGACAGGTGGCTGTAGCATTAAAACAGGCCGGGCTGCCGCTTATTCAGGAAAACGGTGCAACGCTGTACATTCAGTGGCTGTGTTTATTCCGATATTACCTGCAACTGGGCAATAGACAGAGATAACCATTAAAAATGCATAGTCTCGAATCATAGACCGCAATCAACATTCAATAGATAGAGACAGTCATTGAAATTGCATAGTCTCGAATCAGAAATTACAATCGTCAGTCAAAATAGACAGTGATAGCCATTTGAAATTGGGTAGTTTCGAATCAAAGACTACAATCGTCAATCAAAATAGACAGAGATAGCCATTTGAAATGCATAGTCTCGAATCAGAGACTACAATCGCCAGTCAATAGAGAGACAGCCATTGGAATTGCATTTTCTCCTCCATAGTGATACAATGAGTTGATAATAGAATGTGAAGTTGATGTTAAGTTAGGTCTGATATCGTATTGCGAAGATATCGGAATCTTAGATGGAATGGAGGAGAAAAATGATCACACAGAAATATAAGGGCATGCTTGGCGCAAAGTCGGTGATCCGGCAGATGTCGGAGTGGGCAGCGGGAAGGGCGAAGGAGATCGGCAGTGAGAACGTGTTTGATTTCAGCCTTGGGAACCCTTCCGTGGCAGTACCGCAGGCGTTTACGAACAAGATGACAGAACTTTTGCAGAATCGCGATACGATGGAG
>CAJUQZ010000166.1:0-6641 GCA_910588755.1 uncultured Lachnospiraceae bacterium | reverse complement strand
CGGTCAGGGCGGTCACACAGCCGGGCGACGAGGTGGTCGTATTTGCGCCGTACTTTCCGGAGTATGATCATTATATAGGACAAACGGGCGCAGTTTTGCGCGTAGTGCCTGCTGACACGGAGCAGTTTCAGATTAATTTTACGGAGCTTGACAAGGTGCTGAATCCAAAGACAATGGCAGTGCTCATCAACACGCCAAACAATCCGTCGGGAACCGTCTATTCGACTGGTACGATCAAAAAGCTTGCCGCAGTTCTTGAGGAAAAGCAGCAGGAATACGGCCATGACATTTTCCTGATATCGGATGAGCCGTACAGGGAGATTCTGTTTGCGGGCGTCGATGCGCCGTATGTGTCAAAATACTATGACAATTCCTTGTCCTGCTATTCGTTTGCAAAGTCCCTGTCGATACCGGGAGAGCGTCTCGGGTATGTCGCGGCAAATCCCAAATGCACGGACAGCGCGCTGATCTCGCCGATGTGCGCACAGATTTCAAGGGGAATCGGCCACAACTGCCCGCCTTCTATCATACAGATCGCAGTGGCAGAGGTTTTAGGGCTTACATCTGACCTGTCCGTGTACGAGACCAACATGAATATCATCTATGACGAGCTTGTAGACCTTGGGTTTGATGTGGTAAAACCGGGCGGGACGTTCTACATTTTTCCAAAGGCGCTCGAGGAGGACTCGGTGGCGTTCTGTAAAAAGGCGATGAACTATGATCTGGTGCTTGTGCCGGGGGATTCGTTTGGATGTCCGGGATATTTCCGGATGGCGTACTGTGTGGAGACGGAGAAAGTGAAACGCGCGATGCCCGCGCTGCGCAGGTTCGTGGAGGCGGAGTATGGTGTGCGGTGATTTCCGGGTTCCCAGGAAGACAGCGCGGGAAGGCGTCTGTAAACTTCTGGTTTGCGCAGAGAGACAATATGGCTGTATGTTGAAGATGTAGGAAGTGTCTGATTCCGGGAAAAAGCAGCGTTATTGCTTCTGCAAGATTTCTTTGGAAGAGGGGAATGAATGACAGCGCAGTGAGGTTTCTGCAGGCTTCTGGGTTTGGGGAGGAGATTATGATAGATTGTGGTCTGGTGCTTGAGGGCGGCGGCATGAAGGGCATGTACACCGCCGGTGTCCTCGAGTATTTTATGGAAAAAGAGCTGTATTTCAAAAACTGTTACAGTGTGTCGGCGGGGGCGTGCCATCTGTGCAACTATATATCCGGGCAGAAGAAACGTTCCTATCATGTGATGCTGGATTATCTGAATGACAAAAATTACTGTAGTGTATACAGCCTTCTGACAACGGGAGACCTGTTCAATGTGGATATGAACTATGATACGATTCCAAATAAACTGCTGCCCTATGATTATAAGGCCGCCGCAAAATATGAGGGAAACGCCTATGCGGTGGTGACGAATATCCGCACTGGGGAGGCGGAATATATGCCTATGCGCGAGATGCACAAGGATATTATCGCGGTGCGGGCATCTGCGTCCCTGCCGCTCGTGTCGAGAAATGTCAAGATCGGTAACGAGTACTATCTTGACGGAGGAATCTCCGACGCCATTCCGATTCGCAAAGCGATCGCGGACGGAAATACGAAGAATGTGGTAGTCCTCACAAAGGAAGTGGGTTACGTCAGAAAACAGGCGTCGCCGGCAATGCGGAATATGATCCGGCTTAGGTACGCGAAGTTTCCCAGGGTGTACGAGCTGGTCAATGACCGCTATGCGCGCTACAATGAGACACTGCGGTTTCTGGATGCGGAGGAGAAGGCCGGGAGGGCTTTTGTCATCAGGCCGCAGGAACCAAATGACATCGGGCGGATTGAGAAGGACAGGAAAAAGCTGGAAGTGCTGTATCGGCTTGGGTACAGCGACGCGAAAAAGTGTTATGGCAGGCTGATGGAATTCATAGGGAAATAGCATCATATAATGTGGTGGGACGGCAATTAATTTATGAAAGGACAGGGACTATGATAGAACTTCTAAAGGCGGTATTGTTTGGCATTGTCGAGGGAATCACAGAATGGCTGCCCGTCAGCAGTACGGGGCATATGATTATTTTGGACGAATTTATCAGGCTGGACTGTTCACCGGAATTTTGGGAAATGTTTCTGGTCGTCATTCAGCTTGGTGCGATCATGGCAGTTGTGTTTTTGTTCTGGGGCAAGATTTTTCCGTTTCAGTTCAAGGATAAATCAAAACCGGTGATCGAGATGGATAAGATCATGCTGTGGCTGAAGATCGTGGTGGCGTGCATTCCGGCGGCGGTTGTCGGGCTGCTGTTTGACGACGTGTTCGAGGCGTTGTTTTATCACGCGATTCCGGTTGCGCTCGCGCTGATCGTCTTTGGCGTGGCGTTTATCATTGTGGAGCGCAGAAATAAAGGAAAGAAGGCGAGAATCAGGAAGCTGGGCGACATTACCTTTCAGACGGCGTTTTTGATCGGGGTATTTCAGCTGATCGCGGCGATCTTTCCAGGAACGTCGCGCTCGGGCGCCACGATTGTGGGCGCACTGCTCATCGGGGTGGCGAGGGACGTAGCGGCAGAATTCACATTTTTTCTTGCCATACCGGTTATGTTTGGCGCAAGCCTCTTGAAGCTGGTCAAATTTGGATTTGTATTTACTACGTTGGAGGCGGGGGAACTGATCATCGGAATGCTGGTTTCATTTTTTGTCTCCATCTTTGTCATCCGGTTTCTGATGGATTATATCAAAAAGCACGACTTCCAGATCTTTGGCTGGTATCGCATCGTGCTTGGTGTGCTTGTGATTATACTCGGCGCGTGTGGTGTGATTACCGTGTAAATGAAAATAAAAAAACTGCCTGCTGGCAGTTTTTTTAATTCTCGTTACCGTCCTCGTCATAGTAAGCCTTGATGCGGATGGCCTGGTTGTGGTCGCCGAAGTCCTCGCCGAACAGGGTGCAGCCGCCGCAGTTGGCAGTATCCCTTGGAACCTCGAACTTGAACATAATGTAGCTGTTGTAGTCGATGCCCAGCTCCTGTATCGTCACGTCGGACAGCTTGTTTGTTCCGTCCATAAAGCAGCCCTCATTGTTGATGATCAGTGTTTTGAGCAGCCCGTACTGGTTGAGCTTTTCCGGCCACCATGCCGGTGACACATAGCCGCTGCGGTTGCCGTAGTCGCCGGGGCTGATCCACATGCCCAGTGGGATGCCGTTGAGTGAAAAGTAGATGTCGGATGGATAATCCTCATTGGTGTTTGGACACTCTGATGAGATCTCAAAGGAGATCTGAAGTTCTGTCAAGTTCTGCCCGGCCTGCAGGTGGTTGGGCAGATTGTACTCCACATATCCGCTGGTAAACCAGAGAATTCCCGCCTGAAAACGGTCAGGGAACGAGAACACCTTGGGATCGTCCAGCGAGCCGATGATTTCCTTGCTCGTGGCAAGGCCGCAGGTCGGTGTGGCATGGCACGCCGTATAGTAGCCGATGCGGATATCGTCGGTGTAACAGCGCCTCGCCTCCTTGACAGGCGCCAAGTCGATCATCAGCCTGTCGTACCGCGGGCGCACGATCTTCATTGTCCCGCGTTTGCCGGAGGTGATCTTGATGCGCACCAGACCGGCCTCTTCCAGTTTTCCCACATGCATGGAGATCGCTCCGTTCGTAAGACCGAGCGCTTCGGCCAGATCGTTCATGCTGAGGGAGTCATCTTCGTATATCATTTCCATTATCTTCACACGCATAGGTGTGCTCAATGCCTTAAAGACATTTTCGGCTTCGCCGACAGAGCGAAAATACAGCATGGATAGTACCCCCTTTATCATTTCATTTTTTTTTGGTTCAATGGTATTGAACTCATTATAGTGAAAACTAAAACAAAAGTCAAGACTAAAATATTTAGGTTTATCTGCACAAATTGATTTGAGACAAAAGTAAAACGTTTGGCTATTTTGCACACAGATAAAGATGATTTTGGCCAGCTACAAAACAAATTCAAGTCAGAATCTAAATCAGACGGGAGCAAGCCGCATGAAACAGCGCTCTGTCCGTTTATCTATAATGGTAAGGAACTAAAAGAGTCAAGTGTTTGTTAAAATATTTAATAATTGCTAAAAGTATCGACTCTTTTTGGTTATTTTTTTGGAAAAAACCGGAATTGTGCAATGTGCACAAAAAGAATGGTGAAATTTCGTCACGGCGCGCAAAAGTATTAAAAGCCGTATAAAATCAAGGAATTTAGGTGTTCATAGTGCCAATGGTAATGAGAATTTATATTGACTTTTTTGCCAAGGTATCGTAATGTTATTATATAAAGAAAAACTAAAACATTTAACTCATTAATAAAACAAACAAGTTTGTGCTGAAGAAATAAATCAAATGCAGCTTGTTTGTGATCAGAAAGGTCGGATCGTCATGAAAAGAGGAAATGCAAGGAAAATCATGGCGCTTAGCATTGCAATGTGTATGACTGTCACGGCGGCAGTGACAGCGTTTCCGACAACGCAGCTAAGGGCACAGGAATCAGGACAGACAACTCAGGGGACGGTGACAGAAACGTATTCAAATGAGAGACTGGACAATGGCTACACAAAGGTCAGCGCAGGATACACGCTTGCCGCCTACACCGGTGAGCCGATTCTCTACAAGATGAGCAATGTGTACAAATCGGGGGATGCCAGTCTGACATGCGATTACGGGTATGCGGGAAACGGTGAGGACGACGGCGCGCTCTCGATTCCGGCGAAGGGAAAGGTGGAACTCGAGATTGATGTGCCGCAGTCGGCAGTCTACTACATGAAGTTTGACTATCTGTCAAACAGCGAGTCCATACTGCCGGTGGAGGCCGGCATCATGATCAACGGGACGTATCCGTTTTTCGAGATGCGCCAGCAGAAGTTAGAGAGCCAGTGGACTTCAAACCCCGACAAGTGGACATTAGATCCCAAAAGGGTTTACGACAGCTACGGCAATGAAGTGGTGAGTATGCCGGACAAAATCTATGACTGGCAGAACAAGTACATACAGGACAGCACATACCGGTACACCCAGCCGCTTGGCATCGAGCTGCAGCAGGGCAAAAATACCATCACGGTCGAGCTGAATGAGGGGACGCTCCTGCTTGGGAACCTCACGCTCACGGCAAAGCCGGAGGTGGCGCAATACACGGGCAGTGAGACGGCGTCAGGCGATGGATTCATCGAGATACAGGCGGAGGATTTCCTGTATAGAAATGACTCGGGTATCCACGCGACCTGCGAGTTTGACCCGGACCTGTATCCGTACCAGGCAGACAAGCGGGTCATGAACACTGTCGATGCGACCTCGTTTGGAAAGGGCGGCCAGGAGATCACGTATCTGCTCGATGTGGAGACGGCGAGAAATTACTACATCGCGTTCCATTACAGCCAGGGGGACAAGGCGGACTTTCCGGTGTTTATGAATGTAAAGATCGACGGTAAGCTTCCAAATACGGCGTTTGAGAACCATGCGTTTGCATACGAGAAGAAATATGAGATGTACACGATGGTTGACGGTGACGGGAACAAAATCAGTATACCGCTCGAGGCCGGAAGACACACACTTTCCATGCAGATCAGCATGGAGCCGATCAGGGAGTCCTTAGAGACCATCGAGAAGATCATGAGCCAGGTAAATGACCTGTCGCTCGAGGTCACGAAGGTTGCTGGTACTAATAAAGATAAGTACAGAGATTTTTCGCTGGAAGCCTATATTCCGGGAATCGGTGACACGATGACAGGCTGGGCGGACGAGTTAAGCCGGGTTATGGAGGACGCGCGGGTATACAATCCAAAGAAAAATAAGATTGCGGCCTACGCGTCAGTCAAGATCGCGGAGAACCAGCTCAGGAGTCTGGCAAAGAAACCGGACGAACTGATCTACAGGATCGACGAGCTTGCGACGAGCACATCCTCTGTCAACCAGCACCTCGCGAACCTGATTGACAGCTTAAACGGCAATGATTTTGCGCTGGACAGTATTTATTTGTATCAGGAGGATTCGGCAAAGCAGCTGCCAAAGAATAAAAATATATTTACCAAGATGTGGCTTGGCATCGTGCGGTTCTTCACCTCGTTTGGCGAGCAGGCGTACTCCTCCTCAAACACAAACCCGGAGCACCTGCAGGTGTCGGTGAACCGTTCGCGGCAGCATCTTGAGATCATGCAGCTCCTGATCAATGAGCAGTTTACGCCGCAGACGGGTATCGAGGTCGATCTCTCGCTGATGCCTGACCAGACAAAGCTGGTGCTGGCAAACGCATCGGGGGATTCGCCGGACGTGGCGACGGGGGTAAACTACTCGATTCCGTTTGAGCTTGGTATCCGCGGCGCATTAAAAGACCTGACACAGTTTCCGGATTTTGCGGAGGTGGCGGAGCGTTACAACGCGGGGCTGATCATGCCGTATGTCATCGGGGACAAGATATACGCGCTGCCGGAGACGATGAATTTCCAGGTTATGTTTTATCGAAAAGACATTCTCGACAAGCTGGGGCTGGAGGTGCCGGACACGTTGCAGGACGTGCAGGCGATGCTCCCTGACCTGCAGATGAGGGGATTGAACTTCTATTATCCCACGGCGCGAACGGTCGGCATGAAGACGTTTCTCGACACGACGCCCATTCTGTTTCAGAGCGGCGGGACACTATATGAC
>CAJUQZ010000165.1 GCA_910588755.1 uncultured Lachnospiraceae bacterium | reverse complement strand
CTGCTTTGGCATCAATGTAGCGGTTGGCATAAGTTGTAAAGTGGTGGAAAAATATAAAACAGGCGAGTATAAAAGCAGGGATGCGTTTGTTATATTGTTAATACTTAACCTCGGGCTGAGAGCCGGTGAAGCTCTTGCGCTAGAATGGAATGATTTTGACTTTAAAAATGGAATCGTTCATATTCATAAGACTATCCAGTCCAATATAAAAAATTTTAACCCGGATGCGGAAAGAAGGACGTATAACAAAATAAAAAATTCTACGAAAACGTATGCAGGGATGAGGGTGTTGAAACTTAGCCCTATAACGTTGCAGTATATAAGAGAATTGCAGGAATATGACAAAAGAAAAGGGATAAAATCTGCCTATGTGGCGTGTACCAGTGTCGGCAGCATTAATACCGAAAAGAATTTGGGACGGAGTCTAAAAAGGATAGTGGCGAGGACAGACATACAGAATAATGTGACATTGCATACTTTAAGGCACACATTTGGTTCTACCCTTGTGCGCAGGGGAGTGAATATAGAGGTTGTGAGCAGTCTTATGGGACATGCAAAAATAAGTACCACATACAACAAGTATATACACACCCTTAAAGAACAAGAAATGAAAACCATGCAGATGATTTCCATTTCTTAGATTGGGGTTAAATTGGGGTCAGCCCATATTTGAAATCCCTAAAACGCTTTATTTACAAGGGTTAATAATAGTGGAGTAGACGGGAGTCGAACCCGTGTCCAAAAAACCATCCCATGTACTTCTACAGGCTTAGTTGGTTATTCCGGGCAGAACCCATTTCCCTCCTGTACAGGCGAGCCAACGCCCCTATACAGTCAGTAGCTTCATGATACGCCCACATACGCAAAGCTTAATATGTGTCGTTTCCTACAAAATCGATGCCTGGCTCCCAATGTGTAGGTGCACTAGGTCAGACAGCAGCCATTAGGCTGCGTATGCTAAATTGTCTTCAGCGTTTAATTTTAATTTTGGAATTGACGCATGCCTGCGACCTGCTTCTCCATCTTCAGATTCCCTGTCGAAACCTTTACTACCCCTTGATGAATCAAGGTTAGTTAATCATATCAGAGAATGTGAAAATAGTCAAGTAAAAATTTTGAAGCTCTTGAAAATGCTGTGTAATCTGTTATAATGAAAGAAAATAGACCGTGTTCTTATTAAAATATATAAAGATCGCATGGAGGAGATGCAGCATGAAGAAAATACGCAGGCAGCTTTTATATTTCTTTTTGGTGGCAATAATCCTGACAGGGGGGCTTGCAGTTGGCGCCCGGATGTCCTCTGCTTCTAGTGCTAGGGCGAAGGAGGCAGGTGCGAAGGACACACAGGCAGGACAGATGCAGGTGCACTTTATTGATGTCGGTCAGGGGGATGCAGTTCTTGTTATGTGTGGCGGACAGGCCATGCTGATTGATGCAGGCGATTATACCAAGGGAACGGCGATTCAGAATTATTTGCAGAAACAGGGCGTGAAGAAGCTTGATTATCTGATTCTGACACATCCTGATTCTGACCATATCGGTGGGGCGCCCGTCGTCATTACAAAATTTGAGATTGGCAAGGTGTTTTTGTCTAATTATGAGAAAGATAATAAGACATACCAGAAGCTGATACAGGCACTCGATAATAAACGGTTAAAATATACAACGCCGGAGGTTGGAACACAGTTTTTCCTGGGTACTGCCACAGTTACGATACTGGCGCCAAACGGCACGTATGACAATCCCAATGATGCCTCAATTGCCCTGATGATTCAGAACGGTGAGAACAGGTTTCTTTTTACAGGGGATGCAGAGGAGGCAGCAGAGCAGGATATACTAGAAAATGGCATTGCGCTTTCCGCAGATGTCTATAAGGCTGGGCATCATGGCAGCAGAACCTCTACGTCCCAGGAGTTTTTTGAGGCGGTCAGTCCCGCATATGCTATAATTAGCTGCGGGGAGGACAATTCCTATGGTCATCCACATGCGGAAACACTCAATACATTCCGTATGAATGGGGTAAAGGTATACAGGACGGACGAGGATGGAACCATCATTGCCACATCCGACGGGAGAGAGATCACATTTAATGTTCCGGCGTCGGAGACATGGAAGCCCGGGGAGCCAAACGGAAACAGCGCTGTATGGGAAGCGCCTTCCCAGGAAGTGTCAAAAACTAGCGGGATTACATATGTATTGAACACAAAGACAATGAAATTTCACAAGCCGACCTGCAATTCCCTGCCGACAACAAACCGCAGGGACACAACTGAGAGTAGGGAGGAGATTATCGCACAGGGCTATCAGCCATGTAAGAGATGTAACCCATAATACAATATGAAAACTGGGGAATTGATCAGAAATATAAGTGCTTAAAAAGGAGTGGATGGAGAGTTGAACTATGAATATTACAATCACAGGAAATCTTGGAAGCGGTAAATCTAGTGTGGCGAAAATACTCAAGGAGCGCGGGTATGAATACTCCTCGACCGGGAATGTATTTAGACAGCTTGCTATGGAAAAAGGGCTTTCTGTCGAGGAGTTTAACAGGTTGGTCAATGAGGCAGCAAGCCGTGGAGATCATTCTGTGGACCAGATGATTGATGACACAACAACAAGAATTGGCAGGGAGCGGGACAAGGTCGTATTTGACTCACGTCTTGCATGGCATTTTGCGCCGAATAGTTTCAAGGTGTTTATCATCACCGATATCGGTGAGGCGAGCCGCCGCGTATTCAATGACAGTCTCCGCGCAAATTCAGAATCTTACGAATCGCAGGTTGCATGCCAAAAAGCGCTGGTTAACCGGCAGAAGCTTGAGACAGTGCGGTATAAGGAAATATATGGTATAGATTATTATGATATGGGCAACTATAATCTGGTTATAGAGAGCACAGATGCGTCGCCGGATGAGCTTGCGCAGGAGATCTTAGACCGGCTGGCAGATTACCAGAACGGAAGTTTTGACAGGCTGATGGAGCTCAATCCTTCTTCTATCAGAACGGCATCTGTTTCGCTTCCTGATATGGCGTCAGGTGACAAGGAAGTAGTCATAAGGGTATCTGAAAAAGGCGGTATCTTTACGTTAAATGCAGGCAAGAATAAGCTTGAGGAAGCGATCATGCAGAAGGTACGGTTTGTGCCTGTTGAGGTCTCGGCCACAGAGGATGGTGGGGAGGACAGCTTCATGAATTTTACAGGCATGGTCAGATAGGGAAGCAGATGGACTGTATATTGATTGTTGAGGATGACAGGGAGCTAAACCAGGGATTGTGCAGGGTGCTTAGGACAGGTGGATTTACTGTATTCTCCTGCATGAATGCGGTGGAGGCGCGTGAGCAGTTATTGCTTGGTGGCGTATCATTGGTGTTGCTTGACATCAACCTTCCAGACGGGAGCGGACTGGAGCTGCTGCGTGAGATTAAGGCTGCAACGCCAGCGGTTCTGGTTATTCTGGTCTCGGCAAACGACACAGATGTAGATATCGTGGAGGGGCTAGAGCTGGGCGCGGACGATTATATTACTAAGCCCTTTTCCCTGGCTGTGCTGCGAGCAAGAATAAATACACAGCTGCGAAAGGCGACGGCTGCACGAAGAGAACATACGTTTTGCATTGACCAGTTTTCATTTGATTTTGACCATATGCAGTTTCTGTCAGGGCATGAAAGTGTGGAATTGAGCAAGACGGAGCAAAAACTGCTTCGGCTACTGGTGGAAAATCAGGGTAGTATCCTTAGCCGCAGCGAGCTGATTGACCGTATCTGGACGGATGGTGCTGAGTATGTGGATGAAAACGCGCTCTCTGTCACCGTGAACAGGCTGCGCAACAAGCTGGGAGCACATCACTATATTAAAACAGTTTATGGAATCGGCTACAGCTGGGGGAAGAGCTGACTATAATTCTTACAAAATTGTAATATATGTATGCATTTTCGAAAGAATGTGGAAAGAATTGTGTGCAATAATCTGTATGAAGTAGGAAAAACACTGCTTACATACAGATTTTTTTATGCGCAGTCCCGAAAACCATTTACGAGAGTTTTGCACATGGAAATATGTCGCTAAGGCTTCGTACAGGGCACGCGGTGAGCAGTGAAGAGTTTCCTTACTTGATTGTATAGCCCTTATTGTCATCAATTGTGCAGGTAGTGGCTGATAAAAAAGATAACAGGAGGATGAAATATGAATATTCTAGAGGCGAAAGACCTGAAAAAAATATACGGTGCAGGCGAGAACACGGTCCATGCGCTCGACGGGGTGAACTTTGCGGTGGAGAAGGGCGAGTTTGTGGCGATTGTCGGCACGAGTGGCAGCGGAAAGTCCACATTGCTGCACATGTTAGGAGGACTTGACCGTCCCACCAGCGGAAGTGTAGTAGTAGATAACAAAGAGATTTTCTCATTCAAGGATGAGGAACTTACGATCTTTCGGCGCCGCAAGATTGGATTTGTGTTTCAAGCGTACAATTTGGTCCCGGTTCTGAATGTCTATGAGAATATTGTGTTGCCAATTGAGCTTGACGGAAAGAAGATTGACAGGAATTTTGTGAACCAGATCGTCGCTACGCTGGGGCTTGATGGGCGCCTTAACGCACTGCCAAACCAGCTTTCCGGTGGGCAGCAACAGCGTGTTGCCATCGCACGTGCACTGGCAGCCGCGCCGGCAATTATCCTGGCGGATGAACCGACAGGCAACCTGGACAGCAAAACGAGTCAGGATGTGCTAAGTCTGCTCAAGGTGACCAGCCAGAAATTTGCACAGACAATTGTAATGATTACGCACAATGAGGAAATCGCACAGCTTGCAGATCGCATTATCCGTATCGAGGATGGGCGGATTGTGACAGGGCGTTAAGGGGGTGGCAGCAATGAACGTGAAGAATCGAAAATGTATCAGGCATTTAAGCTTCAGATCTCTGATGGCCTCCCGAAAGAGAAATCTGATTGCCATTTCTGCAATTATTCTGACAACACTGCTGTTCACGACACTTTTTACCATTGTCCTGTCGCTCAATGCCAGCTATGAGACGTATCAGTTCCGTCAGATCGGGGGATATTGCCACGGTACGTTTAAGGATGTGACAGAGGAACAGGCTGCTGCGATTGCGGCACATGCAAACGTGAAAGAAACCGGAGTACGGCGTATGATTGGCGTGTGCAGTGACGGGGTCTTTGCCAAGCTTCCGGCGGAAGTCAGCTTCATGGATGAAAACTGTACGAGGTGGAGCTATGCACAGCCACAAATCGGACGTTTGCCAGAATCGGGCATGGAGGTTACGATGGATACGGCGGCGTTAAATAAGCTTGGGATTACGCCAAAGTTAGGCGCTCAGGTCCAGCTTACGTATTCGGTGAAGGACAAAGATCAGGGGGAATGCTTTGAACAGACAGACACCTTTACACTGGTTGGTTACTGGGATTATGACAGTCTGATGCCAGTACATTACATCAATATTTCAAGGGAGTATGCGGACAAAATTGTGAAAAAGGCGATGGATGCCGGAATGGGAGATTTCCGCACGGACCTGAATGTTATGATGGCTTCCGCTGTTGATATCCGGGGGCAGATGGAGCAGGTTGACACAGAACTTGGCTATACCTGGGAATCGTATGGCGGTGAGAACAATGTGCGGATTGGCGTCAACTGGGGATATACGACATCACAGCTGAAATCCCATGTTGATCCGGAGATGCTCCTTGCGATGACAGCTTTTATCCTGCTTGTGGTGTTTACGGGATATTTAATCATATATAATATTTTTCAGATATCAGTCACCAGTGATATTCGGTTTTACGGACTGCTCAAGACGATTGGCACAACACCCAGGCAGATACGGCGGATAATCCGTCAGCAGGCGTTGGCTTTAGCTGTGGCTGGTATTCCTATAGGAATGCTCGCAGGCTATGGTGTCGGCGCGTTGCTGGTTCCAGTCGTGCTTGCAAACGGCACGATAATAAGCGCCAGCTCGGTAATGGTTAGTGCTTCCCCGTTGATTTTTGCGGGTTCTGCGCTGTTTTCCCTGCTGACAGTGCTGGTATCGTGTACCAGGCCAGGACGTATTGCGGCAAAGGTCTCACCGGTTGAGGCGGCAAAGTACACAGAAACCAGCCATACTACGAGAAAGGCAAGGGCAACACGTGGCGCCAGAGTTCATCAGATGGCATTTGCCAATTTAGGGCGCAGCAGGAGTAAAACGATTCTCGTGGTGGTGTCTTTGGCGCTGTCTGTCACACTGTTGAATGAACTGTATTCATTTGTCGGTGGCTTTGATATGGAAAAGTACACATCAAAACAGATCAGTGCGGATTTTATTGTCAGTGGTACACCGTATTTTCGCTTTGAACGTGCCCAGGAGTATATCCCGGAGGAGATGATACGCGAGATTCAGGGCAATACGGAGGCCAGCCTTGCAGGCTGCGCCTACGAATACAGTGGTGGTGTGCTTGTGGGAATGTCTGAGGAGGCACTGCGTGGCCAGTATCAGCAGTTTTTTGCCGATGAAGCTATGCTTGAACAGATCATTGCCGGGAAGGAACGAAGAAACGGGCTGCTGCTTGGCGATGTCCGGATAGAGGGAATGGATACAGGGCTTTTGGAAAAGCTAAGTGTCGTGGAGGGTGACCTGGCTCCCCTGTATGATGCTGGCAGCAATGCGATAGCCGTCAATGTAAGGGTGGATGATTATGGAAATGTCATGAATCAGGAGCTTTATCCCAAAGCTGGGGATAAGCTGACGATCAATTATGTGGAGGAGGCATATTATATCGACAGCCGCACAGGTGAACCATGTACGGAGGATACACCAGAGGAGTATCTCAAATGGCATATAGAAAATGTAAAGGAAGTTGAGTACACAGTCTGTGCGCTTGTCGTAGTACCACACTCACTCAGTTTCCGGAGATATGTTGTCGGCGCTTATGATGTGGTGCTCAATGTCGGACGGCTTGTGGCTGACAGCGGCCAGCCAGCAATTCCGCTGTTTTATATGTTTGACACACCGGACGTGGAGGCGGAGGCCGCAGCCGAGGTGTATCTTTCCGACCTGACCGCGGGTGATCTGTCGCCGGTGATGTACGAGAGTAAGGAAACCGTACGTTCTGAATTTAAACAGTTCCAAAAGCTGTTTCTTCTTCTGGGAGGTCTGTTGTGTGCAGTGATTGGTATGGTCGGGGCTCTGAACTTTTTTAATGCGATAATGACTGGGATTATCTCGCGCAGAAGGGAGTTTGCAGTGCTCCGGTCCGTTGGCATGACCAACAGACAGCTTCGGTTCATGCTGATCTATGAGGGCATGTTTTATGCGCTGGGATCAGTTGTGGTGGCATTGTTCCTGGCAGTGATTATAGGACCACTGGCGGGCAATATGATGAATACCATATTCTGGTTCTACGAGTATCACTTTACGATAACGCCAGTACTGGCTGTCATTCCTGTGTTTGTCCTGTTAGGGTGGCTGATTCCGGCTGTCTTATATGGCCAGACCAACAAACAGAGTGTAGTGGAGCGCCTAAGGGAAGAATAGAGAGGCGGATAGACTTTCGCCAGACAGGAATTGATTGTAATGACATGTGTTTTGTGTTATAGTAATTTTATACAAAGATATGTATGTTAATTTTGAGGAGGTCGGTGAAGCGGCGTGCATTAGTCATCGTCACAGGGCAGATGTATACATGGATAATATAACTCGGACAATGAGGTAAGAGAGAATGATTAACACAAAGTACAAGGATCGGTTATTTTCGTTTATTTAAGATTATAACAATGGACGATGTCCTGTATATGGGCATGAAGAATGACTCGGCCTTTTTGGTTACAGACGTTGTGAACATGTATGAACAGCAGTCTACATATAACCCGAACATGCCTGTGAGGAAACTGATGTATGCGGCGCGTCTTTACGATAAATATATCCATATGAACAGACTAAACATTTATAGCACAAGACAAATACATCTGCCAGTGCCCAAGCTTGTGACGTTTTACAACGGTAAAGAGGAACGGGAAGACAGCATATTGGAGTTAAAAGACGCATTTAGGAAAGAAGATGGCCAGCCAATAGACGTTGAGTCTGATATTCAAGTGCGTGTACGAATGATTAATATTAATTATGGGAAGAATAAGGAGCTGATGTCCGCGTGCAGGCCACTCTTGGAATATGCATGGTTTATAGAGGAAATCCGCAGGAATAATAAACGTATGGAAATTGAGGCAGCAGTGGACAGCGCACTGGATGCCATGCCAGAAGATTTTAGTATAAAAAAGTTACTGATTGCAAATAAGGCGGAGGTGAAGCAGATGTGTATTACAGAGTATGATGAAGCAGAAACAATGGCACAGTTTAGAGAAGAAGGCAGAGAAGAAGGTAGAGAGGAAGGCAGAGAAGAAGACAAAGAAGAAATAGTACTCAATATGTCGAGAGATAACATATCGTTAGATAAGATTGTATTATATTCAGGAGTATCAGAAGCTAGGGTACTGGAGTTTATAATGTACCCTATAAGGTGGACACGGCAAGAGGAAGGGATTGCTTGAAATGTTGATTACCGCTAGGGGAAATAATATATGATTGCTAGATCTGAAATAACTGATGGAATCCCAAACCGTAGACACTTTGCAAAAAGGAAATACCCAAAGAAATGGACACATAAGTTCATTGTTTGTCAATCAGACTGTGGACATAAGGC
>CAJUQZ010000164.1 GCA_910588755.1 uncultured Lachnospiraceae bacterium | reverse complement strand
ACTGGCACAAATCATGCGGCTCACAAGTCTAATTTCTGACTGGATAGAGCACTGGTATAATCTTCCCGTTTTGTGGCTGGATATTTATCAATTCTGGAATATTGTCTATCATATACTGCACGTGGGACCCGGTTGTTCTTTTGTGTACTGCACCGATTTTATTCAAAAAATATTTCATATCAGTTTCTGATATATTCTTATCACAATTTCCAGATAAAATATCAGACCGTATCTTCTCGTACTGGCTCATTGCCGTTAACTACTCTCCTGCACATCATTTATCAATTGCCTGCAAACCCATTTGCATCATAACAGCCCTTTCACAAGTCTTTCTCCTGATAGCATTATATTAGCATATGTATGTTCGATTGTCAATTCGATTTCGTCTTTTCAATAAATAAATCAGCCTATTTTGTTACTTTTCACACCGCAGTAACTTATAAGCCGAAAAAACAAACATGGGTGTGAATCCGCGCAACTTCCTGAACCTTTTTCCTTCTTTATAAATAAGGGACTAAATGAGCAGGGAAATGACAAAATCAAAAAACATATCGCAAAGGAGATATCAACTATGAAAAAAATTACCAGGACTTACACTTTCATTTCAGTACTTGCAGCCATGCTATTATTAAACGGCTGTCAAAGCATTGTTACACCAAAACTGCTAGAAGAAAGTATGGAAGAAACTACAGCACAAAACACATTGGAAGCCGCAACGCCCGAACCCGCAGATTCCCCCATCACCGAAGCGATGACGTCAGAATCTGAAGATGCATCTAAATCAAACCAGCCAGCTGACATCTCCACCACCCCCTGTGAGACCGCACAAACCACGCTTGTCTCACAGGGCGGCCCATATGGAAAAATCACTTTGGCGATCCCTGAAAATTGGAATTATGAGACATATCCAATAGACAATGAAGAACTCTTCGACGGATCGTATGGCATCCGTTTCTATCCGAAGGACGCGGCAGAGGGCTATATAGATCTCGTTTATACAGACAGCTTTGGCGTCTGCGGAATGGGGCTTGCGCAGGAAAAACCGACAATCGCGGGACAACCGGCCAGTATTGGCACCTATGACAATCATGCGTACTGGGATTTTATCGCTTTCCAGGAGCAATTTGACGGCATTGTCGTCCTGTCTTATGATGTAGAAAACTGGTGGGAACAAGGCGCCGGCCAGGTTATGGAAATCCTCGACACGCTGTCTTTTGATACCTCCATAAAGGAAGGCGGCGCATATGTCTACAGCGAAGCGTCCGACATTGACCAAATCGGTCTGACATGCTCGCTAAAAAAGATATCATCCACTGGCGCAACGTTTGAAATGTACAATTATGATGCAGACGCTCCAACCGGACAGCTCGAATATGGAGATGATTTTGCAATTGAAATGTTTATGGATGGAACCTGGGAGGAGGTTCCTGTCTCCCTGGAGGGCAATTATGCCTTTCACAATGTTTCCTACACAATCTCCGCAGGAGCAAGCTCGGAACAAAAGCTAAACTGGGAATGGCTGTACGGGACACTTGCGCCGGGAACTTACAGAATCAAAAAGAGTGTCCTGGACTTTTGCGCAGCCGGGGATTATGACAAATACACGGTCTATGCGCAGTTTATCCTGAACTGAGTCTTCTTCCTCTAAACTGTAATAATGGTAAAACGAGCAGGGGGAAAGTACTCCCCCTGCTCATATGTACTAATGAATATTTAACACCTGCCCCACCTTGATCCGGTTGATATCCGTCACCTGTGGATTCATGCTTATCAATTCTGCCAACGTCATTCCGTTTGCCTTTGCGATCGCCGATAAGGTATCCCCTCCCCTGACAGTATACTGTCTGCCAGGATTTGGTAACTCAATATTGGCATCCGGCACCTGCGGCAAGTCTGGCCGCTCTGCAGGAATTCCCGGCATCTGCGCCGTGACTGTCAGAAGATAGTTTCCGCCTTCTGTAATAGGGAACACCGCAAGTCCGCCTGGTACAATCTGAAACGTGCCGACAAACTCCAACATACCGCTCAGTGCATTGTAACGATATAAGTTTGCATACTGTCCTGCATACTTTTCATCCACCTTTACATGCATTGATACCGGAACTTGCATTTTTCCTGCATTTAGCACAGAAATCTGACGCATCGAAAGAGCCGTGGCAGCCTTGTCGCCCAATACGGTCTGAGGAATATAATCAGTGTCACATACGATTGTCATATTGACATCGATAATCCCTGACAGGTCCAGATTTGCCAGCTCCAGACCGCTGACACTCAGCGCGGCATCTTTTCCGTTATGGAATCCCAGAATCATATTTTTGCCCTGGATCTGATTCAGAATACTGACCGGAACCCTGATCTCGCCGGTTGAGACAAAATCCATGCTGACAGTCTGTGCCGCATCATCGAGTGAAATTCTGCTTATTTCATCCTTTACGCTCTCTCCAATCTTTACCCAGTTCAATACATCTTTTTTTGTCTCCGTTTTTTTGGAGGAGGATGTTGTAGTACTTTGTGAGTCCTTGCTGTCCGCATCGTTTGCATTGTCGCTTCCCGGATCGTCCGGCTTGTCGCTTCCTGGATCATCCGGCTTGTCGCTTCCCGGATCGTCCGGCTTGTCACCCTCATCGCCGGTTGGCGGCTGTGGTTTCTCTGTACAATACAAATACAGATCATCCCATGATCCCCATGCCTTTGCGCTGGCTTCCACATGGATTCCGACAATTATATTTGTGCCATCCTCAGCAATCTGAATATTCTCTATCGCAGGCTCTGACCAGTTCTGCCAGCCATTAACGCTTGTCGCTGCTTCTCTGATCTCCTCTCCGACCTTCACATACAGTTTAAATACGTCGTTCTCTCCGGCATCTCCACCCTGCAGATAACCGCCAAAGGTATAGGTGCCCGCATCCAGTGTTACCGTCTGCTCCACTGTGTAAGCCATATCTGCCTCAGACCAGAAATGGAGACAGTATGCGCCGCTTCTCACATTGCTGGAATCCTCTTTTCTGCTGACGCCTCCGGCATTGTCTGTAATGCTCCACATGCTCATGTCCGCATCCTCGAAGCCTGGATTGCGAAGCAGATTGACCGGTTTGATCGTCAGGGTGCATTTTGCCTCATATGACGCACCATCCGCTGTGACAAGACCTTTTATGGTATAAGTACCTGCGCCCTTCTCGATAGCAGCCGCAAGCTGCTCGCTGTTCCATGTAACTGGTAATGTCTTCCTGGAGTTGTCAACATATACGGCATTCACTGTCTCGGGGAGCGTTATGGCCGCACCCATCTCTGCCTCCACCGTGACCGGCTCTATCGAGCTGACTGTAATCGGCGCCGTAGTACCCGACTTTACATAGTTAAAGATATTCAATGTATCCAGTGGATGACCCGCGAAGTCAAACATCGCCTGATTATCCACCGCAGAACCGCCGTACCACTTGCCGGCATCGTCCGGGTCATACTCGCTTGCATAGGAAGACGCCCACCCTGATCCATACTTTTCCCAGAGTTCTCTATTCTGTCTTAAAATCTCCTGTGCATTGTCAGCGTTTTCATCATATACCTGAACCGGCTGCCATGCAGGCTCCCAGTAAAATACACCGATTCCACCAGGCGTCTCGGAAATCGTCTTGATTACACTATACAGTTCTGTCGCCTGCCCCTGGAGACTGACCTCATAGTCCATCGTGACCCCTGTCGTACTTTCCTGAATCGTATTGCCGTGCCCGTCGCCGTCCTTATAAGTCGTACTCCATGAGGTCTCCGCAACCATCACTTTTTTACCATACTTTTCATTGATACCGCCAAGCACGCTTTTTAGATTCGAGAGCGTACCATGCCAGTATGGATAATATGAGGAGGCAAATACATCATAGTCTACACCATATTGATCGAGATTTTCAGCGTATCCCGCATAGCGTCCCTGAGTCTCGGGATTTGCAAAATGCAGTACCACCAAAATATTCCTGGACTGCTCCTCCGATATCGCGCGAATAGCCTTGCTGCCTGCGTTGAATATCCGACTCATATTCGCCCATTCGCTCTCCCCGCAGATTTTGCCATTGGTCTCATTGCCCACCTGTACCATGCCGACATCCACGCCTGCGTCGATCAGCGTTTCCAGACTTGTCCTTGTATATTCCTCCACAGCCGCGGCCTTCTGGTCGATATTGAAGCCCGCCCATGCCTTGGGCGTCTGCTGTTTTGCAGGATCTGCCCAGAAATCAGAATAATGGAAGTCAATCAATACCTTCATTCCTGCCCTGGTCGCCCACTGACCTATTTTTACAGCCTTGTCCAAATCGTTGTTGCCGCCACCGTAACCGTTGCCGTTTGCATTGTATGGATCGTTCCATACGCGGATGCGAATATAGTTCATTCCCGATGCTTTCAGCAGGTTAAAAAATCCCTGGTCATCCAGCTCGTTGCCGTCAAAATCATAGAATTTTACACCGCTGTCTTTTAAGGAAATGTACGATGATACATCCGCGCCTCCTATAAAATCAGATTTTAACGGTATCGCGGGTACATACACTTTGGCATCCACAGGATCTGGCGTCTCCACGATGGTGCCGCCTTCTTCAATAGAGATTGAGTCTAGGTATCCCCAGCCCCCCGCGTCCACTTTCACCTTAAACCCGATATTCAAAGTGGAATCTTTCTCTATCTCAAACACCTCTGTGGCATATACCCAAGTATTGTATCCTTCCATATTGTGAGATTTGCCGGCAGACTCCCCTAACATGATTTGAACCTGCGCGTTTTCTCCCATAAAATCTGCATCGACGGTATAGGTCCCCGCCGGTAATTCCACTTCCTGGAGCAGAGTAAACTCTCCTCCCTTCTCCATCCAGAATTTGAAACCGCTGACTCCCTGTTTTTCGGTGGTTTCAAGGTATGAATCCTCTGCGTATGTAAAGTACGAAAACGGATCGCTGTCCCAGTTCGTCGAATCTACATTCCAAATTTTATCTTCCCAAAGGTTTCCGGTAAATTCTGAGTCCTGAATGAGTCCGTCTGAAACTGTCGGTTTGTCCGGCTCCTCATCTGGCGTGCCGCCTTCCTCAATGGAGATTGAGTCTATATATCCATAACCTTCTGCTGATGCTGTTACCTTAAAGCCAATGTTGAGCTTAGAATCTTCCTTTATCGTAAAGACATCCGCAGCATATACCCATTCATTGTATCCTGCCATATTGTGAGATTTGCCGGCAGAAGCTCCCAACACGAGCTGTACCTGCGCGTTTTCTCCCATAAAATCAGCATTGACCGTGTAGGTTCCTGCCGGTAATTCCACTTCCTGGAGCACGGTAAATTCTCCTCCGTTCTCCAGCCAGAACTTCAAACCGCTCGTTCCCTGTTTATCAGTGGTTTCAAGGTATGGATCCTCTGCGTATGTAAAATAAGAAAACGTAGCGCCGTCCCAATTCGCCAAATCTATTGTCCAAATTTTATCTTCCCAAAGGTTTCCGGTAAATTCCGAGCCCTGAATGAGTCCGTCTGTGGCCGCCGGCTTGTCCGGCTCCTCATCCGGCATATTGGTTTTCTCAATAGAGATTGAGTCTATGTATCCATAACCACCCGCAGATACCGTTACCTTAAAACCAACATTCAATGTGCAATCTTCCGCCACTGTAAAGACATCGGAAGCATATACCCATTCATTGAAGCCTTTCATGTTATGGGTATTTTCACCTATATCCCCTAACATAAGCTGTACCTGCGCGTTTTCTCCCATAAAATCAGTATTGACTGTGTAGGTTCCTGCCGATAATTTGACTTCCTGAAACAAGGTAAAATTTCCTGCCTGACCCATCCAAAAATGGAAAGCGCTGGTTCCCTGCTCCGCGCCAACAGTAACGTCCTGATTATATGTACAGAACTCAAATGTAGTATCAGTCCACGTAGAAGACGTTACCTTCCAAATATTGTCGTTTTCAAGATCCCCGGTAAATTCAGCGTCCTGAATACTGCCATCAGTTGATGCTTTCAGAGTCCTGTCAGACTCCGGATCAAACTCCTGTGTATCGGTTTCTTCCTCAAGATCACCTGGTTCTATACCCAGATTTCCTTCGTCCTGATTATTCCCGTCGTCTGAAGGCGTAGAATTGTCGCCCGGCTGCTCCTCTTCACCGTCTGACGGCGGTGTGGCTGTCTCTCCCGGCTGCTCCTCTTCCCCATCTGACGGCGGCGTAGTATTGTCTCCCGGCTGCTCCTCTTCCCCGTCTAATGGCGGCGTGGCTGTCTCGCCTGGCTTTTCTTCTTCCCCGTCTGGCTGCTCTGGATTCTGGGAATCACTGTCATTCTCATCACCACTGCCAGAAGATACATCCTGTGTCCCCTCACCGGCATTGTTTAAACTGTTGTTCTGGTCCTGTGTAGCAGGTTCTTCCGCATACACAATGTTTCCCTGCACAGCTGTCCCGAAGATCAATGCCACTGCAAGAAGTATGCTTAATACTTTTTTCCTTTTCACGATCACCTCATCCTTTCTTCACTGCGTGTCTAAAAAATCATACCCGTCATCTGCAAGATGATAAAATCCCGCACAAAGGCCACGTGCATCTGACAGAACGCTTTCTCAATCACGCACTGGTGTAATACATCCAGACCACCTTTCCCGACTGACGCAGAACACATAAACCTGTCTGAAATATTACGAAATTTGTGTGCTATATGTAAAATTATACCATTAAATGTTGCATTTACAAATGATTAAAACAGACAAAAATTAACCGTCTCTTTTGTCTGTTTTAACCTTAAAGATTCTCGCTCCTTTTCTTACCCTACTCCTTGCCACCTGCTTATTTTGTGCTATAACAACTCCATTTTCCCCAGTCAACTGACCCCAAACAATGTCATAACATAATACACCAGTCCAAGCACCCAGCTCGTGACAATCCCGTACAGGATCACAGGTCCTGCGATCGTAAAGATCTTGCAGCCGATGCCGTACACCTGTCCCTCGGTCTTGTACTCGATTGCCGATGCCACGACCGAGTTCGCAAACCCGGTGATCGGCACGAGCGCGCCGGCGCCGCCCCATTTTACCAGTTTACCGTATAAGTTAAACCCCGTCAGCACTGCACTGAGCAGAATCAGTATCACGGAGCACCACGCCGCCGCAGTCTCCTTCTCGATGCCAAACTGATCTACTGCCATATTGACGATAAACTGACCGACACAGCAGATCACCCCACCCATAATAAACGCCTTTCCCATTTGCAGGGGCAGGTTTGTCTTGGGCGAATTCTGCCGCACATACTCCTGATATTCCTCTTTTTTCTGTTCTGATGCCATCGATCCTATCCTCCTATTTCAAGCGATTAAATCCCCTCATAAAATCCATTGATAAAATAGACCAGCGAACCCGTGATCTTTCCCAGCGCAACGGCAAGCACCGCGATGCTCACCCCCATCTTTAGTTTCACCCTTCGCGCAAAGATCGGTATGCCGTCGAGCACCTCCGCAAGCGCGATGGACAGACAGCCGACAAAGATCCCGGCGAATACGCCAATCAAGACCAGAAGGACCGTCAGTAAAATATGGGGACTTGCACCAAGCGAACCCTTTATCGGAAACACGCTGAGCACGTCCGCCAGTACCGCGCCAAAGATCAGGCACTCCTCATAAAAAAGCTCGCACCGCGCCGTGTCCGTCCTCCCCGCAAAGCGCGGCACCAGTCCGACCACGAAAAGCACTGTAAACACGCCCGCCGAGACCATGATCCCCGAGCTGATGCCGATGATCCACAACAATATGATTTTCCAGACCATTAATCCACATCCTTCTCCAGTTTCTGCCTGTCAGCCATCTCCACAATCGCCTGGTTGACATCGCGCTCATAGTTGCGCATCTCCACCTCGAGCGGCGTCGGATCGGAAGTCAGCCGCCTGCCGCCTATATGGTTATAAAACACGATGATCCCCGCTGCCAATCCGATCGAGTACGAGATTTCAAGCGCCGTAAATCCGCTTGACTCCCCCCCTGTCACCAGCTTATAAATCCGGCTGAGCACATCCGCCAGCCCGACATCATTGTGAAATGCCATGATCGTAAACGCGGAGCCAAAAAAGCAGATAAGCGACACAACCGCAATCTTTGCATACGCGCCAAATCCATTTTTCTGCTCCGGTTTGTCATGCTGCAGCGAAGCCTTTTCTATGATAATGTCGGTCTCCCCGATGCTCTCAACCGTAATTCCCGGGCAGAGTTTGGTAATCTGTTCTATAATCTTAAGGACACTGACCACCACCCGAGGCTGCCCGTCCTGGCGGAAACGGTGTATTTTCAGAGACTCCGCCTTTGCGCGGACGATCTCGTCCTCACAGTAGACACTCGCCACGTCAGAGAGCTCCACGTCCTCCTTTGACAGCGCCACATTCTGTTTCGCTATAAGATACAACACTACATTTGCCACAAAAATAACCATGCCTTTCCGAAATTTTCTCACAAATTTCTTCTTGTACATGGTTATTATTTGTCGTGATTTCATTTTTATACGAAAGAACTATGAATAAAACAGGTTATTTTAACGTTTATTCCCCTCAATTACCAAACAAATCCGAATGTGTTCCCGTCCTATATAACATAAGCCTTTCACCTTCCACACGATATATAAGCAGCCAGTCCGGCGTTATATGACATTCACGCTTATTTGCATAATTCAGTGCCAGACACATTAAAGCCAAATACAATTTACCCTGAATTATTCACGGAATAACAGCATTAACTGCTGAAACCCGCATAGTTACT
>CAJUQZ010000163.1:8754-8859 GCA_910588755.1 uncultured Lachnospiraceae bacterium | reverse complement strand
TGGTCCCTATGGGCACGCACTACGACTGTGCCCATAGGTGTTCATTGTTCACGCCTCACTTTTTTATTGATAGTGCACAAAAATCTGGGGAATACAGCCGGGGAA
>CAJUQZ010000163.1:2681-8725 GCA_910588755.1 uncultured Lachnospiraceae bacterium | reverse complement strand
CCCGGGGTTCCGGGCGGACAAGGAATTATGCAACGGTGATCTATCCAGAAAGCGCGCCACCTGACTGGCTTTTCATAGTCGGGGAATTAAAAATCCCCTGCTTTGTCAGCCCGCTGCATGACAAGGATCTTAATCCTACTGGTGAGGAAAAAAAGCCGCACCATCACGTGATGATCATGTTCGAGGGGGTCAAGACAAAGGAACAGGCGCAGGAGGTATTTGACCAGATCGGAGGTGTGGGCTGCGAGGTCGTGCAGTCTGTACGTGGTTATGCAAGGTATCTGTGCCACTTGGACAATCCGGATAAAGCGCAGTATTCCACAGATGATGTGCACTGTTTCGGGGGCGCGGACTATACCGATGTAATAGGACTTGCGATCGACAAGTACAAAGCGATTGGTGAAATGCTTGATTTCTGTGACCAGAATGACGTGTTCAATTACTGTGACCTGCTAATGCACGCACGAAATGAACGTTTTGACTGGTTCAGGGTATTATGCGATTCTGGCACATATGTAATCAAGGAATACATGAAGTCAAGGAAAAGGTATATAGGGGGTGAGTAAGATGAAAGTATCAGAACTTTTAAATGCCTTGTCACTGCCGTCCTTTCGTCATGTAAGTATCAGGCGGAAAGACTCCGCAGGTGAAGACTATGTCGGTGGAGGTGCACCGCTTTCAGTGTCAAGACGTTTTGGGGACCTGGAAATAAAAGGGAGTGATATCAGGGAGAATGTATTAATAATCTATGTAACTAATGGCAATTAGGGGCTGGTGTGTTAACTGGTTCGCAAAAGCAAATTTTACGCAAACAGTTACTGCGGGAGCTGCCATATATATTTTACGGGAAGGCATCACCCGCAGCAACTGGCGCGCTGCTTTCGCGAAAATGGCGTTTTGCGAATAATTGTATGCTACTTCTCTTTTCCTAACAAAGTGCTTTATATCAATTAGTTTTGCACAAATAGTGAACTTATTTGTCCATATCCTTGTTTCTCTGCCAGCCTAATAATTCCATCCAGTGCTTCATTTTTTGAATAGTTATGTGCTTCTAAGAATTCAATGTCTTTTTCGCTTATATATTGATAGAATAATATTGCGGTAAGGATTTCACTTTTATTGGTATAGTCAATACTTTCTAACAGTATGTTCTCCGCCTCATTTATAAATCCCTCATCGACCATTTTCTTAAATTCTTCTAATACTTTTCCTGAAACTTCATATTTGTTTTCTTCTGGTAGCTCAACCGATTGATATTGTTTCCCGAGTATGAAAGAGAAAAGAACACTTACCATCTCTTTGATGATGCGCATAATATAGTCTTTTTCGTCATTGACATTCATAGAGTTTCCCTCCTAAAGGCATTTCCGTTAAAGTAAAAGCCACGCATCATCTGCGCAGCTTTTTTATTGTGAATTATATGGAGTTACGACACGGTTCTTACCGTTTTGCTTGCCGTAATAGAGTCTGCTGTCTGCGTGTTTAATTGTATCTTCAACACTGCTACCAGCACCATGTCCTGCCACACCAAGAGTAAGGGTACAGTGTAGCTCTTTTCCGCGGCAGCAAAATACATGTGCTTCCACATCATGACGGATATTTTCGGCCGTCTCACATGTTCGGTCAAGTCTGTCACGGCTCAGGATTAAAATTTCTTCGCCGCCCCACCGACATACCCAGCCAGTATCATTTACTTGTTTTTTGACAATATAGGCAACTTCCTTTAACACCACATCTCCAAAATCATGCCCATATGTATCATTCACGCGTTTGAAATTGTCAATGTCACACATAATCAGACTGAAATCTTCTTCGACCTTCATCACCTGGTCGAAAAAATCCTGCATACTTCGGCGATTATATAGCCCCGTCAATGGATCAACGCTTGCCATATTGTCCAAGGCTACATTCTGACTGCGCAGCTGCAGTGTGATTCGCTGCATATCCCACACAAATATTACAGTCACCATAAACAGAAATACAAAATTGCATATTGAATTAAATATGTAGATCAATAACTCTACAATGACCGGAAACTCCATAGGAAAAAGGGAGCCTGCAAACAGGGCCAGGCTGCGGCACGCCACAAAGGAAAGCGCTGCAATCAAGCCAAGGGATGTCGCGATGATATATCGCCGCCGTCCCTCGAGCAAGGTTGCACACATGTAATAGCCAAAGGGAATCAGTCCAATAATATACTGTGGAAAACCAAACTGCCATCCCACACAGACTGTAGCGACAAAAGAATGGATAATTATTTCCCAATAGGTCATGTAAAAAACATTGATAATCTCGTGCTCATAGCCACGTTTAATTATCTCAATGCACCTAAAGTAAACAGCGATGCTGCCGACATTAAAAATGACCATTGGCCAAATATGTAATAAACTAAAAAGTATTAACAAAACGAAATGCACCATCGTAATGGAGTAGATAATCAGCTTGTATTTGAACCGTTCCGATGAAATCTGCTGTCTTAATATATGCTTGATATCGTTCATATTCTTCATAGATTGATCGTTCCTTCGTCAGTTAAAATAATAATCTTTTGAAAAATAGTACTCATATGTAAATTATAGCGCAGAATCATAATAAAGTAAATCAAAAATTCCGAAATCTACAATCCCTGTTCAAGGGACCATAGATCTGAATATATTCCAGACCAATGATAGGCACCTTTCCATATAGACAATACAGCCCATGCCAGTCTGTCACTTTCATCATCGACAATTTCACCAACATAAGTGCCATAATACTGAAACATTCGTCGCGGTATTTCAGACTTGGAGAAACTTGTTCTGGACAGTTTGATTTCAGATAAGATTTGGCAGTGATGTAGTTTTAGAAATTGCATCTCCTCTTCTGTATAATTTGTGTCAAACTGAAATTTCATAATTCCTCTCTTTTGCAAAATGTAACCAAACTTCGTTTCTAGACATGTTTGAAAACCATTTCCACAAGCTATGACGCGCATCTGGAAGATAGCATTATCAACAAGCCTGGGACAGTTAAAGTACTATCGTTAAGAATGCATGTCAAAAGTTTTATATATTACAATGCGTGTAAATTTCTATATACGCATTGAATTTTTCCTTGAAACATATTTTAATATCACGCTGTCGTGGTCAAAAGGCCCATTTATAAAATAAACAAATTGAAAGCACATTCACGCAACACTTTTACAGGTTATTCTTAGTTCAAATTGCGAGACTTACTTTTCAAAAGCGTGCTTTTACTCTATCATCATGACATTGAGCTTGCCATAACAGCGTTTGTTATAAGTCATCCCACTTGATACATTTGGGACACTCCAAAGTGTCAAAAAATTCTTCCATGCACTTAATTGCCTGATTAAATGAAATAATCGTATACCCTGGCGCTGCCCATTCCTCGTTGCCAGCAAGAAATACGACATCTTCAGCGTCAAAATCGTCCCCACAGGACTGTTGGACCTCCCCTTCATCTTTAAAATAATGAACACAGGCATTTTTGTTCTTTACAAGTATATTCAGACACGGATAAACTTCGCCGTTATTACTGATCCAGATTTCATCTCCTCTTTGCAGAGCCGCGCCTTCTGTCAGGATTTTTATAATTTCTTCTTTGCTGCTGCATGTTAGATCGCCTTTGGCTATCGTACTAACTATCATATTACTGTTCCTTTCATTTTTATTTTTTTATTTTCTGAATGTAAAATGTAAGCCTTTGCATCTATATTAATTTTTCCTTTATATCTTTCACCTGTGAATCCGATATAAAATGATTTGTCAATGTTACTACAATACCATTTTGATGCTTGTTATATCGGAAATACTTTTTGATTATTTCATGTGGAATTAAGTATGCTTCTTCTACGTCAAAATTCACTCCAAAAATTACAGCGACCACAAAATCAAAATGTTTCTTGTCATAATTCCGGATAACGTTCAACTGCCTGCTATTTTTTCCTGGATGAATCCAGCGACTTTTTATTTGATATCGTAATCCGGTTTCTTTGTCCAACGCATCAAAGCCTTTTGTACTATTTTCCTGACGTTCAAGTCCCAGTTTTACGCTTACAAGCCACTCTGCATAATCTCCTACAGGGCTATTATATGTTCTGATAATCCCAGCAGAGTGAAGCGAATTTAATATTTCTGCGTAATTCTTTAGCTTCTCTATAATTTCTTCTTCATTCATCAGTTACATACCTCGTCTGTCCACGAACAGATAAACGTTAACAAATTACTCCAAATCCCAAAAATGTCATATCTGGAATTTTTATATTTACTATATATAATACATGTATGCTACCATTGCATTGTCTCAAGATCAAAATAACTGACTGGATATTTCAGGCTGCATCTGGCGAGCTTTTGCATGATGCGGTCATACTCCGCGCCTGTCTGCGGTGTGGGACAATAATCATTTTTGGTATCTGTAGAAGAGACCTTGCAGGGAATGATTCGGCCTTGTCCGTAAGTCACTGCCCCAGTGCCGTCAACGAAAAAGGTCTGCTGGTAAATAAATGTGTCCTTATCGCTTGGGTTCTTATTTGCGCCAAAGCTGAAATTTCCCAGGCTGTAGCAGATGACTTTCCCCTGATATATTTCGATGCCCTGTACCACATGCGGATGCGCACCCACAACAATATCCGCCCCACAGTCGATGGCCCGGTGTGCAAATGCTTCTGTGACGGTGTTACTCTCATACTCTCGCTCAATTCCCCCATGAAACATAACGCAGACGATATCACAGCGTTCATTTTTCAGGCGCGGTATCAGGTTCTGGAGTTTTTTTGCCAGTGTATTATTCATTCCACAGCAGTTCAAGCCAATAAATCCGGTCTTAATGCCATTGCGCTCCAGCGTACAAGTTTCGAGCTCGCCGCAGTATGCGATACCGCTTTCTGCCAAAAGTTGCCTACACGAATCATATCCGGCCTGTCCGCAGTCGTAGGTGTGATTGTTCGCCAGATTTACCACTTCTATGGAGCCGCTTTGCAGGGCGCCGACATATTCCGGCTCGCCCTTGATCGGATATTTCTTTTCGATCACCTGTTTGTACGGCGTCAGAGCGCCTTCCAAGTTTACATATGTGATGTCGTCCTGCGCAAATATCTCCCTGACATTCTGGAAAAAATAATCGTTGCCGTACATTTCATAGTAATCCCGCAGCAGGTTTCCGCCGCTCTGTCCCTTGAAACCGCCCAGTGTACAGTCCCCGGCAAAGGATATGGTCAGCTGTCTGACCTCCTCCATTTTTTCCACCTGTTCCGCATCTGCAGGATTAGTTGCATTGCGATTCTCTGCTTTTCCAAACAGGACATAGTGTTGATACAGAGCAGTCGGATCCGTTCCAGCCTCCGCCACCACATCAGGGTATGCTTCTGCGTAATAAGCTGCGTCAAAAATCGTGCCGTCCGCCATTCTTTCCGGCGCCGCGTGTACAGAGCTTCCGTTTGCCAGTACTGCAGAGATTGCTGCTGCTGTTAAAATATAAATCTTTTTTGTTTTCATATAGGTCCTCCACTTTCAGCTGCTGCATAAGTTTTCTAAGAATTAGAGTTTTTGACATTAGCATTGTGACGGTTTGCGCCTTTCACTAAGTCCACATAATACATTCTGGCAGCTTCCCTGTCTGGAAAAATTCACTGACAACTTCGCGCAAAGTACCACAGGATATCACATACATATTCTGGACATCAACATCGCGCTTCCCCTCGCGGAAAACGGTTTTGCCGTTTTCATAATCCAGTCCCTGTGAAAAATCAGACAGTGAAATATAACCCTGGTGAAAATCCTCGGGCACGACCTGGACAAATGCCATGTCATCTTTGATTAGGATGGACATGAGCGGCCACGGTTCTCTTTCTTCCGGCCGCATATAGACTGTATTGAAACCGTCTTCATCCCGTATATCCAGAAACGCATATACAGCCTCTATGTGATCGCAAAGGGCCATTTTATTTTCCCTGAATACAAATAATTTTGCTTCTTTCTTATTCTTACGTTTTAATATCATTTCTGTTTTCTCCTATCATTCTAGAACAAATGTTTATATTC
>CAJUQZ010000163.1:0-2671 GCA_910588755.1 uncultured Lachnospiraceae bacterium | reverse complement strand
CTTTAACACCAATCCAAATCCAGCTGAAACATCTCCTCAAATTCGTTGAGCGCATGATCTTCTTTTGCCGAGACATACATTGTCTCTTCTTCAACGATATAACAGATCAGAACTGTTTTGTAGTACGCTGCACGAAACCGCTGGTCTTTGGTAAACAGTTCGCTGTTATGAAAATAGCAGGGGCCTTTTTTCATAAACATGTCAAACTTTCTCCTGCTCATTTCCACTGCGGCCATAGCGATTCTCGTGTTCATGATCTGCCAGACAGCTATATGAAAGAGAAAGATTTTAAGAGGCGTTTCACAGATTTCCTCATTTCCCGCACTTAGATTTTCCAGCGCAATACCAAGCCTGTCTGCATACTGATGTGTATAACAGAACAGCAGCGAGCCCTCCTCCACGCTGATTTCTTCTGGTTTGTCGAAACAGTAATATGCAGTCATAAAATCTCCGTCATTTCCAAAATGCCTGTAAAATTCAATCAGGGCTTCCGGCATTACAATATTGTTTTTCCTGCCCAGCGCGGTTAGCGTGTCAACTTCTTTTGGGGCTGTGATATGATTCCTGAAAACATCAAGCTGCTGCAGCATTTCCTCAAGCCTGATTTCCTTCAATGCTTCCAGCCGCTTTTTCTGTGCGCTGCTGTTTCTGGCCTTTGCAGGCTTTTTTGGCTTTACCATTTTCAATTTAAGTCCGAATTGTTGTTCGAACTCTTTTAAATCCTGTTCATTTCTCGTCGCGATATACAGCTCCTCCTCCAGGGAGAGATAACACAGCAGCATGTTCTTGTAATAGCCGGAATAAAGACCGCCGCCTGTAGTGTACATCGGATCATCGTTAAAATAATGGACGTCTTTTGTCATAAAATCCTGATAGGCTTCTGTTTTCATGCGCACGGCCGCAATGAACGGAAGCATACTTAGAATCTGCCAGCACGCATAATCAAAAAAGAAATGCTCCATTTCAAAGATCCCCTCGCTATACCACGTGTGCATATCAGAGGGACAATAACTGACTGACATGTGAGGCGCGCCAAAACTGACCAGCTTTATTCCCAATCTTCCAGTATGCTTATATTTTTCTGCAAAGACCAATGCCTGATCCTCGACGCGAATATCCTCCAGCCTGTAAAAATGCTCATAGGCATTCAGAAATTCCTCGTCATTGCCAAAATGTCTGTAGAAATCGATCATTGCCTTCGGTATTGAGACAGTATTCTTTTCAGTTAAGCCCAGCCGTCTGTTGATTTCTTTTTCGAGTTTTGCGAATCTGTCAACCTCCTTTTCCGCTGTCACATGCTCCCTGAACATATCAAGCTTTTTGTACATATCTAACATCATATCCCTCCTTCAGCAATATACATGTCTAACATCAGATTCCTTCTTCAACAAAATTGTATAATATACAAAACGATTCTTTAATCATAACACATTTTTAGACACAATAAAATATATGAACAAACAAAAGTTGAAACTTTTGAAATTATTGAAACTGTTCACTGCTATTTTAAAGTGTGCGCACTTTTTTTGCAAGGCTGTACGGAATAATATTTCCATGCTCCGTCTGCGCGCAGGCCGACTCCTCCTGAATATAAGAGACCATGAGGGAGGTGTCATAATTTTTAAATTTTGCAATCACGGATTCAAGAACTGATGTTTCGTTTTTAGATAACACCGACAAATCCAGCGCCGTGTTTGGATAAAAACGAAAGCCGGTCGATTCGTAGTCCTCCTGTATCGTTACATTTACATTTTTCAAGGCCATCAGGCTCGTGTCGCCTACCGGAAGCACGCCCATAGCTTCATGACGATAGACCAGCCCTGTCATGGAGCTGCCGTAAGTCTTAAAGTGCAGGGCATCTGCATACCAGAGCATATTCATCAGCCGCACCTTGTACAGCTCAGACTGTCGTTCTGCATAGTATGAGACAATTCCTTCAAGCTTGTCAATGTCAAGTAGTTTGTAGCCATTAAAATCAGAAGGGATAGAAAAGTTCACATATTCACTAGCAAATACCTGTCGCGCCAGGTACTCTTTTCCATATAACTCCAACTTTTCTATCATCTTCGTCCGAATCTGCATACGTTTTAATTCGGAAAACTGCTCGCCGTTTTTGTCCAGAAATGCAATCGCTTCAAACGGGTTTTTGCTGATCATGCGCAGCAAGGTGTCATATGCCTCATCCTGAATCGCCCTGCTCTCATAGCGGGCAATGGTTGCCCCGCCCCAGCCAAGCAACCGGCTCGCCTCGGCCTGCGTCAGCCCATAGCCTTCGCGCACCTGTACAATCTCGTCGGCGGTGAGCAGATGGTGTTCCCTGCGGTAAGCATTTCTGGCAGCCATCAGGTTCAGGTCTGTCAGGCTCTCTGTTTGAAATTCGCGTCTTTCGCCATTTTCCTGGCTCTCTGAACAGACATAAAAATGTTCCTCGTAAAATACCTTCTCTCCTTTTATGGAAGTACTATTCATTCTCGACCGTTCCTCCACTTCATGGAGCCTGCTGCAGACAGGACAATTTATGTGAATTTTGCCAACCAGCGCGCTTTTTGCCATTTTTAGCCACCTCCAACACATTTTTCTATCAATTGATATTATAACTATCAATTGATATTTTGTCAACAGAAAATCCTTAATTTATGCAGGTTGATGCACTTTGATTTATTTGGGATAT
>CAJUQZ010000162.1 GCA_910588755.1 uncultured Lachnospiraceae bacterium | reverse complement strand
TCGGAAATTTTTGAAGCCTTATAGAACAAGGGGTTCGAGTTTCCGAGAGCACACACCATGACAGTGAGGTGTGCAGGTGGCAAGCTTATTGGAGAACTTGATTGACGTGCTCGATGGGGAGAATACGGAGTATGAAAAGCTTGTATTGCTCTCAGAGAGCAAGACTTCTGCCATTGTGGCGGGAGACATCGAAAGCCTGGGCAAAATCATGGAGGAGGAACAGGATATCGTAGGCAGAATCCAGGGAATGGAGAAGAAAAGAGATAGATTTCTGGCTGATATTGCCAACGTAGTTAACAGGGATGTTGAAACATTGAAACTTATAGACCTGATTCAGATGCTCGAATCAATGCCCGACCAGAAGCAGAGGCTTGTGGACGTGCAGAAACAGTTGAGGATAACCATAGACAAGCTGAAAGAGGCGAACAGCAGGAACCAGATGCTGCTCGCAGAGAGGCTGGACATGGTGAATTTTAACCTCGATATGATACGGGCGATGAAGTCTGCGCCGCAAACAGCCAATTATAATAAGAATGCATATACAAACGGTCAATCGCTTGGTATCTTTCATGGTAGTTTCGACGCGAAGCAATAACGACGAAACACGAGGTGAGGGATACCATGTCTTTGTTTGGGGCATTATATTTAGGCGACAGCGGACTGCGCACGTCGCAGAGCGCGCTCAATACTGTGGCGCACAACTTATCAAATCTGAATACACCCGGATATGTCCGCCAGCAGGTGGCCAATACTGATTCGACATACACCTATAGCGGGCGCTCGATGAGGGGCTGGCAGCAGCAGGTAGGCACTGGCGCCAAGTATGCTGAGTGCAGACATGTCAGGGATACATTTCTCGATATGGCTTACCGTGAGGAGTACGGCAGGTCAAATTATTACGAAATATCATATTCGGCAATCTTACAGATTGAGGATATCATGGGTGAGCTTGACGGGGCGGCGTTCAAGGAGTCCGTGTGGGGGACCACAGGACTGTGGAACGCGATGCAGGAGCTGTCAAAGGATCCCAACAGTACTGTCAATATGTCTGTTCTGATGTCAAAGGCGGCAAGCTTTATGGAGAATGCGGCTGCTGTATACAAGTCCTTTCACGAGTATCAGAACAACCTGAACAGACAGATTAAGGATTCCGTCGAAGATATTAATTCCATCGGCAACAGGATTTTTGAACTGAATAAAGCGATTATGAAGATTGAGTGCGGTGGTGTGGAGAACGCAAATGACCTTCGGGACGAGCGCGACCAGCTGCTTGACTCGCTGGCAGGTTACGGCAACATCACATATACCGAGGAGCCCAACACAGCGGTTTCCGTCTACTTCAACGGGACCTGCTTTGTGTCCGAGGCATGCGTGTATGAGATGAAACTCTCCACGGACAAGGACACCGGATTTGTGACGCCCTATTGGAAACAGAACCTGACCTATACCACAGACGATGAGGGAAATCAGGTCGCAGATTACAGAAGTGCGCAAGTCTTTAACTTAAAGGACGAGATATCGACAGGCGCCAAGACCGATGTCGGATCGCTTCGGGCGCTTTTGCTGGCCAGAGGGGACCATGTGGCAAACTACACGGACCTGGATGTGAACGCATGTACGGACGAAAAGCTCGAAAGGCTGGGCATCAGTGCAGAACAGTATGACGAGAGGGACGGGCACAAATATTACAATGACTATATATCCAAATCCATTCTCATGAATGCGGAGGCGGAGTTTGACAATCTGGTCCATGCGATTGCGACCAAGATCAATGAAGTGATGGCGCAGTGCTGTGATCCCAAGACGAAATATCTGTGCAACGAGGACGGCTCCCCGATGCAGATGTTCCAGAAATCGTCTGGCGCAGGGTATGAGAAGGTTGTTTTGGACAGTGGCGAGGCGGAGCGGTTAAAGGCACAGGGTGTAAAGCTGTATGAGATTTACGATGATGACGAAGAGCTGGTTCCCAACATGTACTGGCGGTACGTGGAGGAGGACGCGAACGATCCGCGGACACTTTACAGCTGTGACAATATGAAGATAAACCAGAAGCTTTTGCAGTCCCCGTCCCTGCTCGAATTTACATGGCAGGAAAACTCAGTGGACTACAATATTGGCAAGAAGTTCGTGGAGGCTTTTAAGGATAAGGGAATCTACCTGAATCCAAATGCGACGGACATCAGCAGTTTTGAGAACTGCTATAACGATCTGATCGCCCAGGCGACAAACTCAGGCTATGTGTTTGGAAAGCTGTATGATTTTGAGCAGCTTGCGATGGAGCAGGCTGACAATGAGCGTCAGACGGTTATCGGCGTTTCCTCGGACGAGGAGCTGGAACATATGATCATGTACCAGAATGCATACAATGCGGCCAGCCGCTATATCAATGTGATCAATACCATGCTTGATTCGCTGTTAAGTATAGGGGCATAGGGAAGGCTACATAAGGACAGGACGTCTTGAGCGGATGTTCTGCAAGGGGATTGAATAGATATGTAAGGACAGTATGGAGGAGAGTATAAATGGCATCAGCATTTATGGGGTTAAATATTGCGTATTCAGGGCTGGTTGCTTCGAATGCCGCGCTGAATACCACCGCGAACAATATCGCAAATATTGAGACAGACGGTTATTCCAGACAGATTGTGAACCAGACCGCGTCCAATCCGATGCGCGCGTTTGCAAGTCACGGCTGTATCGGGGCCGGTGTGGATACGCTTGGCGCAGAGCGCGTCAGGGATATCTACTTTGACGAGAAGTACTGGAACAACAATTCCAAGCTCGGGGAGTACGAGAAGAAACAGTATTACTGTGCGATTATAGAGACTTACCTGATGGACGAGAGAGGGACAAATGAGGTCAAGGGTTTTACCACGATTTTTAATGAGTTTCATTCTGCGATGGATTCCCTCTCAAACCACACAGACGAGGTAGACCATGCGCTTGAATTTATCGGAAAAGCGGGAAATCTGTGTGAATATTTTAACATTCTGTACAATAATTTTCAGAAGATGCAGACAGATGTAAATGATGAGATCAAGATTAAGGTGGATGAGATCAACAGCGTTGCGGAGCAGATCGCATTGTTAAACCGGCAGATCAATATGGTGGAGGCAAACGGAAACACCGTTGCCAACGAGCTTCGCGACAAGCGCGACCTGCTGGTTGATCAACTCTCAGCCGTTGTGGATGTGACCTGTGAGGAGAAGCCGATCAAGGATATCACAGGCGATGATACCAACCTCAACGAGTATATCGTGTCGATTGCAGGGGGTCAGACGCTGGTGAACGGCTACGAGTGCAGAAAGCTTGAGTGTGTGCAGAGGGAGCCTTGGCAGAAGGCAAACCAGAATGATGTCGATGGTCTGTACGATGTGGTATGGACAGACACAAAATCTGGCCTGGGGTTGAATGCGAAGAACATACGCGGCGAGCTGAAGGGCTTGTACGAGATGCGTGACGGCAACAACGATGAGGCGTTCCACGGAAAGATTTCAGATGTGAATAAGCTGGCAAAGACAGTGACCATAAAGACGTCAGAGAGCTATCTGAAGGATATGTCCAAGAGTACGCTTCCAACTGCGAATGGACAGATTATGCTAAGCGGGGAACTGTACTACTACGATAGCTTCTCGTTTGAGACAGACGAGGACGGCAATACATACTATACGTTCAAGCTATCAGAGGACAAAACCAGAAATCCTTCGATGCCTGAAAACACGATAATCGGAAACAATGCAAAGGTTGGCGAGCAAGTTAACTATCAGGGAATCCCGTATTATCTGGAACAGATGAACGAATGGGTGCGCGATTACGCATATAATTTTAACAAGATATACGGCGTGGAGAACGCTACGGATTACAATGGCAATACACATGAGGGTGATATCTTCTTCACAGGAGATGACGGCGTGGACGGCGGACAGTATGACCTCAAAGGGACATCGCTCCATGATAAGACCTATGACAGCTCGACAGGCACAGGGTATTTTATGCTGACAGCAGGCAACTTCAATGTGGAGCGCTCGATCGAGAATGACGCGAGTACACTGGCCACACATACAGGCGAGGTGGACGGCAAGGCGAAATACGATATTATCGACAACCTAAAGGACCTGTCAACCAACAAGGAAAAAATGACCTTCAGGGGAAATAACGCGGCGAGCTTCCTGATCTGCTTGATGGGTGACTCCGGACTCAACGCGCAGAGCGCAAACAGCTTTCAGGAGATATACGCAAACATCGAGGAATCCATCGCAAACAGCCGCTTCTCCATCAGCGGTGTGGACTCCGACGAGGAGGCGGCCAACATGATCAAATTCCAGAATGCATACAATCTGGCAAGTAAGATGATATCCATATTAAACGAATGCTATGACAGGCTGATTACACAGACAGGGGTTTAAGGCATGAAAGGTAAGGAGGAAATATATGGCAATGAGAATCACGACTAAGATGATGCAGTCTACATCACTTAGGAATCTGAATATCAACAAATCGCGTCAGGAGAAATTGACAAACCAGATGTCAACAGGCAAAAAGATTACAAGGCCTTCTGACGATCCTGTCATCGCGATCCGCTCCCTGAAGCTCAATTCGTCACTTGACAAGATTGACCAGTATTATGAGAAAAACGCATCGGATGCAGAGAGCTGGCTGGAACTCACAGAGTCCGCACTCTCCGTGGTGAACGATATTCTGACCAACGATATCCGCAAGAATATCATCTCTGCTAAGAGCAGTTACAAGACTGTGGAGGACAGGGAGGCCGTGATTACCCATCTGCGCAAAGCGATGGAGGAGATTTATTCCACAGGAAATTCAGACAGCGGCGGAAGAAGCATCTTTACAGGTTATCGCACCGATATGCCGCTCACGCTGACTGAGCCGAAGACAGAATATAACAGAATTACTGAGCAGTTTCAAAATGACACGATTGAAAAGATGACATTTGTCTACGCGGGCGATATCAAGACGATCAACGAGGGGAACTGGAATACGGTAGAGGATATCACAAAGGATGAGGTTTCTTCCTATGAAATCTACCGCAAAAGGCTTGCGTATGGGGATCTTGACCTGAAGAAGAAGACTGGTCCTGACGGAAAACCATTAGATCCGATTGAGTATGAGTCAAATATTGACATTGGGTTCATGTCAGATGCAAAATACAATGGTGAGGGTGTTACGATTTCCACGACATCTGTGTCGGCGTATGTCACGATTGATACGGATGAGGTTCCAAATGAGGCCGTGTTTACGATTAATGGCACAGAGTATGCGATTCCTAAGGGTATGAGCAGCGATGACCCTACACTGGGAATTACAGGACTTCCGCAGGGGGTTATACTCTCTTATGATGAAGACGGCACGATCAGGATGGAAAATACGAGCCTTGAACCCAAGGAAACTGCCACCATCGGCAGCAAAGTTACCAAGAACGCAGACGGTACTAAGACTGTTGAGTACGACAAGAAGTTCAAGACTTCATTTACAATAGAACCGGAAAACATTTTTGCATCCGGCAGCAACGAAGCATATAAGTCCGTGGTGTCAACCGAGGACACAGACAATGGAAACAAGATTACATTTATCGCAGAGACAGGTGAGATTCTGTTTGGCAATAAGATTGCAGAGCGGTTTAAGCAGATGCCCTCTGACACAGAGCTGCGTGTGACCTATGAGAAGTCAGAATGGAAAAAGAACGACATCGATCCGGTACACTACTTCTACACAGAACGTGCGGGCAAGACTGCGTCAGGCAAAGACAAGATACTTGTGTTCAATGAGAATTTTCTGGATAATCCCGGTAAGGACGGCAGACAGATTATCGAGTACGATGTCGGGAACAACCAGACACTTCAGGTGAACACGACAGCGGATGAGGCGTTCAGCCATGCGCTTGGCCGGGATGTTGAGGAAGTGATCGCCATGCTCGACGAGTACGGCAGCTACCAGACTAGCCTAGAAGAAGTGGAGAAGTTGATTGCATCCGAGAAGTATGAGGGCGAGGATTTGTCCAAACTCACACGCCAGAAGGAAGCCCTGGAAAAATCGATGACATTCGTGCTTGACAAGATCAACAAGCGCTGTGATGAGCTCGTCAAAGACTGCGACGGATACTTTGCAAAGACACAGCTAGCAGAGACAGACTGTGGCGCGAGACTCGCAAGGCTTCACATGGTACAGAACCGCTTAGAGATGCAGCAGACCAATTTTGGTGAGCTGGTGAGCGAGAATGAGGACGCAGACTATACCGACCTTGTTATACAGCTGAAAAGTATCGAGATGACTTATCAGGCAGCGCTGTCTGCGATCAGCTACACCATGCAGACCTCCCTGCTGGATTTCATACGCTGACAGGCATAAGGAACTGTTAAGAGATCAATAGATACAAAGATGCAAACTTTGAAAGGAGCATAATAGTAAGATGGTAGAAGTAAATACTAGAATATTCGGCAGGATTGCGATTGAGGATGAGAAGATTATCCGCTTTGACCACGGCATTTTAGGATTTCCTGACCTGAGGGATTTTACTTTGATTTTCAATGAGGAGAAAGGTGCGGATTCTAGCATCAAGTGGCTGCAGTCCCTGCAGGAGCCTGCGTTTGCGCTGCCAGTTATGAATCCCGACCTTGTGATTCCAGGCTATAGTCCGAAATTCGAGGCGGAGCTGTTAAAGCCGCTTGGGGACAATCTTGACAGTGAGAATATACTGATGTTTGTCACAGTGACTGTGCCAAAGGACATCACCAAGACCACAGTGAACCTCAAGGCACCGATTATTGTCAGCATAGAGAACCTAAGGGCCGTGCAGCTGATCTGTGATGACGAGGCGTACAGTGTGAAGCACGCAATCTATGAGCAGCTGATGGCACAGAAGGCAGTACAGGCATAAGGCAATAAAAGGAGGCAGGTAAAGCTATGCTGGCACTATCAAGAAAAAAAGGCGAAGCCCTGATGATCAACAACGACATCGAAATCACGGTGCTTGACATCAAAGGCGAGCAGGTAAAAATAGGTATCAGTGCCCCCAAGGAGGTACCAGTATACCGCAAGGAAGTATATATCCAGATACAGGAAGCAAACAAGGAAGCCTCTGCGAACATGGAAGGCATGGAGCAGCTGGCCAGCCTGTTTGGCAAATAATAATGGGAATATGTGAAATGGTACAGACAAATGGCAGCCGCTAAGGCTGCCATTTTCGGTGTGCATCTTTGCTGCGCAAATGAACTGCAAGGCGGAATATGTAAGGCGAAACAATGTAAGGCGAACAAAAGAAAAAGCTTGCAATATTATATTTTTTGCGTTAAAATGAAAAACAGGTATAAAGTCAGCGGGCGATAGACCCGATATATTAAGTGACTGGAAGCATAAATAGCCAACAGGATAAAATAAGTCTTAGATCAGCTATAAAGTATTCCAGACATTGACCGATATATAAATCAAAGATTAAACCAAATCTTTCGTGCAGAGCTACATAGCTATATTTAGTACTATTTTGTTAATAACCGGGGGCGCTGTAATAGCAGGCGCGCCACCGCAGAGGCCTTCGGATATTATATCATGATTACAGATTGATATAGTTCAATATCAATTGTAATATATACAACTAAATAAAACTATAATCAGTGTCACAATGTGTATAAAAGGATTTATGTACAGACACTCCCACAGGAAGGAACCTGTCGGGTAAACACAAGGAGGTAAATTTATGGTAGTACAGCACAATCTTAGAGCAATGAACGCCAACAGAATGTTGGGCATCACACAGGGCACACTGTCCAAATCAGCAGAAAAGCTTTCATCAGGCTACAAGGTAAACCGTGCAGCTGATGACGCAGCAGGTCTTTCAATTTCCGAGAAAATGAGAAAACAGATCAGAGGTCTTTCACAGGCATCCTTAAACGCAGAGGACGGCATCAGCGCAGTGCAGACCGCAGAGGGCGCGTTGACAGAGGTTCATGACATGTTACAGCGTATGAACGAGCTTGCAACAAAGGCTTCAAACGGCACAAACGCATTATCTGACCGCCAGACCATCCAGGATGAGGTTGACCAGCTCCTCACGGAAATTGACCGTGTAGCAGAGACAACCAAGTTCAATGAGACATATCTCTTGAAGGGTGACAAGGACACCGTGAAGAAGTACATCAGTGCGAAGGATGCCGGCCTTGATGGAACATTGGCAGAGGGCGCTACGAAGGCGACATTTACGATGAATACGCTGAAGGTTGGCGACACGGTGCAGATTGCAGGAAAGACTTATACGATCGGCGAGTACGCAGCAGATGCAAAAATTGACAAAACAAACGGGGATTATGGTACATATACGCATATTACAGATTCCCTGAAGGCAGCAAAAGTGGGCGAGCAGATTACGCTGGATGGTGTGCAGTATACCGTGGTTGGGGAAACAGGAGACACGACATCTACAGAAAATGCAGATAAGAATGAGCTGCGTGTCGATACGATTGCCGCTAAGATTAAGGAAGGCAGCCACGCGATCTACAAGGGCGTAGATTACTACGCAATGCAGGATACTACGGATCCTACAGGCGCAGATTTGGCTACAGAGACGCCTGATGGTATTGATGACAATAACAGAAATGTTATCACAGCGCATAAGGCATACCAGATGATTCAGAAGGAATTGATTCTTGCGAATAATATTGGCACGGACACAAAGCAGGCAGAGGTGCTCACCGATAATATCAAACCGGTCAGCTCGGCAGGCGTAGCTGGAACTGCAGTGACGAAAACGGATTTTGATGCGATCGATATAGGTAGTACAACAACTATAAATGACCTGGCATACGATCCGGATACCAGTCCTAAGCTTAGTTTCCTTATCGACAAGGGTCAGGTAAACGTGAAGGAAGACCTGAACTTCAGCCTTCATGTAGG
>CAJUQZ010000161.1 GCA_910588755.1 uncultured Lachnospiraceae bacterium | reverse complement strand
CGGGCGGGTAAAGAGATTCACCAAACCCTTTAAATCAAGCAAATCCCTCATAAAATTCGTCTTGTCAATAAAGTAATATCCCCTTGTCACTAGCATTTCAAAATCATCAACGCCGACCGGCAGCGGTTTTCTATGTTCTCCCATATCTATTTCCTCTCTATCCAATCCGAATGCGCAACATTCGTACCCAAACAGACAGCGCCTGTTCTTCGTCATCCCCAATTTCATCCTACCCCATAACTGCCAACTTGTAAACATCTTTCCTACCCGATTATGCCAGAAATGTATACAGTCGTTACTGTTCATTTCCTTCCAGTAACGAGTAAAAATCCATGCAAAAATTACAATACGAACTTCGTTCGTGGCGCAAATGGATTTTACCTGCTATATGTACGTTTTCGTACGGACTTCGCATTTACGAAACAGTAAAAACAGTCCTGCAGTATAAAGAACGTTTTTCATTTTATGACATATTTTAAAGATAAGTCGATCAAACACAAGGAGGTGCGATATGCCTCCAAGAAATATGAATAAATATGATATAGCAATCCTAGGCGGCGACAGGCGGACAGCGTGCATGGCTGCAGTATTTGTCGAAAAAGGCTACCAAGTCGTGTGCTTTTCTACCGTCAAAATCCCCTACAGCCCGTCCATAGCAGCCAGGCTGGCCTTCACGGACTCCCTGCGCGAAGCCCTCGACGCGGCGCCAGTGATCATAGGCGGCATCCCATTTTCAAAAGACGGCGCCCTCTACTGCGAGGCCGCCACGTCCGACACCACAGTCAGCCTCTCCGAACTGCAGCGCGGCATCCGCAAACACCAGAAAATATTTGCGGGCGTCATACCGGAGGACTTCCGCCAAACCTGCGAGGAGCGGGAGATCAGCTGTTATGACTTCATGCTCGACGAGCCCATGACACTGTACAACGCCGTCTCCACCGCAGAGGGCGCGATCTTAGAAGCGCTGCTGCACAAGGACACAAACCTCCACGCAAGCAATACCCTTGTGCTGGGGTACGGCCGATGCGGCAAGGTACTTGCCGACCGCCTCAAAGGCCTGCACGCCTGCGTCACCGTCTGCACGGGCGACGCCAATGAGCTGGCACTGACCTGTGCGCTGGGATTCGAGACGCTGCACCTGTCAAAGCTGCAAAACAACATCTGCTGCTATGAGTACATTTTTAACACCATACCTGCCCGCGTCCTCAACCGCAGATGTCTTGAAAAAGTATCTCCAAATGCCCTCATCATTGACATCGCCTCCAACAAGGCAGGCGCCGACTATGAGGCCGCCCGGAAACGAAACGTAAACATCCGCTTCTGCCCGGGCCTTCCCGGAAAATACGCCGGAGAAAGCTGCGCAAAGTATCTGACAGACTACGTGATCAACAGACTATAGGAGGTATGCTACACATGGACATCAAAGGCAAAAAAATAGGCATCGCACTGACCGGCTCATTCTGCACATTCGAAAAAACCTTCGCAATACTGCAGAAGCTCTCCGATGCCGGCGCTGACATTTATCCGATCCTCTCAGACGCTTCCCAAACCATTGAGAGCCGTTTCGGAAAACCTGACACATATATTGCACAAATCAAAGAAATCACGGGAAAAGCTCCGATTGTATCCATCGCCGGTGCAGAGCCCATCGGGCCCAAAGCGTACCTCGACGCGCTGGCCATCCTGCCCTGCACCGGAAACACCGCCGCAAAGCTCGCAAACGGCATCACCGACACGCCAGTGCTCATGGCGGCCAAAGCCCACATGCGCAACAACAAGCCGCTAGTCATCTCCATCTCAACCAACGACGGACTTGGCATGAACCTCAAAAACATCGGGCTGTTGTGCAATGCCAAAAACATCTACTTCGTCCCCTTCGGACAGGATAACTATGAGACAAAGCCAAACTCCCTGGTCGCGCATGTCGAACTGCTGATACCGACCCTGGAAATGGCGCTGGAACACAGACAGTACCAGCCAATCCTGAAGGATTACATAGAATGATTGGCGTAAAATTATTTTTATATTGATGATAATATTTTATGGAAAAGGAAATAAAAAATGTGTGGAATCGCAGGCTTTAGCAGCTTTCATGTAAACTATAAGGAAGAATCCGCAAGATGGTTCTCCATCCTGCAGAAGATGAACACCTGTCAGCGTCACCGCGGTCCCGATGAAAACGGAGTCTACCTGTCGAGAAACTGCGGGCTCTCCCACACCCGTCTGTCCATTCTGGATCTCGAGTGCGGGCAGCAGCCCATGACAAGGCAGCTGGGAAACCACCGCGCCGTCATCTGCTACAACGGCGAGATCTACAACATGCCCGGCCTCCGACGCGAACTGGAGCAGGAGGGCATCGTCTTTGAAACCACCTGCGATACCGAAGTGATCCTCATGGGGTATCTCCTCCACGGCACTTCCTACGTCACACGGCTAAACGGCATTTTTTCCTTTGCGATCTACGACGAAACACAGCAGAGACTCTATCTGTTCCGCGACAGACTCGGGGTAAAACCACTGTTCTATACCCTCTTTCGCAACACCCTCATCTTTTCCTCCGAGCTCAAGGGAATCCTGTGCTATCCTGATTTTAAGGCGCAGGCTGACCGCGACGGGCTCTGTGAGATCTTTGGTCTTGGCCCTGCAAAGACTTATGGAAAGGGTGTTTTTAAAAACATAGATGAGCTGCTGCCGGGACATTATCTCGAATATTACGGCTCCGATTTTTCCGGGCATGTTTCCACAAAGTGCTACTGGAAACTGGAGAGTCATCCACACGAACAGGACTGGCGACAGACAGTCGAGCAAACCCGGTATCTGGTCACAGACGCCATCCGGATGCAAATGCTCTCCGATGTGCCCATCTGTACCTTCCTGTCGGGCGGTGTGGACAGCAGTCTTGTCACAGCGGTATGCAGCAGCGAGCTTCAAAAGCAGGGTAAGAGGCTCGACACATACTCCTTTGACTTCAAGGACAACGACAAAAATTTCAGGGCAAACGCCTTCCAGCCCTCACAGGACAGACCGTGGGTGGATCTGATGATCGCCCACTGCCACACCAACCACCAATACCTCGAATGCGCCAATACGGATTTATACCAATATCTATTCGAGGCTGTTGACGCCAGGGACCTGCCATGTATGGCTGACGTGGAGGCCTCCATGCTCTACTTCTGCCGGAGAGTCGCGGCCAGCCACAAGGTAACGCTCACAGGGGAGTGCGCGGACGAAATCTTTGGCGGCTATCCGTGGTTCCACAAAAAAGAATGTTTTGACGCCGACTGCTTCCCGTGGTCTATGGACTTCTCCCCACGCACCATGCTCTTAAAGGACAGCGTGCTGTCCGTCCTTCCCCTGGAAGAATACGCCCATGCCGCATACGCACAGACAATCGCAGAAACTCCTGTTCTAGACAGTGAAAACAGCGAGGAAAAACGCAGACGTGAAATTTCCTACCTGAATCTCAAATGGTTTATGCAGACACTCCTCGACCGCATGGACCGCACCAGCATGCACGCCGGACTCGAGGCGCGCGTCCCGTTCGCCGACCACCGCATCGTGGAATACCTCTGGAACGTCCCCTGGCACATGAAATGCAAGGACGGCGTCGTCAAAGGACTGCTGCGCGCCGCTGCGGACGGACTGCTCCCCGGCGAAGTGCTGTACCGCAGAAAGAGCCCCTATCCCAAGACCTACGATCCCGCCTACGAAAACCTGCTGCGCACCGCAATCGTTGAGACACTGTCCGACACGCGCGCGCCGCTGCGGGAGCTGATCGACCTAAATAAAGTACTCGACTATATCAGCCAGCCCTCCGACTACGGCAGACCGTTCTACGGTCAGCTCATGGCCGGGCCGCAGCTGCTGGCGTATCTGCTGCAGGTCAATTACTGGCTGAAAAAATATGAAGTAGAACTGCTTATCTAGCCGCACTGTGGGAACACCACGCTAAACCGTGTTCCCAGCCCTTCGCGGCTCACGATCTCGTAATACCCCTGATGTCTGTCGATGATCCACTTCGCGATCGAGAGGCCAAGCCCCGTGCCACCCGTCTGGCTGTTGCGCACGGAGTCGGCGCGGTAAAAGCGGTCAAACGCGTGCGCCACGTCCTGCCCGGACATGCCGATTCCATTGTCCTGTATCCCGTAAAACGGCGAGCCGTCCTTCCACATGCCCACGCGGATCAGGATCTCCCCGCCCTGCGTCGTATACTTTGCCGCGTTGTCGATCAGGATTCTGGCGGACTGTTTGAGCATGTCACAGTCCCCATACACCTGCACATTTCCCGACTCCTCAAAACGGTAGACATGCTTTTCGTCGATCATCAGCGACTCCTCATAGACCTCCCGCATGATGCCGTTGAGCCCATGCACCTGCATGTCAAGGTTCTGCCGGTTTGAGTCGCCCCTTGCCAGAAACAGCAGCTGTTCCACGAGCTTCTGCATATGGTTCGCCTCATTCTTGATCGCCTCGATGGACTCCTCGAGGATCGCCGTGTCCGCCTTCCCCCACCGGTCAAGCATGTTGACATATCCCTGTATGACCGCAATCGGCGTGCGCAGCTCGTGGGAGGCGTCCGACACAAACTGCGACTGCTGTTTGTAGGAAGCCCGGATGCGCTCTAGCAGTCCGTTCAGCGCCGTCTCAATGCCCTGCAGATCCTTGTCGTGCATATGGATTCCATTTTCCACGGCATCCACCTTGAGGTTTGTGATCGCGTCCTCCAGGCTGTGGTACTTTGTCTCGTCAAACGCCATCTCACTAAGCTGCTGCGCCCTCACCGCGATCTGGTTGAGGGGACGCAGTTCCCTGCGCACCTGCGCCGTGCCGGAAAATGCCTGTGTGATCAGGTCAATTACCTGGAATCCAAGCAGGACAAAGCCCCCGCACCGAAACAAACACAGCCATATACCAATCGGCACCTGATACAACAGTTGTCCGCTGTTGTCTGTCACAGTGTACACCACATCCCACAGCGTTGTATAAAAGGAGAGCTCCCTAAAATATGCGAACGAAAAGCCCCCAGCCATCTGCAGATCCATCCCGACCACAAAAATCGCCGCAAGCAAAATACAGACAACGATATCCATTCCCGCATACGCAAAAAACACGCGCGCCAGGCTATTGAGGTTAATCCTCCGCGCGATGGAGGTCACGCGCACCGCGTCAGATGGCCGGCCTTTCTGGTGGTTATTTTTCCTGCTTGTTTTCTGGTCTTTTTCCTGCTTCTTCTTTTTTTCATCCTTTTTTTCAATCTTTTTATCTGCTTTTTTATTCGTTTTCATCCTTGATACAATACCCCACCCCGCGCACGGTCTGAATGATCTTCACCTGATACACGTCGTCAAGTTTGCTGCGCAAATACCTGACATACACATCGATGATATTGGTCTCACCCATGTAGTCGTAACCGCACACCTTCTCTAACAGCGTATCCCGCGAGATCACAATGTTCTTGTTTTCAAGCAGCACCTTTAAGAGCTCAAACTCCCTGTGCGTCAGTTCCACCTGCGCCCCGTCATAGGAGACCTCATAGCGCTGCACATCCATGCAGAGCTTCCCGACGCCCAGCTGGTTTTTTTCTGTGCCTACACTGCCACCACGCTTTTTGAGCACCAGCCTGATGCGCGCAAGCAGCTCCTCGATGGCAAACGGCTTGGTCATGTAGTCGTCGGCGCCGCCGTCGAGCCCAGCAACCTTATCCATCACCTCGTCGCGCGCCGTCAGCATGATGACAGGAATGTCCGATGTCTTTCGAAGGCGCCGCAGTACTTCAAAGCCGTTCAACTCCGGCAGCATCACGTCAAGCACCACGAGATCCGCCTTACCGCCCTGCGCTTTTTCCAGCCCTTCCCTGCCGTTTACCGCCTTCATGACCCCATATCCCTCATGCATGAGCTCCAGCTCCAGAAAGCGCCCTATCTTTTCCTCATCCTCCACAATCAAAACCGTTACTGCCATACTGCCTCCTTATCCTTTTTGCCAGCCACTGCAAAATCCCCTCACACGCCAACATCATCCCGCTGCCAGACACCGCCTATTTACAAATCCGCCACGCAAGGAAGCAGGGGATTACGTCTTCCCCTGCCCATCACGGATTAATTGTCCTCGTCTTTTGCCGCGCCGCCAAACTCATTCTTGATATTCTCCGCTGCCTCTGCCGCGCTGTCCATCGCCTTGTTGAGGTCGATGTCTACGCTCCTCACATCAGGACCCGCAAACTGGTATCTCATGTTAAAGAACAGTCCGACTACCATCAGCGGAACCACCACCCAGAATGCAAAGAGCAGGAATACGACAAGCAGCGTAACCGGTATCCGGAAAATCTCATTGTTGTCGCGCTCTACACAGAAACTGTTGTTGTTTCCCTTCTCAAGCCACTTCTGGCACCAGCGGCCAAAACGTCTTAGATTGTCTGAAAAGCTGGTTTTGCTCTCCTTCTCATCAATCTCGATCTTTACCTTCTCTGCCTGCGTCGTGTAGCGAGACTGCTCCGGTCCGTGCACCTTGCCGCTTTGCTCCAAGTAAATCATGGCGTCGAGAATATCCCAGTTGCTGTTTTCCAGCGCCTGCTTTGCCTCCTCGTATGATACGCTTGCGCGCTCCCTTAACTTTTCAACCTTTTCAAAATGATCCATTTCTCATCTCTCCTTTTTGATTGTTTGAATACTTACGCATTTTATCTGCATTTTATTTTTTCGTATGAAGCTTCCTTCACACCCCTCAGCTGATAATCGTATCATAAACTATCAAAATTAATCAAAAATGTTAACAATATTAAAAACAGATTAAAATTCGCCATGATATTTTTAATCAAAATACCCTCTACTGCGGACTGTCCCTGAACAGGATACCTTATGTTACCATTGAATATTTTACAAAGTCAATGCCATTTGCGGATTTTTACTAGCTGCGTATATGTTTTTGTACATGGATTTTAAAGCCATAACGATCAACAAATGCTAAATCCTGTGTAAACAGTAACCTAAAAATTGCCAAAAAGACCACCGCAGATGCGGTGGCCTTGATTGTAATAGCTTCTATTGGTACTATATTTGTATATTACATTTTGTGCATTCATCAATTCAAGAGGCTAATAACACCCTGGTTTGACTGATTCCCCGTGCAAAATAGTGTGTTTATTAACTTAAGAGGCTAAGCACACCCTAGTTGACTGATTCCCTGCGCAAAATTGTGCATTTATTAACCTAAGAGGCTAAGCACGCCCTGGTTTGACTGATTTCCCTGCGCAAGCATGGACTGGCCCGCCTGTGAGAGAATGTTTGCATTCGAGTATTTCACCATCTCTGTCGCCATGTCTGTGTCACGAATCTGGCTCTCTGCCGCTGTCGTGTTCTCCACTACGTTGTCCAGGTTATTGATGGTGTGCTCTAAGCGGTTCTGCACTGCACCGAGGAGTGAACGCTGTGAGGATACAGTCGAAATTGCGTCTGCGATAGAATCAATCGCATAGGTTGCCATAGCGCCTGTGTTGTCCTTAACATTCAGACCTTTAATGCCAAGTCCTGCTGTGTCGAGCGCCTTGATGCCTACACCGATCTTGTTGTTCATGTCAGCGTCTGCGCCTACGTGGAGACTGAAATTCAGGTCTTCCTTGACGTTTACCTGGCCCTTGTCGATGATGAAGCTGATTTTGTTGCGATAATTTGTATTAGCCGTAGCCGTATCATGTTTTTCTCCTGCGTTGGCCCCTGCTTTTACTACAGTTTTATATGCGGCATTCTCCAATACAGCAAAGTTCACAGTCGCTCCACCTGCACTCGCATCAGTCGCCGGATTACCATTAGCATCATCTTCTGTCTTAACATCATCCAAACCCTGATCAGCAGTTCCCTTAGTCACCTTTATCGCGGCTTTAGTTGAATCTGATGAATCAGTCAGCACGATACCCGTACCATCTTTCTTAATATCAGCCGCCTTAGCGTCTGTTCCAATATTATTTGCAAGCACAAGCTCCTGATAAACCATTGAATATGCCTTTGCAGCAGTAATCACATTCGCATTGGCATCATCAATACCATTCGCCACTTGATCACCGTCATTTGCAAATTTACCATCAGCATCAACTTTATCTTCCCCAGTCTTAGGATCAGCAGAGTCTTTCATCGCATAATAATCCACGCCCTTATATACCGCATGGCTGCCTTCCTTAATTTTCTTGCTGATAGAAAGAGCTGTCAATTCATTCTTGTCAAGATTCTCGGTTCCGCCTTCCTCAACTACTGTATACTGTACACCATCAAGCGCGATCTGCTCTCCCGCCTTTGCAACCTGAAGTGAAGCCTTAATGCGGGCATATAACTTATCCTGGTCTGCCTGGCCAGCAGCGTCATGAACCTTTTTGCCATCTTCAAACTCACCAATTGTATACGTCTTGCCTGCAATCTGAATCGTATCGCCAACCTTCAACGTATCCATCGTAAACGTCGCCTTTGTAGCGCCCTCCGCCAGTGTTCCTTTCAGTCCTGCGTCCTTTGCATTGATATACTTCTTGACGGTATCCCTGTCGCCCTTTAAGAGGTATGTCTCATTGAACTTGGTTGTCTCTGCAACCCTGTCAATCTCTGTGAGGAGCTGGTCAACCTCGTCCTGGATTGTCTGGCGGTCAGAGAGTGCGTTTGTTCCGTTTGCTGCCTTTGTCGCAAGCTCGTTCATACGCTGTAACATGTCATGAACCTCTGTCAACGCGCCTTCTGCGGTCTGCACTGCGCTGATGCCGTCCTCTGCGTTTAAGGATGCCTGTGAAAGACCTCTGATCTGTTTTCTCATTTTCTCGGAAATTGAAAGACCTGCTGCGTCATCAGCCGCGCGGTTTACCTTGTAGCCTGATGACAGCTTTTCTGCTGATTTGGAAAGAGTTCCCTGTGTGATGCCTAACATTCTGTTGGCGT
>CAJUQZ010000160.1:7978-8916 GCA_910588755.1 uncultured Lachnospiraceae bacterium | reverse complement strand
GAGCAGGAGGGGCTTAATGTATGGCGTAGCCATTTTGACGGGTGGCTTGCGGAAAAAGCAAAGGAGAGCGGCGCAGAGGTCATGGACGGCGTGGAGGCTCTTTCTTGCACGGAAAAGGACGGATTTGTGGAAGTCAGCCTGCACGGGTAGAAGAATCCGATTTAGGGGATATTTACGCACTGATTGATAAGCGGATTCAATGGATGGACGAAAAAGGCATACAACAGTGGAATGTTTTGGGGTATTGGGAACCATACCCAAAAGCGTATTATGTCGGAAAATTACAGGAGAATTCTCTTTATGTGCTAAAGCGCAGGGCGGACCAAAAGACAGTTGGCGCAGCCGTTCTCATCGAAGCGGATGAACGGTGGAAAAGCGACTCGGATATTCCCGCCTATTATGTGCATAATTTTGTGGCTGATACAGACGAGAAAGGAGCGGGGAAAATCCTTTTAGGGCATATTCAGGAATTGGCTTTAAAAGATAAAAAGGCTTGTTTAAGGCTGGATTGTTCGTTTTCCAATGAACGGCTGAACCGCTATTATGAACAGGAGGGGTATGCATTAGTCGGAACTTGTGTAGATGGGAATTATTTTGGTAACAAAAGGGAAAAACTGCTATTTTAAGACGAAAAAACAGAAAGTGTATGTTCCGGCAAAGCGTGTGGGCAATCTCATTTTAGTTGCAGGGCGCTAAAAGCTGTGCCCTAAATATTCTGTCGGTGTTAAAGGGAAGAAGCAAAAGATACGTATTGACAATGTTTTAAATATTTAGCATAATGAATGTATTCATGCGGTCAATGGTACGGCGTGATACATTTCCTGGCGTGGATAGGAGAGATTTTATTTTGCGGAAATGACAAAAGCTAGGCTTTGTTTAACGATGTATGTGGATGCAAACAGTATCCTGGAAAATGGATACTGTTCACGAAGGGGGCA
>CAJUQZ010000160.1:0-7968 GCA_910588755.1 uncultured Lachnospiraceae bacterium | reverse complement strand
CTGTATTGTGTGGAGCGTGGCAGGTTTCAACATTCTTCGCATTGGCCTGCTGGCCTATCCGGCTTATCGCACTGTGCTGAATTATTTGTTATCGGTGCTGGTATTTGCTGTATTTCAAATATTTATATTTGGAAAACTGGTAAAAAAGCATACTGCCAGGATTAGTGCGTACTTGGAAGAACGACAGTTCTTTCTCAAGTTTTTTGATGGAAAGGCATTTGCAATCATGGCGGTGATGATGACTGGCGGTATTGGTCTGCGGACAAGCGGACTTGCGCCAGAACGATTTATTGCAGTTTTTTATACAGGTCTGGGGGCTTCCCTTCTGCTGGCTGGATTGTTGTTCGGGCGCAACTTTGGCAGGGCGGTATTGGCTGCCGGCGTTCAAAATAAAACCGGGGAGGAAAAAGCTGCTGGTAAATGAAATGAGTTTTATAGATTTATTTATTGACAAACAGGTTTAAAATATTTAGACTATAGTTAGTTTAAATGTTTTAAACCTGTTTTGTGCGTTTGGGCACGCAGTGCGCAGATGCAATCGCTTCCCGGAAGTTATAGTCAGAAAATATCAGCTTGTGATTTGTATTTCTCATAAAAAGTGGTGGATTTATGAAAATGGGATTATGGAAGCCTTATAAGATATGGCTTGGGATTATGCAGGCATTATAAAATATGGCTTGGGATTATGTAGGCATTATAAAATATGGCTTGGGATTCCGAGAGTTTATTTGAAATGAAAAGGAGACACAGCGAATGATTACATATATTATGACAGAGGCGGAAGGGCTGCTGGCGGAGCTCATTTGGGAGAGGGAACCAATACGGAGCGGGGAGCTGGTGAAGCTGGCAGGCCAGCGGTTTGGGTGGAAGAAATCGACCACTTACACAGTTCTGCGCAAGATCTGTGAGAATGATATTTTTCAGAATCAGGCAGCAATTGTCACGTCGAAAATCAGCAAGGAGGAGTATACTGGCAGAAAGGGGGAACAGTATCTGCAGGAGAACCATGAGGGCTCCCTGCCAAATTTCGTTGCTGCATTCCTGAAACGGAGGAAGCTTAGCAAAGATGATATTGAGGAGCTTGTGACGCTGATTGAGGAGTATAAGGATTAATTAACGGAGGGGGTGGGACTGATATGATGGGTGATTTGTGTACCTTATGTGTTTTGTGATAGTTATTAATTTCTGTAACCCATTTCGATTGGAGTGACTGTTTCGTCTTGTGCTGGCAAGGATTGTGGATTTGGATATTGTTGGACGAAGCGGAGTAGAATCTCGGATGGGGCAAATGGAAAAGTGGTTGATCTATCACGAGAGAGGATGTCTGGTGAATGACAGAATACATCATGAATATGAGGGTGGCCAGTATTGGACGCAGAAATATAACATACGGGCAGGGATTGTTTTACCCTGCCCGTATGCTGTTATGCGGCGTAGTCTATATTGGCGCCCTTATATTTTGCGGCGTCAAGTTCTTTTTGGTTTTTGGTATATGGGTTGTCCTCGTTGGAGTACTTGATCTGCGTATGTGTCACACCACCAGAAACATATGTACGACCGCACTCGGGGCAGATTGAGGTGTGAATGGTCACAGAGGCGTTTAACACTTTTCCATTCTTTTGCGAGGCTTTTTTGTACGCGTTGGAGACATGCTCTCCCTCGTGTGCACGTACCCTTGCCCCCGCCGACTCTGGTGAGATGTGGGAGGCGGATTTAAAGGAGACGTTACCCTCGTCAGAACCATCCTGATATTTGCGGTTGGCGCAGGTTTCACAATCCTCCGGTGATGAGCGCTTTCCGGGTTTTTTGACCTTGTCAGGATCAGCGCTGTGTTCATCTGTCTGCCCGGCTGGGTTGATCATGCCAGGGGCGGAGTCCTCCTGAGCTGGTCTTATGGACGCAGCGGTTGAGCTGGTATATGGTGAATAGTTGGGGTAAAATCCCCCAATATTGCCGATTGTCATATGGCAGACCTCCTTTTCGTTATATGACATGTGTTTCGTTTATTGTTTGTCCTGTGACAGTGCTTTTTCTTCGTGTTTAATTTCCCAGTGGATCAGAAATGTGAGAATACTGCGCAGCAGGATAATGACACCAAGGATGCCAAGTTCGCCCCATTCGCGCACAATGACAGTACGAAGGACCTCACTGCCCATCTTAAATTCGAGGGACAAGGCGATGCCCTGTGCCAGCTCCAACCTGATCCTCGAGTCCTGTTTGATCCAGTACCAGAAGCACTTTATAGCAGTGTAGACGAGTACTGCCACACCAAAAAGCTCCAACAGGATCGTGGAAACCTCAACGATGTCGGTTAGGACCAGCTCCAGCATTTTTATGATCATGTGCATTGATTGGCCTCCTGTGTGTTATTTTTATAGTATATTAGAAAGTATACCACAGCAATAAGGAAAAATACAGCCTAAAAAATATAAATTTATGCTTGCATTTTGTCGAAGCTGTGTTATAATCATATTTATGGGGATATAGCTCAGCTGGGAGAGCGATACGTTCGCAACGTATAGGTCACGAGTTCGAGTCTCGCTATCTCCATTTCCTGTATAAGCTTCGTGTTTGTACAGAAAAATATTGGGTAATACACCAGATTATTGTTTTGGTTCGTTCTCTGGTGATGCCGATTATGGAAGCATAGCTCAGCCGGGATGAGCGTTCGCCTCACACGCGAGAGGTCAGGGGTTCGAGCCCCCTTGCTTCCATTTTTTGTGTCTCAAAATGAGAGAAAATGGAGCAGTTTGCACAGATGACATAGCAATATGGTAATTATAATAGTTATTTGACCTGATTAATAGCGTTTTCGAATAATTATCATATCTTGTTGAACCCATATTGTGCCATATTTTACTATATTGCAAAACAATAAAACATAATTTATGACGCAAAAAGCAGGTTTTATAGGGCCTACGAGGGTTCTTAACTCTAGATAATGTCAAACACACAAATATTTTATTTCATACCTCGCGAATTGTCGAGTCCTAAAAATTCCTTTATTTTTTCCAAAATATGCCGTATAATAAAAAGAATAAAACAAGGAGCTGTAGAAAAATAACTGACACATCTTGACTTGTCTATTCTTCTGATCGTGCATGCCCAAAAGTCTCGCTGTAGCTTGTTGCACTAGGTTTTGTGGACATGCACCTCAAAGAAATATCCTGCGCAATCTGTACCAGTTATTTTCTGGCAGCTCATTAGGGAAGAGCAGCATATGGTGGGAGAGCATCTGAAAACTTTGAAGGATGGAGGCAAATGATATGCAATATGCGATAGAGTTGTATTTTGATCAGGAGACGGAGCAAAAACTATATGCTTTGGCAAAGCAGGTAGCAGACCAGAATCTGAGCACGAAATTTTTGGAGTGGAAGACCAGGCCCCATCTCACGCTGGCCTGTTTCAATGATGTGGACGAAGAAAAGTGTATCGGGCTATTAAGGGAGTTTGCCAGAAACCATAAACAAATGCCCGCATACATCGGCTCTGTGGGAATGTTTAATGACACAAGGACAATCTTTGCATCACCCATAATGAATGCGTGCATGTATCAGCTTCAGCGGGAATTACAGGAATGTCTGAAAGACTTTGATTCAGCCGGATGGGAATGGTATCGGCCAGACAGGTGGACGCCCCACTGTACATTGGCGCTGACAAAGGAAGATGCGGAGGATGTTTTTTACAAGGCCAGTGACTTGATTTTACACGCGTTTAAGAAAATGAGCGGCAGGTTTGTTTCTGTCGGATTGGTCAAAATAACATTTCCGGTAAAAGAAATCTTTGCAATAGAACTGGAAGGGGAAGCATAAAGTAGGCCAGGAGACCACAGGAGGGCGCGATATGGATTTCATGGATCAACTGATGGACTGTTTAAGTAAGATTGACTATAGTACATTTGATGAGGCGTACATAGATGGGCTGATTGACCGCAGGGACAGTGCACCCTTCGACACTGAATGGTGCCGCGTTGACGCAGCGGTCAATGCCATGAAAAATGGCCACGCCTACACGGATGAGAATGCAGAGGAGCAGGAAAAAATAAGGGAAAAAGCGTTTATGGTTCTGGCACAGAAGACTGGGAGCGAGCTGGCAGGCTATGTTTCTGATGATTTTGGCCTGATTTATGACAGTATTGTGTGCAATTATAGGGATAACTGGCTTGATCGGCTGATTGAAGCGTACAAAAACGGACGAATTCCAGCCGGGGAGTTGTGATGCAATGCTGAATGATTGATATTCAGGAGGTTTATATATGGAGCAGGTGAATTTGTCCAATTTTGAAAGCAGCAATCGGTCTCTGTTTGATCTGTACATTGTCCAGAATGAAATCGGAGGCGGGGTGACAACGATAGAGGAGCTTGAACGTATCGGTGAATATCCGGATGCGAAATCCCTGATCATATCTGGGCTGAACCAGGAGACCTTTGAATATTTGATTGAACATTTTGGGAATCAGTTTGAGGCAATTTCTTTTTGGAAAAACAAAATGGTTTGTGATTTGTCGCCATTAGGAGATTTGCGGAATTTGAAGTATGTACACTATTTTTTTAATCAGAGGGCAGAAAAATTATGGAATATGAAACGGAACGAAGGCTTAACGGGACTGGCGATCTATGATTTTTCAAGACTGCATTCCATTGAAGCGGTTACTGATGCGCCCAACCTGAAATATTTTTCCATAGGGAACAAGGTCTGGTCAAAAATGGATATTGAGAGCCTGAAGCCGCTTGTTCACAGCAATATTGAACATTTTGCATGGTCGGGAAATAAAATATTAGACAATGATTATCTATGTATCGCTCAAAGCCAGATCAGGGAACTTGATATGTCTATTGCAAGATTTAAAATGGATGAGCTCGCCCGGTTGGTTGCAAGTATACCTGATTTAAAAGGGACAATTACAAAACCTTACACGGAAGGCTCTGTGACAGAATATGGCACCAGAACAACATGGTACTTTTTGTGTAAGGGAAAGAGAAAGCTGATAAAAGGAAAAGATGAGGCAAAGTTAGAAAAATATTTGACACAATATTATGATCTGGTTGCAAAATATAGGGCAGAAGCATGATAGAGAGAAATATGGCAGAAATTGCGGTAACGGAAGAATCAATGTTATCCTGCTGTGGTTTGCTGCAAGCATGTGAATGTGCAGATAGAATGCGGCGTGGGTATAGTATATGCAGGATTTAAGGAGGAAATCAATATGTCAATGATAGGAAACTTTGGGAAATGCACGGAGAACGATTATAATTGTCTTGTGGCTGCAATCAGAGAAAATCAGCCAGATGCAGCGGACGACTTGATTGGAACGCTCTGTGATGAACTGGAAAATTCTGCGGCAAAACTGGAGAATGACCAGTGCTCCGGTGAGGTGTTTCTGGCGGTATTCGAGTATTTTAAAACAGAGTTTGACCTGGATCTCTATGGCGGCGAGGAACAAAAAGCGCTGTATGAGCGATGGCGAGAGATAACAGAAGACTATGATGTGCGGATATTTACTAACAAGGAAAAAGAAGCGCTTTTATCACTGGCAGACCGCATTGATTCCAGGGAAGTAGCGGCGTTTGTCAATGACTTTTTTCAGAATGACTATGGGGAGGCCGGACAGATCGCCTGTAAGGTTTTGTTTGAAAATCTGAAAAAACTGGAGGCAGATAGCATGCTGCTGTGGCATCTATGCTGATGAAAAGGAGATAAAATGAAAGTTTTATGGGAGTATGATCTGCCGACAGAGGAAGGAATAGGTGACTCTGACTATGAATCGCCAATATTGATCAGGGACAATCATGTATATTTTGTCAGCCGCCGTGAGCGTTTTGGATGTAGACTGCTGCTGCATTATATTGATATCACGAGCGGTACAGGTACGGCGGAGGAATTTGAGGTACTTGCGAAAGTTCAGATTGATTCAAAAAATGCATAGGGCGGCTGGAGTGCGGAGATACAGCGATACTTTTATGGAATTTTTGTGAAAGTCTTTCACGTCCTTTGCAAATAGAGAAGGGAAGATAAGGGAGAGCAATGTTATATCAGGAGATTGATGGAATACGCTTTAAAATGGGCAGGTTGTTTGATTTCAGCTTTCTGAAAAAATACGGCAAGGTGTTTCGGGTATATGATGACCAGGACTCTGGAAACATCTGCTTTGGGATAGAGAATGCGGAGGGAAGACTATTTGTAAAATTTGCGGGGGCACAGACCGCGGAGTATGGCGGGGATGTGTCCGAAGCTGTTCAAAGGCTGAAGGCGACCGTGCCAGTCTATCAGTCCATTTCGCATCGTGCCCTGATCCGGTATAGGGCTTCGGAAGAAATTGCGCATGGGTTTGCCATGATTTTTGACTGGGCTGACGGGGAATGCATGGGCAGAATGTATGAGGAATCCCACAAGATCATCATGAATCTTCCGATCGAGGAAAAACTGCATATTTATGCGGAAGTGACGGACTTTATGATTGAAGTTGCAAAGACGGGTTACGTGGCAGTTGATTTTTATGATGGCAGCATTTTGTATGATTTGCCGACGAAAAAGGTGACGGTTTGCGACATTGACTTTTTTCGAAAGAGTCCGACAGTAAATGACATGGGCAGAATGTGGGGCAGCTCAAGGTTTATGTCACCGGAGGAATACGAGCGGGGAGCGGCGATTGACGAGATCACGAATGTCTTTACGATGGGGAGAATGGGATTTTCGATCTTTACGGACAGTGATTTCAGCCTGGGGCGTTGGCCCTTATCCGAGGCTGCGTTTCATGTGCTTGAGAAGGCGGCAAGCCCGAAACGGTGTGACCGCTATACCAGCATTGCAGAATTGAAAGCTGAATGGCTGGCAGCTCTCAATAATGAAAAAGGTCTTTATCAGATGATTTGGCAGATTCAGAAACGTCCCGGAATGTACCTTGACAGCAATACGCTTACGCCTTTGTATCATTTCATTGATGGTTACAGGGCCGCTGAACGTGACCTTGGCGTGTGCTGGCATGGCAGTTTGTTTCCACTCGATTTTTACTTTATGCACAACTTTGTGAATTTTCGACTTCAGACGGAATGTCTTTGTGCGGGGTGGCGCAATAATATACTCACCTTTTGTCATGGTGACGAGGAAAAAGCGCTAAACTTATTTTTTGAGTTGTACCAGGAATTTATGTGTCTTAGAATGAAACGTTATTGGAAAGCCGTTTTAACGAAGGAAAATATTGCGTGGAATGATAAAATGAAACGTTGTCGTACCGAGACGACGCATGGGCCGGAACCATTCTATAAAAATCCTGTCGCTGTGTATATTTTGGAATTAACCTTACCGGTTTACATGCGTATTGTGGAGACTGCAAAAGAAGTTCGTTTTGAGTCTTCGTTTTTCCGTTCCGTTGAAGAAGCGAAAGGAGATGGCCACATTCCGCGCGGGGCAGAAGCCTATTTTGGGAAAATCGACACATGGGAAGAATATGAGGCGGATAATCTATATTTCGACAAGGACATCTATACACATTAAATTTCCGTTCTTGATTGTATTTTTGCCGGAATTTTTATATAATGGAAAGGCAGAAGATGTTGTCGTAGGATACCAGATCGGGTTATCAGAATTGTGGAGCAGTTATTGTAAAAATGTATAGCCTCTTGGAATTTATTGTCAGAAATCAGTGGTTTTTGATTTGTATTTCCCGTAAAAAGTGGGAGATTTATGAAAAAGGATTTTGGATGCCGTATAAAATGGCTTGGAGATTCCAGGAGTTTATAGTGTAGAATCAGGAGGGTGTAATATGGGATGTCTTGCGGTTTTGTTTGCCCTGAATGAGCAGGAGACAGAGCGCTTTTTGGCAGTGGAGAGATGCGAACGGGCGGATTATATGCATGAGGTGATTGAGGAAGAATTTTGGAATGATTTTCCAGAGTATGTGTGCGAACTGGACAAGTCGTGGGATGCGATGCATCGCATGCTGACAGATGGCAGCCTTGACTTTGAGAA
>CAJUQZ010000159.1 GCA_910588755.1 uncultured Lachnospiraceae bacterium | reverse complement strand
GCCGGAAAATGTCTTAAAATACCTGCAAAATTCAACGACAACATGGGCGGCGGAGCTGGTGGTTGATATTTTCGGCAAGATGTTCGAGAAGCTAGATACAGTGGACAGTGCATCAGAGAAGGAAAAAAAGGAGCTGTCACGCAGGCTGCAGGAGGTTGTGCGGGCCATGTTTGGCAAAGGCGGCGCACAGATCTGTGACTGTTATAGAAAACTACTGTCACAGAAGGGTAAGATCAATAACCTGCTCAAGGCGACCTGGAAAAAGCCGGAGAGCATGTATACCTATGATATGTTACAGTATGGCGTGCTGACGCCCTGTCAGTATTGGTATAAAGCAGATGGGCCGGATATTGAGACGACGCTGGGGAAGGTTTTGCACCATTCCATAATTGCCAATCCTGACCTAGACCTGCAGGCGCTGGCACTGGAGCTGTACGAAGATGGAAATTCCGGGAAAACGAATAGAAAATTCCTGCCTGCCGCGGCAACCGTAAAGCTCTTAGGGACTGCGGACTGCGTGGACTGGTTCGCAGAACAGGTTATGGAAAAAGCACTGCTGGCACCAAAGCTTTCACAGGAGCGTTTCAAGGCAGTTTATGAGGCCGTAAATTATGTCTCGTGGGACAGCAGAAAGAATGGATATCGTTTTTATGGTTCTTACGTGGACAGTTATAATACAGAGTACAAGGCTTTTGAGAGGGCGATTGAGCTACCGCACGCCAGAGAACTGATCCATTGGTTTTTAAAACAGGAGGTTTCCCGGGAGACGGACTATATCCTGTCGCAGCTGGTGCCGTTAAACGACGAGGCTATGTGCAGGGAAGTAGGGGAATACTTCTATAATAGGCTGCTGGTTACTTCGGGCAGCTACCGCAGCCAGCTGATATACGCCCTGAAAAAGTGCGGCTGGACAGACTATAAAGGCCTGGGTGTGAATGCTGTAAAAAACGATCCGTCTGTCACAGCGTGGACTCTTTACGGCTGGCTTGCGATCCTGCCTGAACCCAAGGAAACAGTCATGGAGGAGATGCGCACAATTTGCCGCATGATAAAGAGCGGGGAGTTGAAGGTAAAAAAACTGAATACAGAAGAGTTGGAAAACTATATGGACAGATGGTATAATGCCTGAAACGGCTTAAAAGATGGAGGAAAACATGAGCGAAGAATTATTGAGACTGCCAGCAGAGCAGTTGTTTCAGAAGGAAATTGACGCGTTGATTGCGGCGGAGAAAAATCCGGTGCCGACAGGCTGGCGCATGTCGCCACAGTCCGTAAAGACGTATATCTGCGGCGGAAAGGCTGGAAAGACAGAGATCACACCAAAATACATAGGGCATGAACGCCTGGTGGAGATTGCGATATCCACGCTTGTCACGGACAGGGCGCTGTTGCTGATCGGGGAGCCGGGAACGGCAAAGAGCTGGCTTTCCGAGCATCTGACAGCAGCCATCAACGGTGATTCCACCAAGGTGATACAGGGAACTGCGGGAACAACGGAGGAGCAGATCAAGTACTCGTGGAACTATGCGATGCTGATTGCGCAGGGGCCGTCCCACGCGGCAATGCTCAAAAGCCCTGTTTTCAACGCGATGGAGACTGGGACCATCGCGCGCGTTGAGGAGATTTCGCGCTGTGCGTCCGAGGTGCAGGACGCGCTGATTTCCATTTTGTCAGAAAAGAGAATTTCTGTTCCGGAGCTTTCCATAGAGGTGGCGGCGAAAAAAGGATTTTCGGTGATTGCGACGGCAAACACAAGGGATAAGGGCGTCAACGAGATGTCCGCCGCGCTGAAACGGCGTTTTAACATCGTGGTGCTTCCCGCACCTGCAAATCTGGACTCCGAGATGGAGATTGTGAGATCCAGGGTGACACAGCTGTCAGAAAATCTTGATCTGAATGCAAAGCAGCCCGCGGATGAGGTGATTGAGAAGGTATGTACGATATTCAGGGAGCTTCGTCGTGGGGAGACACTTGACCGTGCACAGAAGGTGAAGGGAACATCGGGTGTGCTCTCCACCGCGGAGGCGATATCGCTTCTGTGCAACAGCATGGCGCTGGCAGGCAGCTTTGGAAACGGCACGATCACCAACGAGGATCTGGCGGCGGCGCTGCAGGGTGCCGTCATCAAGGATGAAGAAAAGGATCAGGTTGCGTGGAAGGAATACCTTGAAAATGTCATGAAGAAGCGCGGCTCCGGGTGGCTTGGACTGTACAAGGCGTGCAAGGAGTTAATGTGAAATCAAAGATTTCACCATCCTGAATTGTACGCCTGCTAAAGCAGGCAGATGGGAGCTAGTATGAATAATAATCCAAATTTTTTCGGAATACGGCATTTGTCGCCGGCCGGGGCGTATTATCTGCGGGGATTTCTAGACGAGAAGCAACCAAAGCTGGTACTGGTCGAGGGGCCAAGTGATTTTGGGGATATGCTTAATGACATGGTGCGTGCCGAGACAAAACCGCCGATTGCGGTGCTTGCCTACACGAAGGAAGCGCCTGTGCGCACGGTGCTGTATCCCTTTGCAGAGTACTCGCCGGAGTATCAGGCGATTCAGTGGTGCCATAAGCACCATGTAGAGTGTCGTTTTATGGATTTGCCCTCGGAGACCTTTCTGGCGATACCAGAAAATGGTATGCAGGAGGCAGAGGGAGAGGAGGCGCGGCTCAACGCTGGAAGAAGTGTCTACGAACAACTTGACCAGCAGAGCGGTGAGGACGGACATGACACGTTTTGGGAGCGCGTCATGGAGCAGGCGGGCAGCATGGAAGCCTATCATCTGGGGGCAAACAGTTTTGGCGCCAACATCAGAAGCCTCACGGAAGGAAAAGAAAATGACTGGGCGGAAACGGTGTTGCGAGAGGCGTACATGCGCTGGCAGATCAGGAAGGCCGTGGACGATGGCGTTGAGCCGGAGGATATTGTCGTGGTGACAGGCTCCTACCATGTGGAAGGGTTAAAAAGTTGGCAGGACGATGATGTGGAGCTTTCAAAAATACCAAAGGTGGAGGCAAATCATACCCTGATGCCGTATTCATATTACCGTCTTTCAACGAGGGCAGGATACGGCGCTGGAAACAAGGCGCCCGCCTACTATGCACTTTTGTGGGAAGGGTTGAACAGGGGAGAGCCGATGTATGCCGTCTACAGCTATCTGATCCGGCTTGCCACATACCAGCGCGGAAAAGGCAATCCGGTCTCGTCTGCTTCAGTAATCGAGGCAGTCAGACTTGCGATGTCCTTGGCGCAGCTTCGGGGCGGGACGATTGCGTCGCTGCGCGACCTGCGCGATGCGGCAGAGACGTGTCTTGGCGAGGGAAGAGTGTCCAATATTATCCTTGCGACAGCAGATACGGAGATTGGGACGGCGATTGGGGCACTGCCAGACGGCGTGAGCCGTACCAGTATCCAGGAGGATTTCTACAGACAGCTAAAGGACTTAAAGCTTGAGAAATATCGCGATATCACAGCGCAGGACCTGATGCTTGACCTGCGCGAGAACAGGCGTGTCAGTTCAGAAAAGTCCGCTTTTATGGACCTGTACCGCTCCTTTTTCCTGCATAGGCTCCGTGTTATCAGTGTGAGCTTTGCACAGCAGCAGGCTGTCAGTCAGGACAATGCGACATGGTCTGAACACTGGGTGGCACGGTGGACGCCGGAGGCGGAAATCGAGCTGGTAGAGTCGGCGCTAAAGGGTGACACGGTCGAGGGCGCGGCTTCTTTTGCCATGAAGGAGCGCGTAGAGGGTGCAGGCACGATGGGAGACATTGTGCTTGTTATAGAGGATGCCTGCTGTTGCGGCATGGAGAGCGCGGTCGGCTATGCGACGGCGGCATTGCAGAAAATGGCAGTCGATGTAGCTTCGGTTGAGGACCTGGCTAAGACGGCACAGCGGCTTTCGGTTGTTATCCAGTATGGAAATATCCGCCGGATTAACGCTACACCTCTAGAGCCGATATTACAGCAATTGTTTTACAGGGCCTGTCTGATCCTGGAAGCAGCCTGTGTGTGCGACGACGCGGCAAGCAAGGTGATCATCACAGCGATGGAGCAGCTAAACAGCGCAGAATTGGCGCACGCCTTTCTTGATCATACGGAATGGATTAGGGTGCTTGACAGTATTTCAGAGCGGGACGATCTGAACACCAAGCTGTCGGGGTTTGCGGCGGCGATTCTGTTAGAGCGCGGCAGTATGGACACCAAGCAGCTTCGGACGGAGGTGTCGAGGCGTCTGTCAAAGGGTATCCCCGCAGATTTGGGGGCTGGCTGGTTTGAGGGTCTGGCGATGAAGAACAGGTATGCGCTGATTGCAAGACTGTCCCTGTGGGAGAGCCTGAACGATTATCTTGTCACGCTGGACGACGAGGAGTTCAAGCGCGCACTGGTGTTCCTGCGCCGTGCATTTGCTGATTTTTCGGCGGCGGAGAAGGACCAGATTGCGGAAAATCTCGGTGAGCTTCTCGGACTTAACGGACAGGAGGTCAGCGAGGTGGTGAATGCCGTGCTCGACGAGAGCGCGCAGCAGATGATCGAGGGCCTGGACGATTTTGACTTTGATTTTTAAGCTATATGGAAATGAGGAAGAAGGATGCAGAAAAATATAGATTCTTTATTGGCAATTCTTGATGAAAAGGATTATGATAAAGTTGTTTCTTTCATTGAATTTTTAGTCGATACTAAAAAGAAAAAAACAGAAAGGCAGAAAACAAATGAGGAACAAGTTGATGTCGATGCGATAGTGGCTTCGCTGATTGGCGCTATTCCAGATACAGGCAAAACATTAGAAGAATACAGGAATGAGAGGCTTAAAAAATATGAAATATCTGATTGATACCAATGTTATCCTTGATGTTCTTTTAAAGAGGGAATCTTTTTATAAAAGCTGTGCCAAAGTATTGACTTTGGCGAGACAGGAAGATACAGAGCTATATGTTTCAGCATCGGCAATCACAGATATATATTATATTGCATATCAGGCTTTGAGGGATAAGACAGAAGTTCAAAGTCTTATAGTAAAGTTGTTAAAAATCGTTTTGATTGCAGGTGTTTCGGATGATGAGATCAAAAAAGCACTTGCATTGTCATGGGTGGATTTCGAAGATTCAGTACAATATTCGGTTGCCCTGCTGCAGGAAATGGATGGGATTATAACCCGGAATCCCAGAGACTATAAAAGGTCAGAAATAAAAGTATGGACTCCGGGGGAAATCGTATCGTAGCGGCAGTCAAATGAGGGGAAATATTAGGAAGCGAGGAGGATTCATATGGAAGTGAAAGAACAGATAACCCGTTGGCGGCTGATTCTGGGGCAGGAGAGCGACAAACGTCTGTCGGGAATGACAGATCTGGCGCTGACGCAGGAGCAGGACCTGATGGATCAGGCGCTGGCTTCCATCTATAACCGGACAGAGGCGGGTGGTTTTGGTCAAGGCGGCGGACGTGGCGGCGGCAGCGGGCCGTCAAACCCACAAATCAGCCGCTGGCTTGGCGATGTGCGGACGCTGTTTGACAAGGAGCTGGTGACAGTGGTCCAGAATGACGCGGTGACGCGCTGCGGGTTAAAACAGCTGCTGTTTGAGCCGGAGCTTCTGGAAAATATGGAACCGGACATCAATCTGGCATCAACAATCCTGACGCTGAAGGACCAGATACCCAAGCGCTCCAAGGAGAGTGTCCGCGAATTTATCAAGAAGATTGTGGAGGAGATCAATAAGCTTTTGGAACAGGATATCCGGCGCGCAGTGACCGCGGCAGTCAACAAGAAAAAGCATTCACCGATTCCATCTGCGTCTGCAATGGATTACAGAATGACGATCAGCCGCAATTTAAAGCACTATAATCCTGAACTGGGAACGATCGTGCCAGAGCATTTTTACTTTTTTGACCGTACGAGTACAACAGCGGCAAACAAGTGGACCATCATACTTGACATTGACCAGAGTGGTTCGATGGGTGAATCGGTCATTTATTCTTCGATTATCAGCTGTATTCTGGCAAGTATGGCAAGTATCAGGACGAGAGTGGTGGCGTTTGACACAAACATTGTGGACTTGACAGAAAAGAGTGATGATCCGGTTGATCTGCTGTTTGGGTTTCAGCTCGGAGGCGGAACGGATATCAATAAGTCGCTCGCCTACTGTGAACAGTTTATTGAGAATCCGGCTAAGACATTGTTTTTCCTGATATCCGACCTGGAGGAGTGGGGAAACAGGGCCGGGATGTTGCGGCGGATTGGTGAAATGAAGGAGTCCGGTGTGACAGTGATCAGTCTCCTTGCGATCGCAGACGGGGGCAAACCTTACTATGACACACAGATGGCCCAGAAGCTGGCGGGACTTGGCGTGCCATGTTTTGCATGTACCCCGCAGCTTTTGCCTGAATTGCTTGAGAAGGCATTAAAAGGTCAGGATTTGTCGCAGTTTGAGAAAAACACTAAGAAGCATTAAATGGGAGAGTACAGGATGGCTATACAGGGAGAGACAAGGGAGAGTACCCGCGTCGGGGTGCGGGAGCCCAAGCAGTACAAGGTGATCATGCACAACGATGATTTTACCACGATGGATTTTGTGGTTGACATATTGCGGGATATTTTTCATAAGGACGAGATGGAGGCAGAGCGGCTGATGTTGCTAGTGCACGAGGTGGGGAAGGCTGTGGTGGGCTCATATCCGTATGACATTGCCGTGTCAAAGGTTCAGACGGCAGCCGCCCGCGCAAAGGCAGAAGGGTTTCCGTTTCGGATGACTTTAGAGTAGGGATATAGAATCATATGGAGGATATTTATGCAGGTAACAAGAGAGGTGGCGGAAATCATTCATTCCGTGGTGCTTCTGGCAAAGAACAGACATTATGAGCTTGTGACGCCGGAGCTAGTGCTGTATGTCATATGTGACAATGACATTTTTGCGGAGGCGTTTGAGGACTGTGGCGGAGACATTTTGAAGCTGTCTAGTCAGCTGGAGGGATACTTCAATCAATATATGGTTTCTGTCAGTGCGGATGAAAATACGTATGAAAGTAAAGACCAGAACCCAGAGTTTTCAGCCGGAATGGGAACGATGCTGTCCTTTGCTTGGCAGTCGGCACAGGGCAGCGGAAAAAATGTCGTCGGCCTGATGCACATTATTCATGCCATGTTTGAGCTGGAGGAGAGCTATGCTGTCTATTACATGCAACTGCAGGGGATTGAGCATGCTGAGCTTTTGCAGCAGATGACAGTATTGTATGAGGAGCTTTCCGCAGAGAATGGGGCTTCTGGAAGAGGGCAAAGCGCGGCTAGGGAGACGGCTGGCGAGGCGGACGTCCTGACAGGGGACGCACAGGAGGAAAAGACAGACAAAGTATGGCAGCAGTTTGCCGTCTGCCTGGGTGATGCGCTGGACAGTGTCAACCCGCTGATTGGCAGGGAGGAGGAGCTGGAGCGCACGATGCAGATACTGTGTCGCAAGGACAAGAACAATCCGCTGCATATCGGTGAACCAGGCGTTGGAAAGACGGCAATCACCTATGGTCTTGCCAGACTGATCGAGGCGGGTGAGGTTCCGGAGCCGCTGAAAAATGCAAAGATTTTTGCACTCGACCTTGGAAGCCTGATTGCAGGGACACAGTTTCGGGGGGATTTTGAGAAACGTTTTAAGCGGGTTATGGACAGCATCAGCCGCGAGGAGAAGCCGATTGTATACATTGACGAGATTCATAATATTGTCGGGGCCGGTGCGGTGAACGGGGGCGCCTTTGATATCTCAAACATGTTAAAGCCCTATCTGGCAGCCGGAAATGTACGTTTTATCGGGGCGACAACCTATGAGGAGTACAAGAAGCATCTTGAGAAAAGCAAAAGCCTGGTGCGGCGTTTTCAGAATATTGACATTAAGGAGCCTGATCTGGAGGACGCTACGCGCATCTTGGAAGGATTGAAGAAGGGCTATGAGAAATTTCACGGAGTGACTTACAAAAAGGGCGTGATTGCGTACGCGGTCAGCATGAGTGCGAAGTATATCAACGAGCGCTATCTGCCGGACAAGGCGATCGACTTAATCGACGAGGCGGGCGCATACCGCCGTCTGCACCCGCTGCCACAGAAGACGCAGACTGTCGGGAAGGATCTGATTGATGCACTTCTGTCTAAAACCTGCCAGATTCCAAAACAGGTGGTGGAGCATGATGAGCTTGAGACGCTTGCAACGCTTGAAAAGCGGCTGATGAACCGTGTGTATGGGCAGGACGAGGCAATCGCGCAGGTGGTCAACGCGGTAAAATTTTCAAGGGCGGGGCTTCTGGAGGAAGGAAAGCCGCTGGCAAGCCTCCTCTTTGTGGGGCCAACGGGTGTCGGAAAGACCGAGATTGCAAGAAGTCTGGCGGACGAACTGGGCGTGAGGTTGATTCGCTTCGACATGAGTGAGTATGGCGAAAAACATGCAGTCGCAAAGCTGATTGGCTCGCCGGCCGGGTATGTCGGCTATGAGGAGGGCGGACTATTGACAGAGGAAATCCGCAAGAATCCCCATGCTGTGCTGCTGCTCGATGAAATTGAAAAGGCGCACCCGGACATTTATAACATACTTCTCCAGGTGATGGACTATGCCACGCTGACAGACAATCAGGGCAGAAAGGCGGATTTCCGCAACGTCATTGTCATAATGACCTCCAACGCGGGAGCCAGCCGGATTGGGAAACACGGAATCGGTTTTACAGGACAGGATGTCAGGCCGGATGTGATTATGGAGGAGGTAAAGCGCATTTTCCAGCCGGAATTTCGCAACCGCCTGAACAAGATTGTCGTGTTCCACGGTATGGATGATGCGATGGCCGGACAGATTACAGGGAAGAAGCTCGGGGAGCTGCAAAAAATGCTCCTGCAAAAAAAGGTGGAGCTGTCGGTTGACACAGCGGCGAAAAAGCTGCTGAAAAAGAAGGGAATCACAACGGAGTTTGGCGCAAGGGAGATTGACCGCGTGATTCAGGGCGAGATAAAGC
>CAJUQZ010000158.1 GCA_910588755.1 uncultured Lachnospiraceae bacterium | reverse complement strand
AACGCCGCCCATGCATTGGCACGCCCCCAGTAAAATCCCGACATGTGGTTCTTTGCAATGTTGTCATATCCATGATAGTACAATCCGGTATCTGGATCCTGAAGATATTTGATATGCCAATAATACTGATTTAGTGCGTCCTCGATTATCTCCTCGTCCCCGAGCTCCACACCGACACGCAACAGGAAAAACGCCGCCATGAAGAGCGTATCCGCCCAGCACTGCTCTGGAAAATCATTGTCGGCAGACACCGTGTGCTGCAGCACGTTATCTCCGAAGCGCAGCGCGTCTTTTCTGATATAATTGACCTTGCTCATGACGATATCCCAATATTTCTGGTCATTGGACGCCTTATACAGCGTGACTAGACAGTGCCCCATCGCACACGAATTGACTGTCCACACCCTTGGCAGCCCTAAGTCGATCAGCTCATCTACCCTATCCTTTAATAGCCTTAAATACGCCTCATTTCCTGTCTTTTCATAGGCATCGGCAATCCCATAATACGCAACCCCGCATGGCCAATCCCAAGTGAGGTCCATCTTCATCGTCCTCTTGACAATCCTGTCGATCACGTCGAGTATCTCCTGTTTGTCATACATTAATTTCAATATTGTAATCTCCTCCTTATACACATGTACTATCGCATAGATGACTTTCTGACTCTTCTGTTTATTCAACAGATTATTCAATCAAGTAGAGGAATGACCTTCTTTCAGGTTCCTCTTTACAGCAGCGTTTTGAACATCACATGACCGATTTATCAAAAGACTGCTTGCAGCGGATTTTCAACGAATTTCACGTCCCCTTACCCGAAAAACTGTGCAGCCATCTGCCGCTCTGGAAGCGCCAGACAAAAATAACCGCCCTGACCGTCCAGTCCGCAAACATGCCAATCCACACTGCCATTGGCCCGAAATGATATACCCTAACAAGGAAGATACAAAGCGCTACCCTGCAACACCACATCGTGATTGTGGACACAATCATAGAAAAACGAACATCGCCTGCCGCGCGCAAACCGTATGATATGACAAACGATCCTGTCCACACAAGCGGCTTTACAATCGTGATTGCACAAACCATCTCAAAACACATCGCTGCCGCTGCCTCCTCCATGCCGGCAAGCCGCGTGACTGGCCTTGTGATGCCAAAGACTGCCAGACAGGACACAAGGATTCCAGCCCACGCGATGCCAGTTAGCTTCACAATATAATACCTAGCCTCCTCTTTCCTGCCCGCCCCGATGCACTGTCCGACGACTGTCATCAGCCCGATGCCTACACCCACACCAAACACGCCGTTTAGCCCCTCGAGAATATTAGCCATCGCCTGTGCCGCGATCGCGACAGTACCCATCGTGGAAACCGTCGATTGGATTGCCAGCTTACCAAACTGAAACATGCCGTTCTCTATACCCGAAGGAATACCAATCGCCATAATCTTCCAGATCAGCGGCATGTCTGGCCTAATCTTGTGATAAGCCCTTATCACGATGACCTGTCTGGGTTTTCTAAGATAATAAAATATAACCGCCATAGAAAAAACGCGCGATATCAGTGTGGCAAGCGCCGCACCCGCCACACTCCAACCAAATCCATAGATAAACAGCGCATTCCCAGCGATGTTGAGCACATTAGAAATCACGGACACCTTCATCGGAAAGCCAGAATTGCCCCCTGCCCGAAACAGTGCCGCCCCCACACTAAAAAGCGCCAGAAATGGATAGGAGAGAACGGTGATGAGAAAATAGACCAGACATCCGTCCATCACCTCGTCCTCCACCTCGCCAAAGATAAAGCGCAGCAAGTGTTCTCTTCCTGTCAGGCAGACTATAAGAACCATCAGCGCGATCGCTGTCACAGTGAGCACCACCTGTCTTGCTGCTTTGTTGGCTGCCTGTCCGTCACCACTCCCAAGATACTGTGAGCATATAATCGCAGCACCCGCAGCCATCGCAGAGAATACCTGAATCACCAGATTATTGAAGGAGTCTACCAACGAAACGGCAGAGATCGCCTCACTCCCGACCGTTGACACCATCATCGTGTCAACCATTCCCATAAAGGAATTGAGCAGCTGCTCAATGATGATTGGAACGAGAAGTAAAAATAACGCATGGTTGTTAAAAAGGATATTGTCCCAGTCTATCTTCTTATCATATAATTTCATCTGTTTGCCCTGTCATTTCTGTCCTTTCAAGCTAATATACAGCTGGAATTTCTATCTTTTCCAGATACTGCATAACTGTTATCTCTATCTTTTCAAACACGCCCTAAGCCAGAAATTAGACTTGTGTATCCAAGCTGGCCTGTACATTTTCAGTCAATGCTGGCGCGTTCCAAAACATCTGCTATTTCCATCGGTTTTTCCACAAATATTGTCGCTCCGTGTTCTTCCAAAAATTCCCTGTCCCGAAAGCCCCATAAGACACTGATGCAGGGAAGTCCTGCATTTTTCGCCGTCGCAAGATCCACGTCAGAATCCCCGACATAGATAGCCTCTTCTCTGGTTCGGCCAAGCCTGTTCAGCGTGAGAAATACACTGTCCGGCTCTGGCTTTCTTTTCAGATTCTCTTGGTCACCAATTGCGATATCAACTTGTGAGAAATATCTGTGAGTGAGTTCCTGTACCGCCGAATCAATCTTATTGGAGACAATTGCCATGACATAACCTCTGTTTTTTAATTCTCGCAGAAGCTCAGGGATGCCATCATATGCTCTCGTCGCGTCATTGCAATGTTCTCCGTAATATTTTTTGAAAAGCTCAAATGCACGCTCAAACCCAGGATTTTCCTCCCCCTGCGGCACAGCGCGTATCATCAGGTTGCGCACCCCATTGCCCACAAACTGTCTGACTTCTTCCAGTGTCCGCTCCGGCATACCACACTGCCTCAATGCATAATTTGTCGCATCTTTTAAATCCTCCAGTGTGTCTAGAAGCGTTCCATCCAAGTCAAATATTACAGTCGTTATTCTATTGTCTGACATTTCTTTTCTCCTACATTATTTCATAATTATTGCTGTGATGTGCCCAATATTCTGGTGTATTCTTGTGCAGTCTTTATTTTCAGTTATCTATTCTTATCTTATTTTCAATCACCTGTTATCCGTTGCGCGCTCTGCAAGCACTCTGTTTATACGATTCGAGGCTGTTATCTGTTGCGCTCTGCAAGCGCTCTGTGTTATACGATTCGAGGCAATTATCTATTGAGCTCTGCAAACGTTTCATTATACGCTTCGAAGCATTTATCCGTTGCGCGCTCTGCAAGCACTCTGTTTATACGATTCGAGGCAATTATCTGTTGAGCTCTGCAAACACTCTGTTATATGCTTCAAGATAGGAGAGCCCCTGCTGCTGGCAGACTGCTGTCAGTGCCTCATACTCGGGGTAAACCCTGTCACCGCACACCTTCACTCCAATTGTTCCTAGACTAGTATGTTCCGTACGCTGCTCACGCCTCAACACGGTACGCTCCATTTCCACGCGCCGGATTCCAATAGTGGTCGTCTCACAAAAAATGATTTGCTCCAGTTTTGGGATATCTGGTTCTTTGCAGATCACATTGAGCTGGTATGCCGGCCTATTCTTCTTCATGTAAATCGGTGTGTAGTACACATCTCTCGCCCCGGCGTCTAGCAGCCTGTCCATCACATAACCAAAGGCTTCTCCTGGACAGTCGTCAATGTTCGATTCGAGCTTGTAGATGACATCTCGCTGCTCCGCTAGCTCCTCCACAACCATCGCACGCAGCAGGCTTGCTTTTTCATAATTTCTCTTGCCGGCACCGATGCCACCTGACACAACCCTGAACCGGTCTGGCAGCTGTCCCGCTGTCCTGACGGCTGCAGCGATTGCTGCGCCTGTAGGTGTCACAAACTCGCCCTGCAGTCCCATAAAATGCACTGGCAGCCCATAGGTCTCCATAATATTTGCCGTCGCGGGAACTGGAACCGGAAGGATGCCATGTTGACAGCGAACGCTGCCCTGTCCCTCATACAATTCTGAAACGATAACATCTGTTATATTATATTTCTCTTTCAGTGAATCGATACACACTGCGGCAGACATGATATCCACGATCGAATCCACCGCCCCCACCTCATGAAAATGCACTTCATTCACAGGTCTATTATGCGCCTTTGATTCCGCCTCTGCAAGAATACCAAAAATCTTTAACGCCAGCGCCCTGGCGCTATCTGTAAGCTTTGCTTTTTGCAGAACATCTGTTATTTCTGCCAGACCTATGTGCGCATGATGCCCGTGAGCATGGTTATGTTCGTCGCCCTCATGATGATGACCTTCTCCGTGAACATGTTCTTCCCCTACATGACAGCGTCCCTCTCCATGCATATAGCCTCCATCATCATAACACTGTCCGTCATCCGCATGACAGTGACCTTCTCCGTCATGATGACCGTGAACGTGTCCTTCGTCACCATGAACGTGTACTTCTCCGTCATGATGACCGTGAACGTGTCCTTCGTCACCATGAACGCCATATACATGTCCTTCGTCCTCATGATGGTGTTCATGCCCATGAAGATACGCCATATCATGGTCGTGATTCTCATGTTCTCTGTCCAGTATCACATTGAAATCACAGGCGTCGATGCCTGCCTTCTGCACTCTTGTGACCACGACATCGAACCCCGAAACAAGTGGTTTGATACTGTCAATCGCCTCGTCCACTGCCTTTTTGTCCGCACCCAGATCCAGCAGGGCGCCCACTGTCATGTCCCCGCTGATTCCAGAATAGCATTCCAGATATAATATTCTTCTCATAACTTGTCACCCATATACTCCTACAACTTTGTCTTTCCTGCTGCCATTTCCTGACTTTTTCAGATCTTTTCCGACCTTCTACTGCGCCAGACATTTATTTCCTTCTACATTTTTTGATCTTCTTCCGACCTTCTACTGCACCAGACATTTATTTCCTTCTGCATTTTCTGATCTTCTTCTGACATTTGGCTGCATCAGACAGTTGATTCTTTCTACATTATCTACTTCTCCTCATACATTCCGCTGCGCCAGCCGGTTAATCTGCGTCGCCATATACCCTGCGCCATACCCATTGTCGATATTCACCACCGCAATCCCATTCGCACAGGAGTTGATCATCGTGAGCAGTGCGGACAAACCATGCATACTCGCACCATATCCAATAGACGTGGGCACCGCTATGACTGGATTGCTGACCAGTCCTCCAATTACACTTGCCAGCGCGCCCTCCATGCCAGCCACCGCCACGACACAGTTTGCCTCCTGTATCGCCTCCGCATGTGCCAGCAGCCGGTGCAGTCCGCTCACACCCACATCGTAAATCCTGTCAACACGGCTGCCAAAATACTCCGCTGTCTGCGCTGCCTCCTCCGCCACCGGGATGTCTGCCGTTCCCGCTGTGCAGACTGCAATCTTTCCAATCCGCTTTGCTGCCTTTTCCGCTGGATTGCTTTCTATCCGCAGGATTCTAGAAACGCTGTCATACTCTACCTGTGGAAGCTCCCGTTGCACCAGCTCATACTGTGCCCTGGTCGCCCTGGTTCCGAAAACCTCACTGTTTTTCTGATACATTTCCTGGAAAATTGACACCAGGTACTCATCTGGCTTCCCTGCGCAGTAGATTACCTCCGGAAACCCCGTTCGCGCTTCCCGGCTGGTGTCAAGCTTCGCAAACCCCATCTCCTCGTATAGCTGTCCGGACATATGCTGCAGGAGCTGTTCTGCCGCACCCACAGTCATTTGGCCATTCTGCACCTGCTCTAATATTTCCCTTACATCCATTCCAGTCCTGCCTCCCCGTCAAAATACTGCCTAAAGGCGCAGCCCTGCACGCCGCGCCTTTTCCATATCTAATACAAACATTATTATTCCAGTTCTATTTATTTCGAACCTTCTATAAATACTTCGGCCCGCGCCATTGGCTGCAAACCTTATCTATATTCACTGATCTCATAAAATGTAACCATCATAATCATCGTGTCCGCCCGTTTTCCGATCACCCTCACCGTCACGCGATACCAGATGTCATCTGTAAGCTCGTACTCCATCGGCCCGCAGAAATCCCCGCGCACAATCTTTGCAAAAGCTGCACTTAGAAGCTCCCTCTCCGCCAGTACCCTGCGGTTGTGCTCCTGCTCGCTGACACTCTTGTCAAACACAATGTCATTCTCATACCGAATATTTGTTCTAAGCAATTCCAGTTTTTCGTGTCTGTACTCATACACAGCAATCGGTGTCTCGAGCATGTCAAAAAGCCTGCTGGTATTAGAGCGCGTATTCCACAGTTCGTTGATGATCGCGATGTTCTCGTCCGTGCTGGACTTTGCCCCCATCGACTCCTCCCTTGCGATAAAAGCCTCATAATCACCAACCGTCATTGGTTTCGCATAGTAATATCCCTGCGCGTACTCGCAGCCGATACATTTGAGGAAATCCACCTGTTCAAGTGTCTCCACCCCCTCCACAATCGACGGCAGATGCAACCACTTCGCCATGCGGATCACGGAGGTCAACACCTTCTCACCCTTCCCGTTGAACTCCTGGTCCTGCAAGAATTTCATGTCCACTTTCAGATAATCGACCTCCATGTCCTTCAGGACATTCAGTGAGGAGTAACCGCTTCCAAAATCATCCATCATAATCTTAAACCCCAGCTGGTGAAGGTTGCTCATCGTCTTCATGACCAGATCCTGGTCTTCCATAAATGCGCTCTCTGTCAGCTCCAGGTTCAACAGCTCTGCCGGAATCTGGTACTCAGCAAGCAGTTTCTTGAAAATCTGCACCAGCTGCGGGTTGTAAATATTGACCCGCGACACGTTCACCGAGATCGGGTTCGGATTCTTGCCCTCATCAAGCCACTTGCGCAGCAGCTTACAGACATGCCGCCACATATACTGGTCCAGCCTGCCGATGATGCCGTTGCGCTCATAGATTGGTATGAACTCGCCCGGAGACATCATTCCCTTTTCCGGGTGATTCCAGCGCACCAGCGCCTCCGCCCCGTAAGAGCGATCTGTGACCAGATTGATCTTTGGCTGAAGGTAGACCTCGAACTGTTCCTCGTCGATTGCGCGGTTCACCTCGTTGATGATAAACTGCTCCTGACGCATATCCTCAATCATGCTCTCGTTGTAGTACGAAATGCTCTGGACAAAATTTCCCTTACAGCTCTTGGCCGCCAGAAAGGCCCTGTCATACATCTCCGTCACGTCCAGCGTGTCGTCTTTGATGACATACACCCCGCACGAAAGCTTGATATTATAGTCCTTGTTTACTTTGCGCAAGTTTATCTGGATCGCCTTCACGAGCAGGTCGATATTCTCCTCCCGGAACGGCATACAGACCGCAAAGATATCATTTTCCAGACGCCCGTACACAAACCTGTCAAAAACCGTCGAAATCTTCCGGAGCTCCAAAGCGACACTCTTAAGCACCCGGTCGCCCTCCTTGATGCCATAAAAATTATTGATCATCTTAAAGCGGTCAATATCAAAACGCGCAAACGCAAATGTCTCCTCCTTTTCCTCTGAAAGCAGCATCCGCACCGCCCGGTAAAACTTCAACTTCGTATAAATCCCCGTCACCGCGTCCCGCTCTGACATAATCATGCGACTCTTATCGATGGCGTTTTTGATGCGAAATTGCAGAAGCACCGGATTGTATGGTTTCATGACAAAATCCCAGACGCCTGCCTCCAAGCATTTCTGCTCGGAGTGCCAGTCCTCATTTGCAGTCGCAACGATCACCGGAATATTGTCGTACTCCTGGTGTTTGCGAAACTCGTCCATAAACTGGAATCCGTCCATGACCGGCATGATCAGATCCAACACGATCACCGCCACTTTGTTGATATTTACCGCAAGAACCTCCAGCGCCTCCTGCCCGTTCGACGCATCAAGCACCTCAAAGTCATCTGTGATCTCATCTTTGAGCCGCTGTTTGCCCACTTCCTCATCGTCCACCAATAAGATTGTATTTTTATTATACATATATGTCAGCTCCTTTACACCAGGGCGGTTTTACCAGACTGGCAGTTGTTTTCAGACAACAATACACTTTAATCTTACTTTTTCGGCAGGTTTTTGTCAATATATTCTAATGTTTTTGTGCAAATCCGCATACCATTTGTGCAAAAAGTGCAAACACAAATGTTTACTCCACTGAAATAACCTTGTAATCCTGATCCTCGACCGTCTTTTTCAATACCTCATCACCAATCTCTGCATTCAGCGTGAGCACCGCGGTTCCCGCCTCATGGCTCACCACAGCCTCTGTCACCTGCTCAAGCGCCTCGAGACATTTCTTTACCCGCGCTTCGCAGTGTCCACACATCATACCCTCGATTTTCATTGTCTTTGTCATTTTCTCTTCTCCTTTTTCCTTGTTACTATGATTCGTCACATAATTGTTACAAACCGGGCTGGAAAGGCTTTCCCCACCTGCGTGCCCAGCGTCCGTCAGACTCTGTTGGCTACTTTTTGCCGGATGCCCATATTTGTTAGCGACACCAGACCGCGCAGGGCGCCTCCTGTCGTGCCGGGTACTGTAGATGTCGGCCAGATTCAGCCGCAGCGCATTTGTCACCACACAGAAGCTTGATAAACTCATCGCCGCAGCGCCAAACATAGGGTTGAGCTGCCAGCCCGTCAATGGAATCCACACACCTGCTGCTAGCGGGATCCCGATTACATTATAGAAAAATGCCCAGAAAAGGTTTTCATGAATGTTTTTCAGCGTCCTGCGACTTAGTCGGATCGCCGCCGGCACATCGCGCAGGTGACTTTTCATCAGTACGACATCCGCCGCGTCAATCGCAATGTCTGTTCCTGCGCCAATCGCAATACCGGTATTGGCTCTTGTAAGTGCCGGCGCGTCATTGATGCCATCGCCCACCATCGCCGTTTTTCCCTGTGCCATCAGCTGCCTGATGACACGCTCCTTCCCGTCTGGAAGAACACCTGCAATCACCTCGTCTAC
>CAJUQZ010000157.1 GCA_910588755.1 uncultured Lachnospiraceae bacterium | reverse complement strand
CGAACAGTACATTTAATGTCTCCTGATATAGTGGATTTTGGTTCATATTATAGCCGGTTATTCAATGTAATTCCAATATATTTAATAAGTTTGGACAGGATATTTTCAATCTGTTCTGGTATGTGTATATATTTTTTCAGAAACATGAAACCGGATATTTAGGCCAGATGAAAGAGGTATGTAAAGTTTAATAAACAATCACATCTATAATGCAATTTTTTTATGAAAATCCCACAATACGAAAATAAACGAAAATTTTTACGTGCACTATTCACAAATCAAAAGTTAATTTATCGTCAATAATTCCTATTGAAAATAAAGTGCACAATTGATAATATTAATTCATAGAAAAGTTATGGAAAAGTAACAGCAAATTTAATTGTTTATAAGATTTTTTTAGGTTAAATTTGTATGAAGGAGAGACCGCGGAATACTGAAGTACTTTAAAGTAGGCGGTTTTATTTATGAAAGATGTTGGTATCGTTTCCAATGATTGAAATTGCACGAAAAAGGATTATATAGGGTATTTTAATTATGTGCAATATGTTGGAAAATAGAATAGAAAAGTGAATATGCTTTGACAACTTTGTTAAAGTAATATCTGTTTACAAATTTGTTTATTATTATCCTGGCTCCAGGGTATTAATAATATAGAGCTTTACAAATTACATATTAATAAGGAGAGGTAGAGAATATGAAAAAGCGTGTATTAGCATTAGTAATGTCAACAGCGATGATCGCGTCTGTGTTGACAGCATGTGGCGGAAAAGATGATACGCCGGCACCGGACACAAACAACAATACAACAGATAACAGCGGTGCGGCAGACAACAGTGGTGCAGCGGACAACAACAGCACAGCAGACAACAGTGGCGCGACAGACAACGGCGGTGCAGCGGACAATCAGACAATGGATTTTGGCAGCGGCCAGATCAAGATCTGGGTTCCTGATGCGGTAACTAGTGTTACAGAAGAATTGTGCAACTCTTTCTTTGAGGCACATCCTGAGATGAATGGTTACACAGTAGCGGTTGAGCCAATGGGTGAGGGCGATGCGGCTGGTAATGTTATCACGGACGTGGAGGCAGCGCCGGATCTTTATGCATTTGCACAGGATCAGATGGCTCGTCTCGTTGCGGCAGGTGCGCTGACGACAATCAATGGCGATTATGCTACATTTGTGCAGGATTCTAACGATGCCGGTGCAGCGGCTGCAGCAAAGGTTGGTAATGAGGTTTATGCATTCCCGCTGACATCTGACAATGGATATTTCCTGTACTATGACAAGAGTGTAGTAACAGATCCTTCTTCATTGGAGAAGATCATTGCGGACTGCGAGGCAGCTGGCAAGAACTTCTACTTCGATACAGGCAGCTGGTATCAGACAGCATTCTTCTTTGGTACAGGCTGCGAGTTGGCATTTGACACAGATGAGGATGGTAACTTTACAGGCATAACAAATACATATGCATCTGAGAATGGTCTGAAGGCGATCAAGGCGATCAGAACCATGTCAGAGTCAAAGAGTTATCAGGATGGTTCTTCCGTTGGCGACGCTGTAAACTGGGCGGCAATCGTTGATGGTACATGGGATTCTTCTTCCGCAAAGGATGTTCTTGGCGACAACTATGCATGTGCGAAGCTTCCTTCCTTTACAGTGGACGGCGAGACATTCCAGTTAGGCGGTTTTGGCGGATTTAAGCTGTTGGGTGTTAAACCGCAGGCGGAAGCAGGCAAGTTAGTAGTTTGCCTTGAGCTTGCAAAATATCTGTCTGATACAGATGCACAGATGGCACGTTTCAACGCGGTTGGCTGGGGTCCTTCTAATGTAAAGGCTCAGCAGGATCCTGCAGTACAGGCTGACGAGGCGCTTTCAGCACTTGGCGAGCAGCTTCAGTACACAATTCCTCAGGGACAGTATCCTGGCGACTACTGGACACAGGCCGATGCACTTGGTGAGACAATCTGCGGCGGCAACTTCAAGGGATATACAGATGAGCAGCTGATGGCAGAGCTCCAGGCATTTTCAGATAAGATGGATGCGCTTGTAAAATAGTGAGCAGATCGTAATAATTAGGCATAATTATCAGTATACTATAAAGGCGAGTAAAACAGTAACAGAAAATAATACGGGCAGGGGATTTCTTCTCCTGCTCCGTATAATCGTGTGATAACCTGGAGGAAACTATGAAGGAAAATCGAATTGTCGGATTTTTTAAAGGAGTAGGGGATGTTTTTGGTGTAATCGGAACAGCATTTTCAAAGGGTGATTGGAAAACAAAGCTTTCTTTCATAATTATGGGATTTGGTTCGATTATGAGGAAGCAGTTTGCCCGCGGAATTGCTTTTTTGGCCGTTGAAATTCTCTATATTTATTATCTTGTGTCCTTTGGTGCAGGCTATCTCAAGGATTTTGGAACCCTTGGAACCGTTGCGACCCGCGAGGAGCCCGTATATTTTAACGGAGTAGAAATCGGAAAGACAACTGTGTTTGGCGATAACAGTTTCTTGATTCTGTTATTCAGTGTATTGACGATGTTTATTACCGTACTGTTTGTTGTTATTTGGTATATCAATGTAAAAAACAATTATGAGTCACAGCTGAGGCTGGAGTCAGGGAGAAGGCTTCCGACGAACAGGGAGGATCTGCACAGCCTGCTGGACCATAATTTTGACAAGACGCTTCTTGCGATTCCTGTATTTGGCGTATTCATGTTTGTCGTGGTGCCAATCGTCTTCATGATTATGGTAGCGTTTACCAACTACGATGCGACGCACCAGCCGCCTACCAATCTGTTTTCATGGGTAGGCTTTGAGAACTTCAAAAACCTGCTTTCCATAGGCGGTTCGGGATTTGGTTCAACCTTCTTTACTGTTCTGGGGTGGACCCTGGTATGGGCATTCTTTGCAACGTTCCTCAACTATTTTGGCGGTATGGCTGTCGCGATGCTGATTAACAAGAAGGGGATTAAGTTTAAAAAACTGTGGAGGACAGTCCTCGTAATGACAATTGCGGTGCCGCAGTTTGTATCACTCCTCTATATCGGTAAAATGTTTGCAAAGGATGGTCTGATTAACGGGTATCTGATGAAATGGGGCGTGATCGACAGCGCGATTCCATTCTGGACCGATCCGACACTGGCCAAGGTAATGATTATTGTGATCAATGTGTGGGTTGGTATTCCGTATGTCATGCTGATGGCTACTGGACTTCTGATGAACATTCCGGAAGATTTGTATGAAAGCGCACGAATTGACGGTGCGAATCCGTGGCAGATGTTTTTGAAGATTACATTGCCGTACATGCTTTTCGTGACGGGCCCTTATCTGTTGACATCCTTCACGGGCAATTTGAACAACTTCAATGTAATCTACCTGCTCAATACCGGTTCTCCGCTGAGTACTGAGCTGACCGGCGGGGCAGGACGGACAGACTTGCTGATTACGTGGCTGTACAAGTTGACTGTCAATGATACGAATTACCGAATGGCAGCTGTAATCGGTATTATGGTATTTGTGGTAACGGCAGTGATTTCGCTGATGGTTTACAATATCTTACCTTCAGTAAAGGATGAGGAGGGATTCCAATAATGGAACGTAAGAGACGAATTACAAATACATTTATTTATATTATCTTGGTCTTAATCAGTATCATTTGGTTGTTTCCATTTGTATGCCTGATCCTGCAGAGTTTCCGTTCCTACAATGAGATGGGCGGCGGTATGGTTGACTATATCATCCCTAAGAAGTTCTCGCTGGATTCCTACAGGTTCCTGTTTGATCCGAGCAGCAACTATGTGAACTGGTATAAGAACACATTGATTATCGCCTTTTTCACGACGATCGGTCAGACGATCTTTGTGCTTTGCACCAGCTATGTGCTGTCAAGAATGCGCTTTAAGGGACGTGAGCTTTTGATGAGATTCTGGCTGATTCTCGGCATGTTCCCAGGGTTCCTTAGCATGATCTGCCTCTATTTCCTGTTAAAGCAGTTTGGCCTGACACAGGAGGGCGCGGTTCCTGGTTTGATCCTGATTAATGTCGCAAGCTCCGGTATGGGATATTATATCTGTAAGGGTTTCTTCGACACACTGCCCAAGGCGCTGGACGAGGCGGCAAGAATTGACGGTGCGACGAGGGCACAGATCTTCTTTGGAATGATTATTCCGCTGGCAAAGCCCATTATCATCTACCAGGCACTGGTTGCGTTTATGGGACCGTGGTGTGATTACGTGTTCGCTTCCTATGTGGCATTTGGTAACAGCGCCAGCTACAACGTTGCCGTAGGTTTGCAGAAATGGTTGTTCACAGGTGACTATCAGGGATACTTCACCAGGTTCTGCGCCGGCGGCGTGTTGGTTGCAATACCGGTAACAGTCCTGTTCATGTGCCTGCAGAAGTACTATGTAGAAGGTGTAACAGGCGGTGCTGTGAAAGGTTAAGGCGACGGTATGATTTTTAAAGTGATTGTCGGTATTCTTCTGGTTGGCGCTACATTCACGATCGGATTGAGAAGCGGAATCGACTGGCAGAAAAGCCGTGGGAAATCGTGGGGCGAAAGCTACATGAAAGAGTACGGTCTTGACAATGACAAAAAAGAGAATAGATAAGCCCTTTGGACGACTCCTGTTATTGTGATAGCAGGAGTCGTTCTAAAATATGTGCAGGTGTCTGGAAATAGTGCATGTATGCGAGGAATGCTGTCTGAATAATGAAAAGAAAAGGGGTTATGAGATGCGAAAAAGATTTTGGAAACATTTGTTTGGATTCGAGCTTGCAGCCATGATGGCGCTGCAGCTTTGTGCATGTGGGAATACACAGGAATCGGGTTCACAGGAAACGGAGACGACGGTACAGGCGTCCTCTGATAATGCAAAGGTCAGCTCTGGTGGGGAACAGAGTGGGACAGCAAACAGCGCGGTATCTGGCGAGGGGCAGGGCAAAACGGCGGACAGCACAGGCTCTGGCGAAGATGGGCTGGATACAGGGAGCGCAGAGGCCATTGTATATGACTATGAACAGGAATTGAATATCATCGATGACAATTACAGGAATTATTATGAGATTTTTGTCTACTCGTTCTATGATTCGGATGGGGATGGAATCGGAGACTTAAACGGTGTCATCCAGAAGCTGGACTATATCAAGGATATGGGGTTCAACGGGATCTGGCTGATGCCGCTGATGCAGTCCCCGACGTACCACAAATACGATGTGGTTGATTACTATTCAATTGACAAGGAATACGGCACGGTGGAGGATTTCCAGAAGCTGGTAGAGGAGTGCCACAAGCGGGATATCAATATTATCATTGATTTTGTCATCAATCACTCCTCGTCGGAGCACCAGTGGTTTGTGGACGCGTGTGACTATTTGAAAGCGCTTCCGGAGGGGCAGGAGCCGGATCCGGAGGAATGTCCGTATGTGGACTATTATCATTTTGCAAAGGAGCAGGTCAATGGCGACTATTATCAGGTGGGCGCAAGCGGCTGGTATTATGAGGGCGTGTTCTGGTCGGGGATGCCCGACCTGAATCTGGCAAGCAAGGCGCTAAGGACCGAGCTGGAGGACGTATCGCGCTTCTGGATTGACATGGGTGTTGATGGGTTTAGAATGGACGCTGCCATGCATTTTGAGGAGAATGATACTACCTTTAACACAGAGACATTAAACTGGCTGTACAGCTTTTGCAAGGGCCTCAATCCGGACTTCTATATGGTGTCGGAGGTGTGGGCGAGCAGTAGTGCGATAGCGGATTATTATGCGAGCGGCACGCCGAGCATGTTTAATTTTGACGCCGCGGACGCGGAGGGAAAGCTGATCAAGGCGGCAAGAGGCAACTATAAGGCGTCAAGCTTTGTGGGAAGTATGGTGGGCTATCAGACAGAATATGCAGCTGAAAATCCTGATTTTATTGACGCGCCGTTTATCTCAAACCATGACATGGGGCGTGTTGCCAATGCGCTGATGAAGGACGCGAATGACATGAAGATGGCCGGCGGCCTGCTGATGACAATGAATGGCAGTCCGTTTGTGTACTATGGTGAGGAGATTGGCCTGTCAAGTTCCGGCAAGAAGGACGAGAACAAGCGACTGCCGATGGTCTGGTCTGACACGGATACGGCAGGGATGACAAAAGGCCCTAAGGACGCGGACAAGGATGTCGTCTTTGCGTTTGAGGGAGTTGAGCAGCAGCTGGCTGATCCGTATTCGATATTAAATTATTATAAGAGGGCGGTGCGGCTGAGGAATGAGAATCCTGAGATTGCCAGGGGACAGATTGAGATTGTAGAGGCATTGACGGAGGGACATCAGGCGGCGATCACAAAGACGTATGAAGGAAGTACTATTGGAATAGTTTACAACACCTCGGACGAGGCGCTCACGGTGACGCTTGCGGACACGGCGCTTGCAGATATGGCGATCCGCGGGTATCTGACCTTGAACGGGGAAGTGATAACGCTTGCGGACGGCGTGCTGTCGATGCCTGCGCAGTCGGTGTGTGTCCTGAAATAAATCCAGTTAAGAGTAAATGCTAAGTTCTGTGTGAACAGTAACAGATTCTCTAATAAGAATCGGTGTGGCGGTCAATCAGTACTTGTATTTTTGGGAAAAATATATTATAGTTATTAGTGCAGAATAGAAAAATGTTTCTTATGGTTGCGAAGGCAGGGACTGATCTCGGAGGGGGAAATGAAGCTTTATATCATACGTCATGGGGAGACAGAGTGGAATGTAAAAAGGCGGTTTCAGGGGCGGTCGGATATTCCATTAAATGAAGAGGGACGCAGGCTTGCGCGTATCACGTCGGAAGCACTAATAGATGTGCCTTTCACGAAAATCTATACAAGCCCGCTGAAAAGGGCTTATGAGACGGCAATGATCATAAAGGGCGAACGTGATATCCCTATCTTTGAGGAGCCAAGGATTATTGAGATTGGCTTTGGGGAATACGAGGGACTCTGCTGTGGAAAGGATCATTATAATATTCCGGATCCGGCGTTTATGAACTTCTTCGACAGACCAGAGGCGTACAGGCCGCCCAAGGGTGCAGAGGAAATCGCGCAGTTAAAGGAAAGAACTGCTGATTTTTTGCAGGAAATCGTGCATAATAAGGATATGGAAAATGATACGGTGCTGGTGTCTACACACGGCGCTGCACTGAGGGGGCTGTTATCCTATATCAACAATGTTGAAACCAAAGATTTCTGGAAGGGTGGCGTGCACAAAAACTGTGCAGTTACAATCGTAGAGGTAAATGATGGCCAGATGGTTATGATCGAAGAGGGAAAGACATATTATTAAAATATAGGAAACCATAAAATACATGGGGTGGTTCCTGACGAAAGAAGGCGTCACAGTTTTGGAAAATGAGTATAGCAAAGTAAAAGTGAACAACGAGATGGATTTCTGCTCTGTCACAGAACAGAAGGTAAAGACGATACTGGAGAAAGCATTTATGAAAGCGCGGGTTTCTTATTTCCTGCGGTGGGAGAAACCAGGCTTGTGGTCCAAAATATTTGGTGGAGGAAAAGTCAGAATTGTATTTTGTATCAATTCAGCTCAGTTAGAGACTGCTGATGAGGTGTTGAAGGAACTTGGAGATATTGAGGGGAGTATAAAGATGCTGCGTACAAAATCCAATAACAGGATTGGATTTTAAACAGGCAGGGCAGGGATCAGCGTGTATGCTGGTTCCTGCCCGATATTTTTTTAGTCTTTAGGCGGTGTTTCATGAGGTCTTTAGGTGGTATTTTGTACAACATTTTAGCAATGTTTTGCGCGGCTTCTAAACTTTGATTTGTGAGGCTTTTTGGTGGTGTTATGTGAGGCCTCTAAGCAGCAATTTGTGAGGCTTTTTAGAGGCGATTTGCGCAGCTTCTAAGCGGCAATTTGCGTGGCTTCTTAGAGGCGATTTGCGCAGCTTCTAAGCAGCGATTTGTGAGGCTTTTTGGCGGTGATTTGTGTGGTCTCTTAGCGGCGTTTTGTACGGTTTCTTTTACGGGCATTTTTTTCCTTACATTTGTGGGCAGGGTATGGCCTGTTGTCGTCATCGTATTGTACATTGTCGCCGTCGTACACATCGTTATCGTATTGTACATTGTCGCCGTCGTACACATCGTTATCGTATTGTACATTGTCGCCGTCGTATACATCGTCATCGTACTGTACATTGTCGCCGTCGTATTCGTCGTCATCGTACTGTATATTGTTCCCGTCGTCTACGTTATCAGGGTATGGCCTGTTGTCGTCATCGTATTGTACATTGTTCCTGTCGTCTACATTATCAGTGTATTGTCTGTTGCACGTATCGTCATCGTACTGTGTATTGTTCTTGTCGTATTTACCATTAGGATACTGTGCATCATCTTCATAATATTCGTCATCCTCATAATACTCCTCGTCAGGATATTGTATGTTACCTTTATAGTGCTCGCTATCCGTATATTGTCCGCTATCCTCATAGTACTCGTCCTCGTAATACGGTTCACCATCTTCATCGGATTCATTTTGGGAATAAGAGTCGTCGCGCTCATCATATCCGTCCTCGGAATAGGAATCGTCGTCCCCATCATATATTTCGCCAAAGTAAGAATCGTCGTCCCCATCATATTCGTCCTCATGATAGGATATGTCATCCCTGTCATATTCCTGATCAGAATAAAATGCGTCATCCTCATCATATTCGTCCCTGGAATATTCATCCTCATAATCATCGTCCTCGTCCTCCGCGTCTTTTCTGAAGAGACTGTACACGGTGTAGCCGATCAGGGCCATGATGCCTATGATGGCTGCGGCCAGGGCTGCGACAACGGGAGTTCCAATCAGATTGGTAATCCTTGCGGTGGTTCCGCCCTCTTGGGAGTCGTCGTCTGTCCCCGTTTCGCTGCTGGCCTCATTGTCGGGCTCGGCAGTTGTCGGAGTCTCCTCTGGATTTGGGGGAGTGGGGCCAGGATTTTCCGGGGCTGCGGGCTCATCGGCCGGAATCTGGTCAGCCGGCGTCTGGGTATTGGCAGGTGGTGTGGCAGTGACATAGTCTGCAAGGACATAACCTACTCCGCCAGCATACTGGATCTGATACCAGTTGTCGGCTGTCTTGCCGGTAACGGTGATTTCCTGGCCATATTTGAGTGTGCCAAGCTTGCTGTGGCTGGTGGATGGACCGCTGCGGACATTGAGCCCCTTTGACGATGCGGCATAGACAATACTCTGCATTGGGG
>CAJUQZ010000156.1 GCA_910588755.1 uncultured Lachnospiraceae bacterium | reverse complement strand
ATCTCCCACAAATTGTGACGCACATCTGGCAGAAAGCAATTTTCAAACACGCTCTAGGCTGAACTGTTACAGTAATACATTTGAGTATTAGAACCGGCATCAAAAGAAAAAGTGAGGTATCAATCAATGAATTTACTGCATTTTATCAAAATCCCCCTGCGTCACCTATTGCTTGTGACGCAGCGTAATGTAGTACATTACAGGGGAAAGGAGGTGATGGGCTATGTCCAAATACACAACAGGTGAAATCGCCCGACTCTGCGAGGTGTCTGTGCGAACGATTCAGTACTACGATACACGCGGCATCCTGATTCCGTCTGAACTGACCGAAGGCGGCAGACGGATTTACACCGATGAAGACCTGAAAAAGATGAAGGCCATCTGCTTTCTGCGCGAGCTTGGCCTGCCGATCAACAGCATAAAAGAACTGTTGGCCGAAGAACATCCCGAGGCAGTCATTTCGCTCATATTAGACGAGCAGGAAAAAACACTCCGGGCGGAAATCACAGAAAGACAGGAACGGTATCATAAACTGGAAGCCCTGAGGAATTCCCTGAAAAAAGTGGAACGGTTCTCTGTTGAATCCATCGGAGATATAGCCCACATTATGGTAAACAGAAAAAAGCTTTTCAAACTGCGCAGACGTACGCTCGTCATCGGTGCCGTCATGGATATCGCGGAAGCCAGCATGCTTGCTCTGTGGATCGCAAAAGGATACTGGCTGCCGTTTGCAGCCGTCATGTGCGTTATTGTGGCGATCGCGGCAATGGTGGTATTGACCTACTACAGACAGACCGCTTATATCTGTCCCGAATGCCATACCGTATTCCGCCCGCCGCTAAAACAGTTTATTTTATCAAAACACACACCAAGCACCCGTAAATTAACCTGTACCATTTGCAGACACACGGGTTTCTGCGTGGAAACATACAGAGAGGAGAATGAATCATGAACGAAATCGCACAATTTTTACCATTTGTAATTCCATTGGTAATCGTGGAATTTTTACTTTTGGGATATACCCTGCATCACATTTTCACACACAGTCATTACAGGAGAGGAAGCCGTGCACTGTGGGTTCTCGTCTCGATTGTGGGCATGAACTTTGTAGGGCCTGTTCTCTATTTCCTGCTCGGCAAGGAGGATCACTAAGGATATGGACATGCTGCGCATCACAAATCTAAGAAAACAATTCGGGGATAAAGAGATCCTCAGAGGCCTGGAGCTGTCCGTGCCCGAGCACAGCATTTTCGGCTTTATCGGTAAAAACGGCGCGGGAAAGACAACGACAATGAAAATGATCCTGGGGCTGCTGCAGCCCGACGACGGTGCGGTCTATGTCGCGGGAACCCAGGTAGTTTACGGGCACTCCGCATGCAATCATTTTATCGGTTATCTGCCGGATGTGCCGGAATTTTATTCCTTTATGACAGCGCCCGAATACCTTGCTTTTTGCGGCGAGATTACGGGCATGCAAAAATCAGAGATCAAACGATATGGGCGGGAACTGCTGGAGCTTGTCGGACTTGACGGTGAAACACACCGCGTCAAAGGCTTTTCCAGAGGAATGAAGCAGCGCCTTGGCATTGCGCAGGCGCTCCTGAACCGTCCTCGGCTGCTGATCTGCGACGAGCCGACTTCCGCCCTTGACCCTGTGGGCAGAAAAGAAATACTGGACATCCTCCTGTCTGTCAGGGAACACACTACAGTTCTGTTTTCGACGCATATCCTCTCGGATGTGGAACGGATCTGCACGGATGCGGCGTTTCTCAATGACGGCGTTGTTCGCATTCAGGGACCGCTTGCAGAGATCAAGGCCAAATACCGCTCAACAGAATACCTGGTAGAGTTGGAGCGCGAGAGCGATATCCCGTCCCTGCGCAGCCGGTTTAAGGACTGCAAAAATCCAGGGAAAAACCAGATTGTGTTTCGCGATAACAAAAATGCACTGTACGATTTGCTGCGGTATTTTTCTGACCAGAAAATACCGGTTCATAAAATTGAGCGCATGGAACCTTCGCTGGAAGATCTGTTTATGGAGGTGGTGGAAAAATGACATCTTTGATTGCTTTTCTGAAAAAGGAAGGGCTGGAACAAGTTCGGACGGGACGCCTCGTTGTCCTTGGCTGTCTGTTTGCCGTGTTGGGAATCATGAATCCGGCGGTCGCGAAAATGACCCCATGGCTGCTTGAAACCCTGTCCGACACCCTTTCTGACAACGGATTACAAGTGTCCTCGGTCACTGTCGATGCCATGACATCATGGACGCAGTTTTTCAAAAATATACCAATGGGACTCATTGCATTTGTCCTGCTTGAGAGCAGTATTTTCACAGAGGAGTATCGTTCCGGAACGCTTGTTCTTGCTTTGACCAAAGGATTTGAGCGGTATCAGGTCGTTCTTGCCAAATCCGCAATATTACTCTGTCTCTGGTCGGTTTGTTACTGGCTCTGCTTTGCCATTACCTGTGGCTATAACGCGCTGTTCTGGGACAATACCATTGCCCAAAACCTTGCGTTCTCCGCCGCATGCTGGTGGCTGCTTGGCGTATGGGTGCTCATGCTCGTTGTGCTGCTGTCCTGTGCCGCAAATGCCAACACAGGCATCCTGGCCGGGACAGGAACGATCTTATTAGGGACATATCTGATTGGTTTATTTCCTAATATAAAAACCTGTTCGCCGCTGATGCTGCTCGACTCAGCCGCCCTGCTAAGCGGCGCCGCAAGGCCCTCCTCGTATCACACTGCCATCGCCGTGACAATCTTATTGAGTGCTGCCTTTGCCGTTCTTGGCGTTGTCATGCTGAACAGAAAACAATTGTGAAGAAAAGGAAGAAGTGCAATCCGTCCTTTCTGATCTGCCCTGCGTTCATTCATGTGAACTTTCCCCTCCTGCGGCAACGCATTAAAAATTGTGTTACGAAAATCAGCACTTTTAAAACGCAATATCATACCGCGTCCCATGCGAGAAGAGCACCCCGTCTGTCAGGCGGATGCACAGGATGCAGGTATTTTGATCCTCGAAGTTGTTATGCCCGTTGTCAATCCATGCCGCAAAAGCCATCCGCAGCTTTTCCGCAATAACTCTGTTCTCCTCCTTGCCAAAATAGCCGAGATTAAAGCCCGTTCCATGCGCCGTAAACCAGTCGCCCGCAATCGCCGCGTTCGGATTTTTTTCAAGATGCCGCATTTTATTTGACAGCGCATATGTGATGACATAGAACGCCCCCTCCTCATAATACGCATTGACATAGCGCACGCTGGGCATGTCGCCGTCCTGTGTCGCGAGCGCGATCACACTGTCATGCCCAAAGCGCTCGTCCATCAGCCCCTTTGTCTCCTGATTCAGTTTTTCCATTCGTCACGTCTCCTTTTTCTCCAATTCCTTACATAATATTGACATCGGAGATCAGCAGTCTGTAGATCACAATATATATCCCCGTCTCGTCAAGATATTTCTGCCGCAGTACCGGATAGAGCGCCATGATTTCCTCCCAGACCGCACTCGATGTCTCCGCTTCCACCCTGCCGTCAATCCGAATCCATCTGCGTGTTCCCGCTTGATAGCTTGCGATCTCAACCTGTGGGTTTTTTGTCAGCTCCTCATAGACTTTTTTGCGTTTGTCCGTGACGATAAACAGATTGCTTCCATCCGAGTAAATCATTCCAAAAGGCCGCAGCCTGGGGCTGCCATCAACCGATGTCGCAAGGAAAAAATACCCGCAATCCCGGATAAACTGATAACACGCGCCGACATCTGTGCATGTCGGATTCCCTTCGCTTTTCTGATTCCCCTCATTCAGCAGATAATCAATACTGCATTCGTACAATTTACTCAGCCTGATTAATTTGTCCGTTTCGGGAAACGCAATGTCCATCTCCCACCGCGAAACCGATTGGCGCGATACGTTTAAAATATCTGACAGCGCCTCCTGCGTGATGCCCTTTTTCTTTCGGAGCAGCGCTAACTTTTCTCCTGTTGTCATTGCTATTCTAACCCTTTCATCCCCAAATTGGAACCCACTTGAAAGTGCGGCCTGCTACATTGTGTGTGCGGCGGCGCTGTACAGTCGTCTGTCAAAAGAGTGGAGTCACTGCTTCCCGCCCGGACTCTCTATGACAATCGTTTCGGAAAGCTGGTTTAACAGTTCCTTTGTGACCTGCAGCTCAAAATCCTCCAGCACATAATACTTCATCGCTTTTCCGCTGTCAGATAATTCCATCGTACTCGTGACAAGCCGCGCGGTCTCCAGCTTTTTTAAATGCATGTAGAGCAGCGGCCTGCTGATGTTCACAAGCCTTGCCAGCTCGCTCACATACTGCCGCCCCTCCGCCAGGATGCCAATGATCTTGATTCTCGCGGGGTGGGACAGCGCGTCGAAGACATTGACATAGTCTTCGTATTTCTTCAGGTTCAGATCTCCGACAAAATTTTTCATGGCTAAATTTCTTCCATCATCTTGTCGATCGCCTCAACCTTGGTCCTGACTGTCTGCAATTCCCTTCTGATCTCCGCGTTCTCACGCCGGATCTCCTCCGCAAAATGGTTGAATTTCTCCTGGTCAAGACCGCTGTACTGCGCTTTGCTCTCCATCCCCCTCACTATGAGAAACACTGCGATAATCACAATCGCGCCCACTGCACCAATAACTGGCATGATATTAAAACCCATATTCATTTCTCCTTTCATTTTTCCGCGTTTTATGTTTCAACAATCATATCATGTGTAATAATTTTATTACATGTGAAATCATTTGTCAACCCTTTTTTTGTCGCCGTCCTGCCCGATACCTTTACAAGCCCGAAGCTGACCGCCAAATGGAAAAACGCGCTGACAGAGCTTGCAAAAGGGAACGCCAACCCGGACAGCTTCACGCGTGGCATTGAAGCAATGGCGGCGGGGCTTATAAAAGAATACGCAGCAAGATTAAGCGGAAGGAGGAAGAAATTTAATGAAAATATGATAGAAACTTGGGCGTGATTGTGGTAGTATCTTAATTATATAAATCATAACTTACGGAGGTACATTATGAAAAAAAAATGATCGGTGCAGGAATGATTGCTATTTGTCTGATGACAGGTTGTACAAATCCTATGGCTGCCATATATGACAACGACATAAAAATAGCAAGTAATACAAATTCATATACTCTTAATAATTATGAACAAACAGCAGAGGACGGACATTTTACGGCAAGCGTTGAAAAAATGGAGGGTATGGATACCATATGGGTTTTGGACGCAGAGGAAGATAAGTCTTTAGATATCACATACACAATAAATGTTTCCTCTGGAAAAATGAAACTGGTATTGATCAAGCCCAAGGGAGATGTTTCAATCATTGCTGAATGTGACACCGAAATGCCAGAACCTATTCAAAGCACTTTGAATGTAGAAAGTGGAAACAATAGAATTAAGATCGTTGCGGGCGAGAACACAAAATTTGATATTGAAATTTCTATTGAGGATGGAGAATTTAAGGAGTTAGGTTAAATATTTGAATATACAAAGTCCCGCGGCCACAATAGAGGTGGAAACAATATGATAAAAGAAATACAAACGAATGACATTCCAGCATGTGTATCCGTAATCCGCGCAAGCTTTCTGACGGTCGCGGACGCGTTTGGATTTACCCGCGAAAACGCTCCGCGCTTTACCGCTTTTGCGACAACAGTCGAACGGCTGACATACCACATGACGGTGGAGCGCCGCCCGATGTACGCCTATTGCGACGGCGACAAGATCATCGGCTATTACTCCCTTGCACTGCAGGAAAATCACGCGTGCGAACTCAATAACCTGTGCGTCCTCCCCGAATACCGCCACCGGCACATCGGTGAGAAGCTGCTCAACAACGCGTGCGAAAAAGCCCGGGCGCTGGGCTGTGTAAAAATAAATATCGGAATCGTGGAAGAAAATACCACCTTAAGAGCCTGGTACGAAAAAATGGGTTTTCGGCACACTGGCACGCAGAAATTTGACTTTTTCCCATTTACGTGCGGATATATGGAAAAAAGATTATGAGCGGAATGTGCACAGTCACATTCCGCCCAAATCATTGTCTTAAATAAACGGTTTACATCTGCCCGCTAAGCTGCAAAATCCCCTCGAGTGCCTTTTGATCCTCCGCCTTTGCTGCATCGATCAGTGCACTGATCTTTTCCCTGACAGCACGGTTTGCAAAGTTTTTCAGCATCGTTTCCATATCGCCCCAGTCGCCGATGAGGGCCATCATCTCCCCCGCCAGCGCGCTGACCTGACGAAAATGCCGCGAGATATCAGCACATATTGCTACCCCCCTGTTCCCCGCACTCTGCAGATATCTCCTCAAAAAACTTCGCGCCCCATTTCCTGCCGTCCTGGATGCAGACCATCGCGTCATTCTGGACAAGCAGCTTCTCGAACAATCCATCGTATGCGGCATTGTTTTCAAACCACTTTTCGTCCAGGAGCATTTCCTTCCACGCATCATATGCGCGGATTCCTTTCGCATAGGAAGACTCCTTTCTCGCCTCCATGATTCCGGCCGCCATCCTGACTATGTCCTTTGGCTGCGCTCTTTCCCCATTGACCGCGCCAAACTGCATCACAGCCTGCGTATCCGTGTTCTCCCACCATGTATCACACAGAAAATAGCCGTTGTCCGCCGTGCGCACCGAGGAAGCAAACTCAGAATCGTTCTGAAAAAAATTCCAGCCCATGACGACATCTCCGCTGTCCTCATACCCAGCGACAATACACGGTTCCGGCGGGCCGATAATCCCCAGCGCGATCACCGGATATCCCTTTGCGACTGCGGCCTTGATATACGCTGTGAATTCCGCCTTCGTCGTATGCTCATCCCTTCCCAGAAACGAATATTCCCTTCCCAGCGCCTTTGCCCCATACAGATAAATATCATTCGATTCCCGGTACGCATGGTAGATATCCACGTTGCTGAGATCCCATGTTTCCTCATTCCACACCAGCCGGAACGCTGCCCCGGTCGCCGCCATAATGTACGCGTAGGAAACATCGTCTCCCAGATACTCCGACACCGCCTTGACGCAGATCGGAAACATGGTATCGCTCCCGTACGCGCCGTGTTCCACCCTGCGGATTCCATACAGCACTGTGCTTTTTTCATTCTGTTCCATCATCAAACCATCGCTCCTTTTCTCTTCACTGGCAATGCGTTCCAGACCAAACACCCCTGCCTCCAGCTGCCTTCCCCCGATGGGCGGCCTCACCAGCCGAAACTGGCTTGGCGACATGCCAAAGCATTTCCGGAAGGCCCTCGTGTACGCCTCATGGCTTGAAAATCCGCTCTCCAGGGCAATGTCTATAATCCTCCTGTCAGAATACAGCAGCCAGGACGCAGACACCATCAGTTTTCGCCGCCTGTAGTACTGCATGATGGGCATATCCATACTCTTCTGAAAAAGTTCCCTGAGATAAATTTCCGAAAAGCCAAAACACGCCGACATGCTCCTGATATCAAAGCACTCAAGATGTCCCTCCACATAGCCGGCAAGAGCGTGTGCCATAGCCGAATAACTCATTGCATTTCCTTCTTTCCATCGCGATGTAGTGTCATTATACCAGCTATTGTATGCGATGGCTTGATTTTTTTATGGTTGATTAGAAACAAGTGTATTATAGAAAAAATTGGCAATCAAACCATATCTTATTCAAGATAATTTCCATACGCCTCAAAAATCTGTTTCACAATGTCATAGCTTAGCTTTCTGCGGCGGTACTCATCCACAATTCCTTTGTTGTTCATTGTGCGGGGACGGCCACCAAACCATTCCTCACTGATTCGTACATCGCAGAACTGCCATATATACACGCCACAGCAGTCATGATAGTCCAGCACTGTCTTTACCTGCTCCTCTAATGCCTGCGCCTGATACTCCTCCGTCCATTTAGAATGATATGGATTGCGGTATCCATAGATAGCGCCCGCGCCAATCTCTGTGACCAAAAACGGCTTCCCGCTGCCCTCCGTCTCATTCTGCACCCACTGGTACAGATCATCGAGGTACGCTTTTACAGGTGTATCATGATACCATTTGGGATAGATATTGTAGGAGACCACATCAGGCAGCCCGAGACAGATGTCTGTCTTGAACTTACAGCTTGCAAAGGAATGCGGTCTTGTCTGGTCGAGCTCTCTGATCAGTGCCAGCTGCTTTTCATAGCACTCTTTGCCATACGCAGTCTCACTCGCACACTCATTCAATATGCCCCATATATAAATCGACGGGTGGTTATAATGCGCTGGTATCATCTCACGGATAACCATTTCCGCCTGTTTTTCAAAATTTGGGTTTTGCATATCCTCCAGACTAAGCCCCCTCGCATGGTTCTCCTCCCACACAAGGATTCCAAGCTCATCGCACAGGTCCAGAAAGACCTCATCATTTGGATAATGCGCAGTCCGCACGGAGTTTGCACCAAGATGTCGTATGCTCTCCAGATCGTAGGCCAGGGCCGCATAGGGCAGCGCACAGCCAAACTGCGGGTGGTCCTCATGCCGACAAAAGCCCTTGATGTGCACGGCACGTCCATTGAGCAGAATGTACTTTCCTGCGATGGCAACCGTCCGAAAACCAAATCGGTCAATCAGATCGTCCACAGGCTTTCCATCCATCGTCAGAACTGCGCTGACCTCATAAAGCCTTGGATTCTCCAGGCTCCAGGACTCCACCTGTTCAAAACATATGTTTGATGTCAACTCCCGCTCCTCCTGCGGCGAAAGTGCAACATTTTCCCACACGACTGTCTTTGAAGCAAGCTCCGCCACCGCTGTGCAGCACAGCGGCCTGTCCGAAATATTTTTCACTTTCAGGGAAACCTCCGCGCTCCACTTATGGTTCTCCAATACTGGCGTGACATGAACCTGCCTGATATACACATCTGCAAGCTGCTCCAATACCACAGGTCTGCTGATTCCGCCATAAGACATATAATCATTTGGGATGTGCAGCGCACTCTCCTTACTGAAACGATTATCCGCCTTGATTTCCAGTATGTGACTGCCATGCGCGACATTTGCCAGAACTGTGTCAAACATCGTATAGGCATTATAATGCCTTGCAATCTCCTTCCCGTCAAGGTAGACTGTCGCCGTATGGCTGACACCCTTACATTCTAGGCGCAGGTTTCCTCCTGCACGAAACGTTGTCCGGTAAATCCCCTCGCCCCGGTAACTGCCAAAATCCGGGTGATTTTCCCAGCAACATGGCGTCGCCACCGTATATGTCTGGCCTGCGTACTCTCCCTGACAGGGTGAAAACTGCCAGCATGTTCCTGTCAGCTCCTTCTGAAAACGTATTTTGTGTGTGTCAAATATTCGTATCATACAATTCCCCCTCATTTCTTATTCAATAGATTTCTGAAACCTTTCAGTCCCGTTTTATGCGCCTTCTGAAATCTCTTTTTCTTATGTCTTTCACCTTCTGAAATCTCTTTTTCT
>CAJUQZ010000155.1 GCA_910588755.1 uncultured Lachnospiraceae bacterium | reverse complement strand
CGGAAATTTTTGAAGCCTTATAGAACAAGGGGTTCGAGTTTCCGAGAGCACACAAGTAAACAAGGAGGGGGGAGTGGTTGCGTACTGGTTCCGAAATACATATCCGTACCAGATTACATATGAAAAGACGGACTGGGTAAGGATTGAGGCATACGGACAGAAAACAGGTCTCCCCAATGTGATGCACGTCATGAATACGGAGAGACCAGAGCAATACAGGGGTGTGACATATCTGGCACCAATCATCGAACCACTACTGCAGATTAAAAGGTACACAGAAGCGGAAATAATGGCAGCAGTAGTACAGGCGTTTTTTTCTGTATTTATTAAATCGGAAGCACCGACAGGTGTAGATGGAATGCCGTTCAATGAAGTTGGAGACGGCCAGGAGGCAGATGATCAGGTCAGTTACGATCCAAACGAGTATGAGATGGGTTCTGGAAATGTAAATGTCATGAATCCCGGAGAAAGTGTTGAGCTAGTCGAGACAAAGAGACCCAATAACGGGTTTGAACCCTTTTTCAAGGCTATGTGCAAACAGATCGGTGCGGCATTGGAGATTCCGGCAGAACTGCTCATAAAAGAATTTACAGCGAGTTATTCGGCGTCAAGGGCAGCGCTGCTTGAAGCGTGGAAAGCTTTTAAGATGTACCGGAACTGGTTTGCATCTTCTTTCTGTAAGCCAGTATATGAAATATGGCTGTCGGAAGCAATAGCCAGGGGACGGGTAAATGCTCCGGGATTTTTCAGTGATCCGCTTGTGAGGGAGGCGTGGCTGGGAAGTGAATGGATAGGACCATCACAGGGACAGCTTGATCCGGTCAAGGAAGTAAATGCTGAAATTCTTTCCATTCAAAACGGTCTGACTACCCATGAGGCAGCGGCAGCCAAAATTAACGGATCTGACTGGGATACCAATATAGACCAGCTAGAGATGGAGTTTAGGAAAATAGATGAGCTGGAGGACAGGCTGTCAAAACTGACAATGATGGAAGAGGAGGATGATAAGGAAGATGACTCAGACAGTGATGAGGAATTATAGGAATGGACCGATGTCTGTATCATTTAAGATGCCGCAGGGCATGAAGCCTTACAATATTATTGACAATGATGATGAGGCAGAGGTCAATATGTACGGCGAAGTAGTGTCGGAGATTCCTACGGACTGGTGGGGGGACAGGATCGAGGGAATGTATATTGTCCTTGCTGATTTTTTAAATGATATGGAACGGCTGAAAAGCAAGTCGAAGGTAACATTCCATATTAATTCGCCGGGCGGCGAGGTCTTTGCGGGTATATCGATATACAACCGCATGAGGGAATTTAAGGGGATTGTCAGTACCGTGGTTGACGGTCTGGCTGCAAGTGCTGCGTCGATCATAGCGCAGGGCGGCACGAGAGGACACAGGAAGGTGTGCAATGGATCATTAACGATGATTCATGGTGCATCTTCTTTTATGTTTGGACGGTACAACGCCAACGAATTGAAGGACAGCATATCGCAGCTGAATGCAATCGACAAGTCTATTGCTGATATATATGCAGCCTGTACGGGGCTTGATCGGGAAAAAGTGAAAGGTATGCTGACAAAAACCACATGGATGTCGGCGCAGGACGCTGTTGACAATGGATTTGCTGATGGGATCGCAGATATGGGGAAGCCTGTGACCATGAGTATCAATAAAGACAGAAGCATCATGATTGTCAATGGGATACCGATGTCGGTAAAAGGATTTATGGATATACCTGATTATATACAGGTATATGAGGAGGTAACTGCCGGAAAGCAGCCGGATGTTATAGAAAATATACAGACAGGAGGAGAAAAACATATGACTTTGGAGGAGCTGATGAAGCAGGAGCCAGAACTTGTTGACCAGATCAGGAATGATGCCATACAGTCGGCGCAGACGAATACGCAGCAGGCAGTCGATATGGCGGTGAGTAACGAGCTCAATCGTCTGAAATCCATTGATGAGATTGCCGGGAAGATCGCTGACAAGGCGCTGGTGAAGAAAGCAAAATATGGTGAGATGAAGATGTCTGCCGCAGATCTTGCACTGGAAGCGTTAAAATCCCAGAATGATGCCGGACAAACGTTTTTGAATAATATGAAAGAGGATGTCAGAAATTCCGGTTCAGAAGAAATTGTACCAGCGCCAAACAGTAATCTATCTGCGGAAGAGCAGGCGCAGAAAGATATTATGGACGGTGCCGCCCTGATAGCCGGGATTGCGCCAGAAACCAGATAGGGAGGGAAATGTAATGACGGGAAGAGAAGTGATTGGAAGCTGTAGGCCGGAAATGCTTGTTGCAGATGCAGATTTCCCAATGAGTGTAGTTTCCGTGACTATAGCTGCCACGGAAGATGGTGAGACATATCTTAAAAGGGGGGCTGTACTGGCAGCGGATGATACGGATGGCAAGTGCAGTCTTTTGAGTGGTGAGGAAGGGAAAACAGCATCGTACATTCTGGCTGAACCTGCAGTGACATCTGCCACGGAAGATGTGGTCGGTGTGGCATATGAGACAGGGAAATTTATCACACAAAGCCTGATTGTTGCAGACGGATACCAGTTGTCAATAAAAGACTGCAAAGATCTGCGTGATGCCGGAATACTGATGGAAGGCGCATTGATGTAAAGGAGGAAATAGATTATATGGCAATTGATATTTACCAGACACAGACCATGATAGCGGCGATGCAGCTTATGCCGAAGCGTCCGACTTTTTTACGTGACAGGTATTTCGAAACGTCAGATGAAGACATGTTTGTCACGGAGGACGTACTGGTCGAGTACAAGGATGAGAAATCAAGAAAAATGGCGCCGTTTGTGATGCCCAGAAAGGGAGGAATCGCGGTTCCAAGGGACGGGTACAGGACAGAACGGCTTACACCGCCCTATATTGCGCCTGAACGGACTCTCACGGTAGATGACCTGAAAAAGAAGCAGTTTGGCGAGACCTTGTTTTCACAGAAAACGCCTGCAGCAAGGGAAGGGCAGATCCTTAAAAATGACCTGACAGAACTAAACGGAATGATTGATACAAGCGAGGAATGTATGTCGTCACGGACACTCTTTGATAATGGGTATTCATTCCGGCAGTATGCTGACAAATACGGTTCAGGCGAGTACGAGGAGTATGAGATTCATTTTTATGATGGAGAGCAGAATACGGCAGTATATGTTCCCGCAGCACCGTGGAGCAGGACAAATGATGTTATTATTGCCGATTTGTACATTATCGCCAAAATGTTAAAAAATCGGGGACTCCGGGCATCGGATGTGATTTTTGGTGATGAGGTCGGAAATGTGATCATCAACAATGATTATATTCAGAAGCTGCTTGATAACAGACGGCTGAACCTGGCGGATATCGACCCGCAGCAGCTTCCAGACGGGGCTACATCATATGGGAAAATTAACTGTATGGGAATCGTACTGGAGTTGATCTGTTACTCGGAGGAATATGTGGACATTGAGGATGGAAAAATAAAGCCGTTTGTTCCATCAGGGAAAATAGCTGTTACAGCTCCCAAGATGGGCAAGTGCATGTATGGGGCAATCACCCAAATGGAGGAGTCGGATAAACAGTTCCATACATATGTAAATAAGCGTGTACCACATGTTACCTATAATACACATGACAGCGTGCGGACATTGGCACAGCAGTCGAGACCATTAATGGTTCCTAAGATCAAAGATTCGGCAATTAGCGCTACAGTCCTTTATTAAGGGCGCTGTAGCAGAAAGGAATGAGTGTATGTTAATCAGAATGATAGCAGGTGTATATGGGTACAGGCAAGATCCAAGGAAAAGTTATATCGAAAAAAAGGATAAGGACAGCGAACCGTTTGAGGTAAGCGATACGGAGGCCGCGAGGCTGATCGGGCTTGGTGTTGCTGAAAAAGCGGATGCCAATATTGATCCAATAGGCACGGACAATCATGATGATGGGCTTGAACAGCTGCCAATTCAGAAATTACGGAAGATGGCAAAAGATTTGGGACTTCCTGCGGACGGAGGAAAGGCTGCGCTGGCGGATAAAATAAGAAATGCTTCAAAGTTTCCGCAAAATCAGGAAGAAAGCGATGACCTGACAGACGAAAATGACAAAACAGATATGCTTGAAAGCGAGGCTCCGCCAGTCCTGCAGGCAGCGATACCAGAGGTGTGATCATGTCGGCGTTTCAGGATATGGTAAAAAAGGATCTGGATATATTTTTTAATCCCGATGAATTTGGGGAGGAGCATAACATTGACGGAAAGATGGTGGTATGTGTGGTAGATGACCAGACATACTGGGACAGGAAGAATGGTGCAGAGTTTGCTATTGCCCAGTCAACGGTATTTCTGTTTGCACAGAGCAAGGATCTGCCGACGCGCAGGGAACCAGGGGAGGAACTCCGCCTGGACGGTGTTCCATATACCATCGAGACGTGGGATGAGGATATGGGAGTATCTTCCGTATCGTTATTTATCAGTGTCAATGTATAAGGGGGGAAGTATGGCAATAACGGATTCTATGATAAAAATAGCGGACTGGCTGAATAAGGAAGTGTGCCCGAAGTATAAATTCAAGGTTCCGCCAGAGTGCAGGATACAGAACAGTGACAGGAAACAGATACTGGCACCGATGGACGACGGGTATCAGTATCAGGAAGTAAACCCATATGCATTTGCGATGTTCTTACCTACAAAGGATAAGGTGCCGCCGCCAAGACACCCGAATATGCCGTCCGTGTGCGTACAGCTTGTAAGCGGTTCTGATGACCTGCTAAAGGGAAGCAGGGAAATGACAGTCAACCTTGCCTGCTCCTGCTGGAATCCAGGTATCCATGTTCAGGACATCTATTTTCCTAAGGGCAGCCGTCCAGAGGAGACGCCACATTTCGAACCATCATATATGGGGTGGATGGATGCGTGGAATCTGGTAGAGGGCATTTTAATAAAATTGGGGGAGATCAACAGTATTGGCGGCTATGTGCAGATTGCAAAAGATACTCCTGTTACATTCGGATGTTATAAAGAACAGGATAACATACCAGATTATTACCCGTATTGGTTTGCGTGGGTGCAGTTTAAAGTACTGTCGGAATTTTACAGGAACAATGAAATAGAAAAATATCTATAAGAGGGAGGGATAATAGGGCATGGCAAATGAATATTTGTATGGTGCATATGGCAGGCTTGGGCAGACCATAGCGCGTAACGCCGTACAGGCGGGGACTGTTCCCGTGTATGTGGGGACGGCACCTGTCAATTTGATTAAAGGCTATAAAAGTCGTGGCATTATCAATACGCCTGTAAAATTGACGAACCTGCCCAATGCACAACAGACAATAGGCTACTCGAATGACTGGGGGCGGTTTTCACTTTGCGAGGCAGTATCAGCCCATTTTGACAATGTATTGGGAAATATAGGCCCTGTGTACGTGATTAACGTACTGGATCCTGATACAAACAGAAAAGCATCGAAAGATGTTGTCAATATCAGTCTAACGTTCTCAAATGGACAGGCAGTAATCAAGAGCGACACGATCATACTTGATACGCTTGCCCTGGAAGGTCTTGTTGAAGACACTGATTACGCAGTCGATTACAATTATGCGAATGGCACTGTAGTAATAAAATCAATTGGTACAAATAGAATTGAGGGATCAGTTGCTGCCAGTTATTTGGAGGTTGATTTCGAAGGAATTGATGCTGACATGGTCATAGGCGGAGTCACGGCAGGTGGGGAGTATTCAGGACTCGGGGCGCTGCTGCTGCTGTATCAGGAGCAGTATCAGGTCTGCAACCTGTTAATGGCACCCGGATGGAGCCACATACCAAATGTGTATAATACACCTTTGGTATGTATAATGCCATGCTGGCAGCATCGGAGCAGATCAACGGGCATTGGGATGCGTTTGTTCTTGCGGATATTCCACTGGAATCCATAGATACCATTTCCGAGGCAAGGGCATGGAAAAAACAAAATGGATACAATAGTGAACGCAGTAAGGTATTCTGGCCGGAAGGCAGGGACAACAGTGGGAAAGTATATCATTTATCCACACTGGCAGCAGTAGAGTTTATGCGCATTGACCATACCCACGCGTCAGTCCCGTTTGAAACATGCGGGAATAAGCAGATTCCGATAGCAGGACAGTATTTTGGTGAGTCGTCCAGAAACAGGGGATTTGATCAGATTACCAGTAAAGAACTCACTTCAAATGGCATAAGCACCTGTGTATTCTGGGGTGGAAAATGGGTGCTCTGGGGAGACCATACGGCAGCATATACTTTTGGCGCAGATGTGGATTCTAGGGCGATATTTGATGTGTCCATGCGCATGTTGTTCCATATTACAAACAGTTTTCAGTGCGAGTGGGGAACGACAATCGACGAACCATTTACAAAACAGCTCAGGGACAGGATCATAAACAGGGAACAGGAAAAACTTGACACACTCGTTGCGCAGGGGGCATTGATCGGAAATCCTTCTGTGCTCTTCCTGGAATCAAATAACAGCACTGGGGATATGATGAACGGGGATTTCAGGTGGGACATTCCAGTGACGCCGACACCGCCGCTTAAGAGCGCAACGGTATATGTGGCTTATACGGAAGAGGGTTTTTCTGCGTATTTTAATGAGGAGGGATAAGATGTCGGCAGTAATAGATCTTAGTGGACCTGTAAACGGTACAACGGTGTACATCAATGGAAATCTGGTTGCCAGAAATACGACGATCACATTACCTGAGATAACGCATGTGACAGCTACAGTAAAAACGGCACTTGGAGAATATGAAGTACCGTTGTTTGGACTCGTGGAGACAATGGAGGCTACTGTTCAAAAGATCGGGGTGGACGCAGGACTTGCGAAAGCGCTGACCTTGGAGAACAAAACGTATGAATTTCGGTGGGCACAGCAGGTGACTCCGATTAATGGATCAGACAGATTGGAAGGGTGCAAGGCATTTATCCGTGGCATTCCCAAGGTAGCGGCGCCATCATTCGAACTGAATCCGGGAGACTCTGTTGAGGTGGATATTCCGTTGTCAGTAACCCGGTATCAGCTGTTTATAGACGGGAATGAGGTACTGATGGTAGACAAGCTTTCGGGTATTTGCAGGATCAATGGTGAGGATTATGCGAACAGAATCAACAGTCTGTTATAAAATGATACGCCATTACTTTTAGGAGGATTTGCAAATGAGACAGAAATTAGAACTTAGACAACCTATTATGATCAATGGGGAGAATTATAAAGAACTGGAATACGATTTTGAGGAACTTACCTGTGAAGATTATACAACAGCCGCAACTTATGCGGATTCTAAGGCGCTTCGCGCTACACAGAACGGGAAGCCTGGCGCGGTAATAATGGAGCAGAATATCAGTTTTCATATGTATCTCGGCATGATTGCGGTCGTGGCAGCAAACAGGGAACGGATCGACATTGCTGACATGGAACGGATCAAGGGATATGACTTGGTAGGAATTACGCAAGTAGGAAGAAATTTTATAGCAGGGAGATCGGTGGAACCCTCAGACCAAAACAACTCAGGAAGGCGATCCGAAGCTACTCCCGAATCTACCATACCGGAATTAAAGAAATAGAAAAAATGGGACTGATCAGTTTCCTGAAAGAGTTTGCGGAGGCCGTAGATGATATCAGGGAGGAAAACGAAAGACGGAAGAGAGACATCGAAACAGCGAGGCTGCAGGGCAAAAGAAGGAGGGGCGTTAAGTAATGGCAAGAAACAGGACGCTTGAAGCGATAATAAGTATCGCGGGACAGCTGGACCCGTCACTTGCCCAGTCAATCAATAACGCACAGAAGCAGTTTGGAGGCTTAAAGGTTGGCATAGCAGCAGTTTCTACCGTGACAGTGGCAGCTACTGCAGCACTTGTTAAATTCGGGGCAGATGCCGTTTCAAATGCAGCGGTATTTGAAACGCAGATGGCAAATGTTGCAACTCTGCTAGATGGCAACGAAGAACAGATATCAGCGAGAATCAGCGAGCTTGGCGATGATGTACTGTCAGTGTCAAATGACACAGGAGTTGCGACTGACGAGCTGACAGATGGTCTGTATCAGATCATATCTGCAGTCGGTGACAGCGAGGATGCAGTCAGCCAGATGGAACTTGCCGCGAGAGCGGCAGCGGCCGGAGGTGCGGAGACCACTGATGCAATCAATCTTTTGACGGCGGTGACAAAAGGATATGGAGATACATCTGGTGAGGCATTTCAAAAAGCGTCTGATCTGTCGTTCATGACGGTTAAACTGGGACAGACATCTTTCCCAGAACTTGCCAGTTCCATAGGGAAAGTAGTTCCATTGGCGTCCGCATTGGGTGTCGAGCAGGAGGAGTTATACGGGGCATTCGCAACACTTACAGGTGTCACAGGAAGTACCGCAGAGGTATCAACACAGATGAAGGCTGTCATGTCGGGGCTGATGAGCCCGACTGACGGAATGACCAAGGCATTAAAATCCCTCGGATATGAGAATGCGAATGTAGCACTGGAATCCCTGGGGCTGCAGGGAACCCTGGAGGCATTGGGCGGCACTGTTAACGGGGATACACAGGCACTTGCCAAGATGTTTTCATCGGTGGAGGCACAGACGGCCATACTGGCCCTGTCTGGGGCACAGGCTGGTAATTTTGTGGAGAAGACAGCGGCGATGTATGAGGCATCGGGGGCGACGGAGGCAGCTTTTGCAAAACAGACAGATACCCTCGAATATACAATTAAAAGTATTAAAAATCTTGGAAAGAATTTTATGACAAGTGTTGGGCGTACCATACTGCCTGTAGTAAAAGATATTGCCCAGAAACTGCTCCCTGTCGTTCAGAGTGGATTGGAACGCATACAGCCTATTATTGAAAACTTATATTCCGCATTGTCGCCAGTGATCAGTGTAGTCGGCGATCTCATTCTGGGAATTATGCCAGGGTTTGAAGGGAAATTAGGCATGATGTGCGGATTGTGGGAAAGGATGCAGCCCGCACTGGCAGAGATTGCCCAACAGTATCTGCCTATATTCCAGAATATTTTGTCGAAGGTTGGAGGCCTGTTTGAGACAATAGCGCCAGTGGTGGGACAGTTTGTCGAATCGCTTTTACCGATAATGGCTGAGCTTCTGGTGGCATTGGCTCCGATTATAGGAACGATCGTGGAGGCGTTAAGTCCTGTATTTGACATGATAGGAAGTCTTGTTTCTTCATTGTTGCCAGCATTGACGGCATTGATAGGAGTTATCGCGGATCTGTTCCAGTGGCTGGCACCATATATTGCGGAGGCAATAGGTGGGTTATTAGATACGATCGTTTCCAAAGTAGGAGATATCATAGGAGTTTTCACGGGATTGTGTGATTTTATTTCCAATGTATTTGCAGTGAATTGGGAAGCGGTATGGAACGGAGTGGTATTAACGTTTGCGAATATCATTATGGGGATAGCTAAAGTGGCAATTATGTTCATCAGTCCCGTTGTTGATATCATCAATTCAGTAATAACAGGACTCAATGGAATCGTAATTCCAGACTGGGTTCCCGGGGTCGGAGGAAAGTCACTTGACATTCCAACAATACAGCTTCCACAGTTGGCAGCAGGCGGATTTACGGACGGGGTGTCAATAGCAGGTGAAGC
>CAJUQZ010000154.1 GCA_910588755.1 uncultured Lachnospiraceae bacterium | reverse complement strand
CTGGCCGGATAGAGCACTAGGACGTGTTTCAGAAATCCTTCCTGCCAACTGTACAGCAGCGCCATATGTCGTTTTGCCGCACTGTGTAAAACTTGCGATTGCGCAACTCTAGCAGAAAGCATTTTTCTAACACGCCCTGTAACCGCAGGCTCCTACCATTCCTCACCTTATACTATACATGAGTTTTTCTTTTTTCACAACCCCGCAAAAGGTATTTATCGAACAAATTTTTCTCATCCTGTTTTATTCCCACTTAAACAGCACAAACCCTCCGATGGCAACTAGCGCGCCGATGACCTTCCGCCAGGAAAACGGCTGCCTGTCCACGCCAAACAGTCCGAAAAGTTCTATCAGATAGGCAATAATGAGCTGTGATATCACAATCAGCATCACCGCCTTAGCCGGACCGAGCGCGTCCATGCTCCTGATAACGGTCAATGTGATGAAGGCCCCCATGACGCCGCCGAACAGGAAATACTTGGGTTCCACGGCAATCACCTCGCGAAACGAAGTCCTGTCCGCAAACAGCCACGCCAGTATGCACACAAGAAACGCCGTAAACTGCACAAACGCGTTTGCCGCCCACATGCTCGATGACTCAGTCACCTTCGTATTAAACACTCCCTGCACACTCATCAGAGCCCCTGATAACAAGGCGATCAAGAATCCTATCATACCTTACATTCCTCCCTTTTTGTCTGGGCAATCAAAAATATATCATACCTTATATTCCTTCCTTTTGCCCGGACAGTCAAAAATCCAATTATAACTGTAAACCTTCGTTCTGTTCCTGACAGCAGCGTATTCCTCCAGTATCTTCAAAGCATTTTTTTGAACTGGTGTTCTACTCCACTGTCATTAAGGAACTGTGAACAAATAACTTTGCCGTTTTGCCTGTCTCTGTCTCCAGGTGCACATTGTAATGTTATTTATTCACAGTTCCTAATCTACAATTATCATTGGATTTTTTTGAAAAAATATTCGATTTTTATAAAAATAATCGCAGGGCTACTCCGACATCCCCTGTGATTCCGGCGTGACATCCAACTCGCCTGTGCCCTCCTCGTACTCTACAGCCGGCAGCAGCTCCACCTGCGGATCCTCAATCGGCTGTTCCGCCACGACCTCCCCCGCAAGCTGTGTCTTAATCTGCTCAGAAAGTTGCCGCAGCTGGGTGTTTGCGTCCTCACCACCCCAGACCTTTGCAAAACAGATTTCCAGCTCCACCCAAAAGTTTCCGGTTTCAAGCATCTTGGGAATCGGAACAGACTCCTCATAGCTCTCCATAAAAACCGCCTCGGCTGCATTTTCATAGCTGTCTCTGTTCACTGCGGAGAGCTTCCCTGTCATGCTGTACAGATCGGCATTTGCGTTCTTCACCAGATACTCCATCAGGCGCCCCGCAGACTCCTTGTGCTCCGAATACCCGTTGATGACCAGCGCGTTTGTCACGGACATGCCCCTGGTCACAAGCTCCTGGTTGATGTCAGGCAGCTTTGCAATCCCGTACTCATAGCCAAACTCGCCGTTTTTGGCCGCCTCGTCCAGCTTTCTGATGCAGTCGCTCGTCGCGATGGTGTAGATGGTCTTTCCCTCCTGAAACTCCTGCATGATCGTATCATAGTTCGTCTCCTTGGTATCAATCGAAAAGAACTGGTTCATCTCCTGGTACACCTTGAGGCTGGAAACCGACTCTGTATTGTAAATGTCGATCTGGGACTTATCGTCCCCCGCCGCGCCGCCTACTGATATATAATTTCCTATGAAAAAGTAATTGTAAAAAATATCGGACACGTCCCAGCGAAAGAAATACTCTACATTCTCCGGCGTCGAGTACTGATCCGCAAAGGTCAGAATATCCACAATCGACGCAGGAATCAACTGCTCTGCAGTGACAGTCTGTCCCTGTGTCATCTCGCTATCCTGCCCTTCACCGGGATACGCTCCGCCCTCTTCCTGCCCGGCCCCTGCGCCGTTTGCCTCGTCTGCGATCTGCTGCAGATAGGTTTTATTATAAAGCAGCGCGCTTGTCTCAAAGTACATCGGACACGCAACATATTTTCCGTTATACAGCACCGCATTGCGCGCAGACTGCGAGAATAATTGCTCTTCATAGACAGGCGCCGTATCCGGCAGCTGTGTCGCAAGCCCTGCCAGATATGCCTTCTCGAGAGAGTCGTTGCTCAAAATATATAGATCCGGCGTGTCTGTCCCGTCGTCAAGGCTCGCCGCATTGACAGCCTCAAGATACTCTAACCCGGATACCTGCTTCACATCCACTCGAATATCTGTTTGGTTATAAAATTCTAGAGCCTTGCTGCCCAGATAATCCGTCAGCGCATCGTCTGTATACCATAAGTGGATTGTCTCTTTCCGGTTTCCAAAGTCCGACCGCAAGTCAGCTTCCCCGCCGCGCTGCAAATTATAGAAAAAAAACGCGCCAGCCAGGGCAAACACCACTACAAATACGGCTGCCATCCACAACAGCCTGTTTTTTATTCTACTGTGTCTCATCAAAATTCCCCACAGCACCAGATTCCCGTAACCGGTATCACATCCCTAGAAACCTGATGCCCTAAGCACCCCGCAGCGCTCCAGTTGCCTGTCGTTGCGGGCGTTAACATTTTCCTATACCCCTGAACCTTCAAGCTCCGCAAAACACGCGTCAACAATCGCAATCATGTCATCTACATCTGCCTTTGACACGACAAGCGGCGGGATAAAACGAATAATGTTCGTCCCAGCATTGATCAACAAAAGCCCCTTCTCGACCGCCCTGTTGATCACGCCGCTCACCGGCGCCGTGCACTCGAGTCCCTGCATCAGGCCGACACCCCTGTGCGCCTTGATACAGTCGTATTTTGCCGCAAGCGCGTCAAGCTTTTCATATAAATACGCCCCTGTCTCATTGACATTTGCCAGAATATCCAGCTCCTCAAAGAGGTCGATCACCTTCGAGATGGCTGCGCACGCAAGCGGGTTTCCCCCGTAAGTCGTCCCGTGATCGCCGCTCGTCAAGGAGTGCTGCGCGACGTGTTCCGTCATCATAAACGCCCCGACAGGAACACCGCAGCCAATCGCCTTGGCGCTCGTCATAATATCCGGCTTTACGCCGTAGCGCTGCCACGCATACATTATGCCTGTCCTTCCCATGCCGCACTGAATCTCGTCGAGAATGAGCAGGATATCCTTTTCGTCACAGAGCGCCCTGATTTTCCGGAGAAAATCCTCTGTCGCCGGATAGATGCCGCCCTCTCCCTGCACCGTCTCAAAAATAATCGCGCACGTCTTATCCGTCACCTGTGCCCTGACGCTCTCAAAATCATTGAAATCCGCAAACTTCACATTGCCAATCATCGGCTCAAACGCCTCCCTGTAATGCGGATTGCCCGTCACGGAAAGCGCGCCAAACGTCCTTCCGTGGAAGGAGTGGTTCATGGCGATAAACTCATGGTCTGTGTGTCCGTCCCGCAAAAATGCGTACTTTCTGGCGGCTTTTAAGGCACCCTCGACCGCCTCCGCACCGCTGTTTGTAAAAAAGATCCTGTCCATGCCAGAGATTTTTTTCAGCTTTTTGGCCGCCTCAATCGCCGGTATGTTGTAGTAATAGTTCGATGTGTGAATCACTTTGTCAATCTGTGCCTTGAGCGCGTCATTGTACGCCTTATTATTATAGCCCAGCGCAAACACTGCGATTCCCGCGACGAAATCGAGGTATTTTTTCCCCTCGATATCGTACATGTACATGCCGTCGCCCCTGTCCCATACAATCTGGTAGCGGTTGTAAGTGTGCAGCAGCGCGGACTCAGCTTCGTCGATATATTCATTCATATTCATAATCTACTCTCCATTTACCAATCCTATACTTCCCTGTCCATATCCGCCAGGTCTTCGTCTTTAACGATCGCCGTACCGACACCGTTTCTGGTAAAAATCTCGAGAAGCAGGCAGTGCGGAATCCGCCCGTCAAGGATATGCACACGGTTGACGCCGTTCTCGATCGCGCTGGTGCAGTTGCCAAGCTTTGGCAGCATACCGCCGCCGATAAAGCCGTCCGCAATCAGCTTCTCCGCCTGCGAGGCCGAAATTCTGGAAATAAAGGAGGACTTGTCGTTGATATCCTTGTACAATCCCTCGATGTCGGTCAGGAACGCAAGCTTCTCCGCCCCCACAGCCTTCGCGATGGCGCACGCCGCGTCGTCCGCGTTGATATTATACGTCTGGAAATTGTCGTCGAGACCAATCGGCGCGACGATCGGGAGGAAATCTTTTTCGATCAGGTCAAACAGCACTTTGGGATTCACTTCCCTGATATCGCCCACAAAACCGATATCCTGTCCGTCCGCATACTTCCTGTCCACCCTTAACAGACCGCCGTCCTTGCCGCTGACGCCAACCGCCTTCACGCCAAGCTCCTGCACCATCGTCACCAGACTCTTGTTGACCTTGTTGAGCACCATCTCCGCGATTTCCATAGTCGCCGCGTCCGTGACGCGCAGGCCGTTCACAAACCTTGCCTCCATGCCAACTTTTTCCACCCACCGGCTGATCTCCTTGCCGCCGCCGTGCACGATAATCGGCTTGAAACCGACTAGTTTTAACAGCGTCACGTCCTTGATGACATTCCGCTGCAGCTCCTCGTTGCTCATAGCGCTCCCGCCGTATTTGACAACAATATATTTTCTGTTGAATTTCTGTATGTAGGGGAGCGCTTCGATCAAAACCTCCGCCTTTGACAGAATTTTGTTCATGTCCATTTCATTCATTTTTGTAACCATACTCCTTTCTACTAAGTTCATTCGTTTATCTGGCCTGACTGCCCATATTCCTGCTGTTTATCCGTAACAGTTCAGCCTTCGGCTTCCTGTTACAGGCATCAAGCCATTCAAAATCGCTTCGCGATGGGCTTGATGCTTCTCAACCACTACGTATTCTTACGGACTTTTCAGCGTAGTGCAAAGTCCTGGGCTGAACTGTAACGTTTATCCTCAAATATATCTATTACCGCATTACTGAACGCTTTCGAAAAATCCACCAATGTATTGCTCATAAATTACTCCTCGAGACTTCCAAACCGGTCAATCAGATCATTGATTTCATTTAAATCAATGCGAAGTTTTCCGTCATACAGATTCATGCCTACATCACCCCGCAGGGGATAGATGCGCGGTTTTCCCTCATCCTCTCCGATGTATACAATCAACAGCCTTTTCTCCGGGTCAATAACCCAGTATTCCCTGACTCCGGCCTCCATGTATTTCATCAGTTTCACCGTCATATCTTTCTTTCTGGTAGAACCGGACAATATCTCCAGCACAAAATCCGGCGCGCCATAGATGCCAAAGCGTTTCAGCCTGTCCTGTTCGCATATGATGAACACATCAGGCTGTACCATTGTCTTACTGTCACAATCCAACTGTACATCTGCAGGTGCAATAAAGGGTATGCATTTTCCCTTATTTTTCTCTATAAATGCCAGAATCCTGGCGTACACCATACCTGCAATCAGCTGATGCAGCGGCGCGGGCGCAGCCATGTCATAAATCACACCGTCAATCAGCTCGACACGCCTGTCATCGGGCATATTGTAATAATCCTCCAGCGTATATTCGCCCTGCCGCTTCTCATCCTGTCCTGTGCCATTATATGACCGTGAATCTGCCACCATAGACGGAACATTATTCTGAAAAGCGTACGTACATGATTTCGGTTCCCCCGAACGCATCGCTTCATTACCAGACAGCGTCCTTTCCAGTGCAGATAATACACCTTCCATCATGTCAACGCTATCGCCATCGAGAAGTTTCTGCAGTGTCTCCACAGGAACGCCGCTATATTCGGACAGCTCTGCCACACTATAACCTGTCTCGGCCTTTATCCTTCGAATATCAGTCAATGTAATGCCCATACCACTCCTCCTTGTGCAGACGCCAATATCTATTCCTTAATCCGGTCAATCTGGTCATACTCCTGCTACTCATTTTCGAATATATTCAGGTAATTGCAGACTGCTTTTGCAAAATCCACAAACGCATACCCCTGCGCCGTGATAAGATTTCGGTCCTTCGCAACCCGCTCCAGGCAATAATTGTCCCTGTTAAAAGGATCTTCACAAATTACGAGCGATAGTCCGCGTTGATTTTCACATAGTCATACGTCAAATCGCACCCCCACGCAGTCGCGGTCTCTGTGCCCATCTTCATGTCCACGAGCACCGTGACCTCAGGCTCTGACAATATTTTTGTCGCCTCCTCCTCGCTGTAATCCGCCGCCACGCCGTCCTCATAGATCAGCAGTTTCCCAGCCCTGCTCTCAAAGAAAAGCGCCACCTTGTCCGGGTCAAACTGCACGCCGGAATACCCGAGCGCACACAGAAACCTGCCGAAATTCGCGTCATGGCCATAAATGGCCGCCTTGCAAAGGCTCGAACCGATCACGGACTTTGCCAGTATCCTCGCCTCCTGCTTCGTCGCCGCATGGATGACTGTCGTCTCAAACAGCGCGGTCGCGCCCTCGCCGTCCCCTGCCATCTTCCTTGCAAGAAAGGTAGTAATAAAATTCAGCGCCATGCAGAATTTATCATACGCCTCGCCCTTTTTAGTAATCTCTGCATTGCCTGCCAGACCATTTGCAAGCACGAGACAGGTATCGTTTGTCGACGTGTCTCCGTCAACCGAAATCATGTTGAACGAATCGACAATACTGCCGCTTAGCGCCTCCTGTAAAAGAGGCTTGCTGATGGCTGCGTCCGTTGTAATGTATGCAAGCATCGTACACATATTCGGATGAATCATGCCGGAACCCTTACTCATACCGCCGACAGTCACGGTCTTTCCGTCAAGTTCTATGGTAACTGCAATCTCTTTATTGACCGTATCGGTCGTCATAATGGCCTTTGACGCTGTTGTCCCGGCCTCAACAGAACCGTCTTTTGCCGCCACAAGCTTCCTGATTCCCTCATTGATGCGCTCCATTGGAAGCTGCATGCCAATCACGCCGGTTGAGCCAACCAGCACCGCATTTTCAGGAATGTTTAACAATCCCGCTGCCGTCTGCGCCTCCTCGCGGCAGTAATCCATGCCCTGCTCTCCCGTGCAGGCATTCGCAATCCCCGCGTTCACGATAACCGCCTGCGCATATGGGCTGTTGTCCACAACCCCCTTATCCCACAAAACCGGCGCGGCCTTCACGACATTTGTCGTAAACGTTCCCGCCACGGTACATGGCGCGCTGCTGTAAATCAGCGCCATATCCATCCTGTCCTTATATTTTATGTTTGCCGCTGTGCCCGCTGCCTCGAAGCCCTTTGCGGCTGTCACGCCGCCCTGAATCTGTTCCATTTTTTACTCCTTCCAATAATCCATAGTCTCCTGTGTCGTTGTTGCTATTCCAAACAAAGCTCCTGCAAAATCTTCCCGAAGCTGACTGGAATGAATACCGCCTTCCCGCTCCATGCGTTTTTCTGACGCATCCAGATCCGATTTTATCCTGTCCCATGCTGCTTCCTCTTTTCTGCGTCTTGAATACTCCATCAGAGTATCAACGTAAACCTCGACCATATGATATTCTTCTCCTGACAATGTACCTATTTTCTTTGCAAGCTCTGCCGTCATCATATACTCATAACCCTCTCTGTTTCTGCCAAAATATACTCTGCCCACACTCAAATCCACGAATAAATCACTTTCACTTACAACCCAACCTTCTGCCCCAACTCAAATCCGCAAATATATCACCTTCACCTGCAACCGACCTTCTGCTCCCCACTCATATCCGAGAATGAATCACCTTCACCTGCATTCCCATTATCCGCTCCACCGTCTCAATATGCTGCTGTGTCAATTGTTCCCGCGGATATAGCAGAATAAACTCCGTGCAGGCAAAACCACATGGAAAATCATACTTCAAATCGTTGAGTGACGCTTTCCGGCCACAGCATGGCAGCGTTGTCTCGTCAAGCCTGGTAAAAAGCCCGTCTTCCCCGCTCTCTGCGGCCGCCCTGTCCATCTCTTCTCCCCACCAGTCCCAGAGTTCGCTTCCGCAGAACGGACATGCAATCTTCTCCAGATAGGCGCCGGAGTCAACAAAGGCGGGCGACACATGCATTTTGATCTCAACCGACATTACTACAATGCATTTCTCGAGATAGCTTTGAACATTTTGCGCTGTCTGCATATCTACATGACAATACGGATCAGCCGGAATGATTTTGATATAATAAGCTGACATTTTTATCCTCTTTTCATTTTTATCCCATTTCAATACCGCTTTTCAGAAAAATGTTCCCTGCATAAGGAACTATTCAAAAATAACTTGTACATCCCTGCCCGAAAGCCACCTATTCTATTTCCGTCCGTATCGTAAATCGATCGGGAAGGTTGAATATATCCTTCTTCAAAAAAAGCGGATAAAAGTACTCGTCCTTTAATCTGTGAAACGCTAACCATTCAAAGGTATGCGTCCGCCGGCCTTCCTTTGCGGTAAAGACGCTTCCCCTTGTGGACAAATCTGTCTCTGTAATATCCATTAAAAAATAAATACACAGCTCATGATACGCCAGTTTGTCGATATCTTCTGTAAAAAACGCCTGGTTCAGCCACAGCGGGCGAATGATCTTTGGCGTAACGCCAAGTTCTTCCTGAACTTCCCTGACCACTGCCTGTTCTAGAGTCTCTCCCATTTTAACCCTTCCACCAGGCAGATAAAAATAGGGGGAACGCTCATCGTGCATTGCCAGAATCTGGTTCTCAAAAAGCATCATCGCGCACACTCTGTAATTAAACTTCTGATTCTCATACTGATAGGAAATATCCAACTTCTGTCCCTCCACAAATCATGATATCTTACTGAATCAAATGCCCATAAAAATATTTACCGCCTCTCTGATATCTTTCCTTCAATAGCCGCTCAATATAATCCGGAACTGCGCCGATTTTCTCCCCGCCAACACATTCGTGAGGCTTTACAGGGCACTCTCCGCTCATTTGTTAAATGCCTCGATATTTTCACTGTTGAGCACAAAATCATAATAGTTCAAATCCTCTCGCTGCTTCCACCCAACACTGTGCCAGAACGCATTTCCGATATCGTTTCTGGTAAATGCGATCAGGCTCACTTTGTTGATCTGCTCCGCCTTGAGCGCGTCCATGCAGAACACGACCATCGCCTTTCCGATGCCGCGCCGGCGGTATGCGGGATTCACGCACACATGATACAGGCAGCCGCGCCGGCCGTCATGCCCGCAGAGAATCGCCCCCACAACCTTTCCGTCCTCCACCGCAACCACGCTCGTCGTTGGATTCCGCCGCAGAAAGCGCGCGACGCCTTCCCGCGAATCGTCAATGCTCCTGATCGCGAATCCCTTGATCGTCAGCCACAGCGCCCGCACCTGGTCATAGTCCTCAATCGTCATCAATCTCACCATATCGAAATGCCATCCTTCTCCTCTTACATTCTGTTTATCTGCGTTATATTTACACTCCCTATTTCATAAACTGATCCATCAGTACCATCTGCCTTCCTTTTCTCCAATATGCACTGGCTCTCAAGCGAACAGACTCGAAATACCTGCCCTATTACAAACCGCAGACAGTACCCTACCATAATAATTTATTATAGGAAGAAATACAACCATTTTCGCCAAAATTCTAAAATCAGCCTGCGTTCTAGTACTCTATCCAGTCAGAAATTAGACTTGTGAGC
>CAJUQZ010000153.1:4609-9772 GCA_910588755.1 uncultured Lachnospiraceae bacterium | reverse complement strand
GGGAAGTGTAGGGTGGCAAATACACTCTGGTATGAACCTGACATGAACCACGGTTTATAAACCCTGATTTGTGAACCCTGATATGAACCCTGATATGGACCAAAAGATTTGACAACTATGTTGAATGTGATATAATTGTAAATAAATGTAACAAAAAGTACGTTCAAATCCAAAAGCAGTGTAGATAATGCGATTATTATGGAGCGAAAGGTGTATGATACAAAGGATGAAAAGACCTTGAAGGATACTGTTTACATGGCATAATTGCAGATTGAAGAAAAACGTTATGCAGCAGCAATTGAAGCAGAAGGGATCCCATCAGAATGCATTCATAGGTATGGTTTGGCATTTAGGGAGGAGTGTCGGATTGAATAAATGAAACTGGAAATATGAAGGAGAAACACAGATGAGAAAAGAACTGGAATTTCGCAGGGCAGATGCGGAGAAAATAGAGCAGGCAAAGGCTTTAATTGAGCAGATTGGCAGCGGGGATGAAGAGGAACAGACCGTGCAGGACGCCCTGGACAGGCTTGGCCAGCTCACAGGAAGACGGCATGAGCAGGCAGAGTTTGTACAATACTGGGGGTGGACGGACCTTGACGGCATCGCGGAGCAGGCTTTTTTGCAGCCGCCCTATGTGGAGGAGCTGACAAGGGAGGAATTGATCGAGATGATCGAAAGGATCCAGAAAGCAGCGATAACCTGTCAGGATAATGAGATGATGTACTATGAAGAAATATTACATAAGTCCCTGCCATTGACCGATGTGGACGGGTACATTCGCTGTGACAAGGACAGTGCCCAGATTGCTGACGAAATGCTCGCGGCGGCAAGAAGCAATGTGATTTCTCTTTAAAGTTATTGGTGAATTTTTGACAGACAATCTATAAACTTCTTTGGTCTTTCAATATGAATGCTATGCCCACAATCAAAACCTTTCAGGTCAGTGCCTTGCAGCGTAATTGGTTTATAGCTTTTATAAAACAATCAATCGTTTTGGTTACAAAATCAGCTGTGTATAAAAATACCTCTATTCGGAAATGCTAAGAGCGCGAAACCCATACAGATGGATTTTGCGGTAACAGGAGAGCGTTTATGGTATGAGGTGCGATTATGGATTATACAGATGGTTTGCAACAGGGCGGCGTTTTGCCGCTTGGACTTGCGTTTGGCATGGCGATGGACGAGCAGGCGGTTGAACATTACGGCCAGATGACAGAGTATGAAAAAGAGAAAGTGATAGCTAAGAGCAAGGGCGTAAAAAGCAAGGAAGAGATGCAGCAGCTGATTCAGAAGATCAGTGACGGGGACAGCATCGTATAGTCACAGACCAGAAGCGGCGGCAGTAGACCAAAAGAGGATACTGCCGCCGCTTCTTCGTCATATTTTTTCCACAAAAACTGAAAAATTCTTATTTTTCTCTTTTAAAATATGCAGATATAGTGTATTATTAAGAGTATGGAACACACAAGTAAACATCTTATGGTAAGTGATAATTCGAAAACAAAGAAGCTCGGGACAGCTTCAAAGAGGGCAGCAATGGATTGTAAAGAGGCACAGCGCTGTATTCACTTGTTTTTGAAGGATGAGTTGGACAGGGATACAGAGTTTCGGTTGGTGGAACATATCACCTCCTGCAGCGAATGTATGGAGGAGCTGACAGTGGAGTATCTTTTGACAGAGGGAATCAACAGGTTGGAAAATGCCGAGGATATTGATGTGCAGAGTGAACTGGATGACAGGCTGAATCGTACCATTACCCGTAGAAAGGTATATAAACAGCTCAAAGCCGGTCTTTTTTTAGTTGGTATCCTGATATTTTTTATCCTGATACTGGGAGGAGTATAGGACGAAATGAGCAGAATTGTTTTGATAGATGGCTATAATATTTTGGAAAAGGCATATTACAGTGTGCCAGTCATGACAGATTCGACAGGACTGCACATAAATGCCATATCCGGATTTCTGAATATTATGTTGAGGGTGGCGGAGAAGGAAAAACCAGAATACATGTGCGTGCTGTTTGGCGCGCAGGACTGTGCAGACCGCATTCCAGAGGGGTTTTTGGCGCAACTTTCTCCTCGGAAGGAGGTGCTGTCTACCATGAAAGTCGGAATTTTTGAAAAGACGGCGTTTTCGTCAGCTGATCTGGCCGGGACTGTGGCAGCGCATTTTATGAAAGAGGAGGTCGTCTTAGTGTCAGGAGACCGCACTTTTTTGCAGCTGGTTTCAGACAGGATCAGATTGTGTATGCCAGAGACTGGCGGCGGGCGGACAGAACTGAAAGATTACGGGGCAGGTGATGTGGAGGCAGCATATCAGATTGGCCCTGCGCAGCTTCCAGCGCTGATAATGTTGACTGATTTGGTCAAAATTGGAGAGCGTACAGCTTGCAGCCTGTTAGGCACATATGGTTCAGTGGATGGGGTGTATGCGCACATTGATGAATTGTCCCAGAAAAATATCCGCGAGCAGCTCTTGGCAGGGAAGGCGGACATTGATTCTAAAAGGGCGCTATATACCATTGACCAGAATGCGGAAATAGATATTTCTAAGTTGTCGCTGGAGGCGATGAAGATAAACCCAGCGGGCTTCTTTACGCCAGAGGCCGTTGCAAGGTTGAAAAAGTTATCGCTGTACACCCAGTTTGAGCAGTATGAACAGGTAAGCCAGACGCCGGCGGTTGACATAGACAAGGATCTCAAGGTGATTCAGGTTCGCACGGCCGAGGATGTCTGCCATGTTTTTGATATGGTGGCAGAGGCAGGGCATGCGGCAGTCAGACTCATTCATGTACGTCCTAAAAATGCGGGGGAGCTTGGGGCCCATGCGGATGGACAGATGTATTTACAGCTGGATGCAGACACAGAGGTTTTCGGGTGTCTTGTGTGCGGCATAGAGGATGAGCGAAGCATATATTATATGGAGGGCAGCAGTGCGCTTCCAGAAGCCTGCATCAGGGAACAGCTGGAAAAACTGCTGCTACATGAGAAGGTTTCCGTCTCTGTATTTGATGTGAAAAGTGACTATGGAGAGCTGTTTTCTGCGGAAAATGACAGGAATCTTTCATCGCAGGCGCTCACAAAGCAGTTGTTTGACTGTAAAATTGCAGCATATCTGATCAATCCGCTGAAAAGCGATTATGAGATCACAGATATTGCAGACGAGTATCTTGGTATTCAGCTACCAAAGTGGTCGGACCTATTTGGAAAATCGGATTTTCATTCGGTTTTTCGGGGAAGAAAGGACGAGTGCCTATCCTATTTGGTAAAGCAAACATATATTCTGCATCAGGCAAAACCGCTGCTTACGGAGGCGCTTGAACAGAGTCAGATGGACCGACTTTTCAGGGAGCTTGAGATGCCACTAACCTATGTGCTGTTTGATATGGAGCGGGAGGGGATTCTCGTGAAACCTGAAGAGCTCAGGGCGTACGGGGAGGCGCTCAATGGCAGAATCGGGGAGTTAGAGCAGGCGATTCATACTGCGGCCGGGGAGGCCTTTAACATTAACTCGCCCAAACAGCTTGGGGAAATTCTGTTTGAAAAGCTGAAGCTGCCTGGTGGGAAAAAAACAAAGACTGGCTACTCTACAGCGGCAGAGGTGCTTGACAAGCTTGCGCCGGAGTACCCTGTTGTCAAGGATATCCTAGAATACAGGGGACTGACGAAGCTCAAGTCAACCTATGCGGAGGGCCTTGCGGCCTATATTGGCAGGGATAATAAGATACACACCAATTTTAATCAGACGATTACGGCGACCGGAAGGCTTAGTTCGACCGAGCCAAATCTGCAGAACATTCCGATGCGCATGGAGCTTGGCAGGCGGATCCGAAAGGTGTTTGTACCCCAGGAGGGTTGTATTTTTATGGATGCGGACTACTCGCAGATCGAGCTTAGAGTGCTGGCGCATATGTCCGATGACAGTCAGCTAATCGAGGCTTATAAAATGGACGAGGATATTCATAGAATCACGGCATCGAAGGTGTTTCACACACCGTTTGAGGAGGTCACAGACCTGCAGCGGCGCAACGCAAAGGCAGTTAATTTCGGGATTGTATACGGAATCAGTTCATTTGGGCTTAGCCAGGATCTAAGCATCACGCCAGGGGAGGCTAAGGAGTATATTGATGCGTATTTTAAGACATATCCGGGAATCAAGAAGTTTCTGGATCAGATGGTGGAGGACGCAAAGGACAAGGGATATTGTGAAACAATGTTTGGCAGGCGAAGACCCGTTCCAGAGCTCAAATCAACCAACTTTAACCAACGCTCGTTTGGCGAGCGCGTCGCTATGAACTCCCCAATTCAGGGTACAGCTGCGGATATTATCAAATATGCCATGCTTCATGTGTATGATGCGCTCAAGGAAAAAAAGCTGAAGTCCAAATTAATTTTGCAGATACACGACGAGCTATTGATTGAAACCAGAAAGGACGAGGTGGAGGAAGTACAAAAGGTCCTGTCGCATGAGATGCAGAACGCGTGCGAGCTGGCAGTGAGGCTCGAGATAGACCTTCATACAGGAACAGACTGGTATGAGGCAAAATAAGATAGGCAAACAGGTGTTTGGATGAAGATAATAGGAATTACCGGCGGGGTTGGCGCGGGGAAGACACAAGTGCTTTCCTATATAGAGGCACATTACAGGTGCAGGATTATTAGGGCGGATGAGGCGGCGCATTTATTGTATGAACCTGGGCAGGAGTGTTACCAGAAGCTTGTCGAGCTGCTTGGGTCAGGAATATTGAGAGAAGACCATACGATTGACAAGGCACAGATGGCAGAAATCATTTTTCAGGATCAGAAGCTGCTTGCGGGTGTCAATGAAATCGTTCACCCGGCAGTCAAAAAATATATTCTGGAGCAGATTGCATATGAGCAAAAGAAAGGTGTGGTGGATTACTTTTTTATCGAGGCAGCACTTTTAATCGAGGAGCAGTATGACAAAATAGCGGATGAGCTGTGGTATATCCATGCTGATGTGGCAGTGCGAAAACAACGGCTTGAACAGAGCAGGCACTACAGTCCACAAAAGACTGCCGATATCATGAGAGGGCAGCTGGGTGAGGCGCAGTTCAGGGCACACTGTAAAGTGGTGATATCAAACAACGGTGATCTGGACGAAACCTACAGACAGGTCAGGGAGGCACTTTGATGATAT
>CAJUQZ010000153.1:2344-4589 GCA_910588755.1 uncultured Lachnospiraceae bacterium | reverse complement strand
CGGATTTCAGAGAGGCTATGAATAAACGATGGGAGATTTGAGATATGAATGAGACGAAAGTGAATGGAGAAGAGCTTGTATTTGGACTGGATATCGGTACGAGAAGCATGGTGGGTACAGTGGGATACCGACAGGGAGAGCGTTTTGTGGTGACTGCACAGGAGATTCGCCAGCATCAAACGCGCGCCATGCTTGACGGACAGATCCACGATATCAACAGGGTTGCGGCGGCCATAGCGGACATTCGGCAGGCGCTGCAGGATAAGACGGGAATTAAGCTGGACGAGGTGTGTATCGCGGCGGCTGGACGCGTGCTCAAGACGATGAATGTCCATGCGGATATGGATCTGGACAAGGAGCGGAATGTCACCAAGGAGGATATGAGCAGTCTGATTTCACTAGGAATCGAACAAGCGTTTGAAGAGTTCCAGGAAAAGAACGATACCAACATGCATTTTTACTGTGTTGGCTATTCCGTGGTAAGGTATTTTCTAAATGGCATGTGGATGGGACAGCCAGAGCACCACAAGGCAAAGACCATCGGCGCTGATATCATTGCGACATTCCTGCCGGACGATGTTGTTGATGGATTGTACAGTGCGGTGGAGCTTGCCGGGCTGCGGGTGGCAAACCTCACGCTAGAGCCAATAGCAGCAATCCGTGTCGCGATCCCTGAAAAGTTCAGGCTGTTAAATATCGCGATGATTGATGTGGGGGCTGGTACGTCAGATATCTCAATTACGGACGACGGCAGTGTGACGGCGTTTGGTATGATTCCCTGTGCGGGGGATACATTGACAGAGCTTCTTGCCAAGACATGTCTGATTGATTTTACGACTGCAGAGATGATCAAGACTGCGGCTGCCAGCCAGGAAGAAATTGTCTACGAGGATATCATGGGCGAGGAGCAGATCATTACCGCTAAGGAAGTAATCGGAATCTGCCAGCCCGAGATTGAGAAAATGTCGAAGCTTGCGGCGAATGCGATCAAGGAGCTCAATGGCGGCAAATCGCCAAGCGCAGTGTTTATCGTTGGCGGCGGCGGCAAGATCAAAGGGTTTGATGAGCTCGTAGCTGCGGAGCTGGAGCTTGATCCAAAGCGTGTGGCGCTGCGCGGCGAGGAGATCATGCGGGACGTGGACTTCCCGGAAGGCGCGCTGCGGGATTCGACAATCATCACGCCGATCGGGATCTGCCTGACCTACTATGAACAGTACAATAACTTTATCTATATCACTTTTAACGGAAACCGGATTAAGCTCTACGACAACAATAAGCTGACAGTCACAGACGCGGCGATGCAGGCTGATTTTACCAGGGAGGGTCTTTTTCCAAGGCGCGGCGAGGAGCTGCGCTATACCGTGAACGGCAAAAACCGTGTTACAAAGGGTGAGTATGGTGAGAGTGCGCATGTGTATGTGAACGGTGACGAGGTAAGCCTAAGTCACAATATCAAAGCCAACGATGTCATCACACTAGAGGAGTCCACGCTTGGCACACCAGCGCAGGAGAAGATCGCGGACTTAATTGACTATAATGGTAAGATTGTCGTGTACTTAAACGGTGATGAGATGGCACTTCCAAAGCCGGTCAAGGTGAACGGGACAGCTGTGACGGAGGAGTACATGATCCAGAACGGCGATGATATTATCGTATCAGCTGTTTACACATATGAAGAATTTTTTGAGTATATGGGACTTTCCCCGGAGGATATGATCCTGTTTATCAACGGGGCAAGGGCTGATGATACTATGGAAATCTGCGCTACAAACCAACTTGAGTTCAAGAACAGGAAAGAGTACGAGCTCAAGGAAATCTATAAGGAGTCCAATATCGAGCTGCACGGCAAAAAGCGCAGGGAGATAAAGAAAGAGGAGAAATCTAGGGAAAAAGAGGAGAAAGAGGCAAAAGCGGCGGAAGAAAACACATCAGCGCAGGAGTCAGAGGCTGATGTAGAAAATCCGGATGTTAAAGCGGAAACCAAGACGGAAATCAGTCAGGAGACCGGGACAAAAAGCGATGAGACCATAAAGTCTGTACCAACGGAGGAAGAAGGGGTAGGAACAGAGACAAAGGACAGCGCAGGCGATGAGGCAAAAGATACGCAGGCTGTGACCGAACCGGAATCCGAGGCTTTGGACAGCACAGCGCTAGAAACTGAAAGCCAGGAATCCGAAGCGCCACAGGATAGCGGCCAGATAGAATCAGAACAGCAGCTAGAATCCAAAGACAAACAAGAGGAGCC
>CAJUQZ010000153.1:0-2334 GCA_910588755.1 uncultured Lachnospiraceae bacterium | reverse complement strand
GATAAAGGCTGCGGAGGCCAATCGTGTGATCAAGCAGGAGGAGAACACAGCCCAGCCAGAAAAGACGAGGACGGCTGAAAACCGTGAGGAGAAGAAAGCGGCGATCGCAAAGGAAAAGGAAGAACCGCCCGTGGACGCCGGAAAAAAGATCATCGTGATCGTCAATCAGAAGCCGATTGTCATGCGTGGGAAACAGAGTTATATGTTTGTCGATATATTTGACTACATTGATTTTGACACCAGCAGAATGCAGGGATCGGGCATTGTCACCCTTGTGAATGGAAAGGATGCACAATACACACAGGAGCTTTACAACGGGGACAAGATTGATGTATACTGGAAATAAAATAATAATTGACACTGCTGTGCAACTGCTGATATTATAGCCGTGCACGGCAGTGTCAGGAAACAGGGGAAGAATCAGATGAGAATGTGCAGTATAGCCAGTGGGAGCAGTGGGAATTGTATTTATATCGGTACGGATGCGACGCATCTATTGGTAGATGTGGGGATTAGTTGCAAGCGGACAGTCCAAAGATTAGGGCAGCTGGGGCTCACGGGAAAGGACATTGATGGAATCCTGATCACGCATGAACATGCTGACCACATCAGCGGTCTTGGCGTCATATGCAGGAAATTTGGAATCCCGATCTATGCCACAGAGGGAACAATAACAGCCATTAAGAGAGTGAGTAATCTTGGGGTGATAGATGACTCACTTTTTCGTGTGGTTAGGGAGGATGAAAAGTTTATTCTGAAGGATATCACGGTCAACCCGATGAAGATCTCCCACGATGCGGCGCAGCCAGTTGCCTACAGATTCCAATATGGGAGCAAGCGCATGGCGGTGGCGACCGATCTTGGAACGTACAATGACTATACCGTTGAGAGCTTGAAGGGAATGGACACGTTGCTGATCGAGGCAAACCATGACATCAATATGCTGCAAGTGGGACCGTATCCCTATGCGTTGAAGCAGCGGATATTGGGAAATAAGGGACATTTGTCCAATGAACTGTCCGGAAAACTTTTGAGTAGGCTGCTGCATGATCATCTAAAGACCGTATTTTTAGGGCATCTCAGCAAGGAAAACAACCTAGCGGAACTTGCCTATGAGACAGTCCGACTGGAAATCTCTATGGCGGACAATCCATACAAACCAGATGATTTCCCGATTTACGTGGCGGACCGAAGTGAGATGTCGCAGCTGGTTGAGATATGATATAACAAATGCTTATATACGAAATATGGATAGGAGTTACAGACTATGAAGAAAACAATTATAACAGTAGTAGGAAAAGATACTGTCGGCATCATTGCAAAGGTATGTACATATTTGGCGGAGAACAGGGTGAATATCCTTGATATTTCCCAGACCATTGTGGACGATTATTTCAACATGATGATGATTGCGGACATGAGTAAGTCTGTCAAGTCTGTAAGTGAGGTCTCTGACGACCTTGACAGGCTTGGCGAGGAGATTGGTGTCATTATCAAGTGCCAGAGAGAGGAGATATTTAATAGTATGCACAGACTTTAAGGTGTGATGTGGTTGAAGGTGTGGCGTGATGTATGCTACCGATGAAATATGAGCAGAAGCTTTCATCTGTCGTAAGTATATATGAAATGAATTTTCTGGAGGGCATTTGATAAGATGATAAACATAAATGAAGTATTAGAGACAAATAAAATGATCGAGAAAGAGAATCTCGATGTCAGGACGATTACGCTTGGCATCAGCCTGCTCGATTGTATCGATTCGGACCTTGGCCGTCTAAATGAGAAAATATACAACAAGATTACGACCGTCGCAAGGGATCTGGTTTCGACAGGGGAGACGATCGAAAAAGAGTTTGGCATACCGATTGTAAATAAGAGAATCTCTGTCACACCGATCGCCCTGATTGGGGGTTCCGCCTGTAAGACCTCTGAGGATTTTGTGACGATTGCAAGGACGCTTGACAGGGCGAGAAAAGATGTGGGTGTTAATTTCCTTGGCGGATACTCTGCATTGGTGTCAAAGGGTATGACGGGGGCAGATGAGCTCCTGCTGCGCTCGATTCCACAAGCATTGGCGCAGACAGAGCTTGTATGCAGTTCTGTCAATCTCGGCTCAACTAAGACGGGTATTGATATGGACGCGGTGCGGCTGATGGGCGATATCATCAAAGAGACAGCCGAGTTGACAAAGGATAAAGATTCGATCGGATGTTCGAAACTTGTAGTTTTCTGCAATGCGCCGGACGACAATCCGTTTATGGCTGGCGCGTTTCATGGCGTGACAGAGGCGGACGCTATCATCAATGTGGGTGTCAGCGGTCCGGGTGTTGTCAA
>CAJUQZ010000152.1 GCA_910588755.1 uncultured Lachnospiraceae bacterium | reverse complement strand
CGGTTGTGGAGGCAGTAAAGGGCACAAACGTTGAGGTTGGTGCTGAGAATATGTACATCGAGGAGAAAGGTGCTTTCACGGGCGAGATCGCACCAGGAATGCTGGTGGATGCAGGCGTTAAGTATGTTATCATCGGACATTCCGAGCGCCGCGATTACTTCAAGGAGGACGATGCGTTCCTCAACAAGAAGGTTGCAAAGGCGTTTGAACACGGTTTGACACCGATCCTTTGCTGCGGCGAGTCCTTAGAGCAGAGAGAGACAGGCGTTACGATGGATTGGATCAGACTGCAGATTAAGTCTGATCTGGTGGGCATTACAGCTGACCAGGTGAAGAAGCTGGTGATCGCATACGAGCCGATCTGGGCAATCGGAACAGGCAAGACAGCTACGACGGAGCAGGCGCAGGAAGTTTGCAAGGGCATTCGTGACTGCATCGCTGAGATGTATGATGCAGCGACTGCCGAGGCAGTTCGTATCCAGTACGGCGGATCTGTAAACGCTGGAAACGCGGCGGAGCTCTTCGCACAGCCCGACATTGACGGCGGACTGGTAGGCGGCGCTAGCCTCAAAGCTGATTTTGGCAAGATCGTCAACTATAAGTAAATAGCAGTATGCATTATCCCTAAGCCGGCGTCAGGTGATAAAACCTGAACAGCCGGCTTAGTCTGTGATCATCATTTCTCTCGTTCCGAAAAAAATTATGATGCCCGTCTCATCAAAGCAGATACCTGCTTCTGTACTTCCGCATAATCATATCCTGCGGCTTCCAGCCTGATTCTGCGCTCCCTTCCAACGCCCCACTTGCCTTGCATAACTTCTCTTGCAACTGCTTCAGCTGATGCACTGTTGTCCGGAGTTTGAATTGGCTGTATCGTCGTTGTCACATCTGTTACAGCCGGCACATCCGCCGTATGCTCTACGGCCGGTATGGGATCTGCCGGCTCCGGAACCGGGACATCTGTATTTGTAGTGTCAGTTGGCTGGCTCTGTAAGGGAAAAGTGTCTACCAGATTGTTGTTTTGGTCATATACCATTATGGAGCCTGTTGCCATAACTTCTTCCCACTTATGATTACCATCGTTACCATAGATAATCAATGCCTCACCCTCAGGTATTCGTGTGTTATTCCATTCATTATTTTCGCGCAATACATGTTCTGCTTCTTCAAAACTGAAAGGAATCGTGAGCCATACATTTGTCTCTGCCTTATAGTCAACCAAAGTAGAGTCATAAACACTGGCAGGACCTTTCATAGCGTCCACATATGTAAAGACATCATAGCCATACCCATCACCGTCTTTGTTATGCATTCTGGTATTTTCGGTGCAGTAATGCAGCAGGTACTTATAATTTGGGTACATTGTGTAACCATAGGACATTTTCCAGTTTTCCTCGTCTGGTGGATCAGGCTGTTTCCTTCCATTACTGTCCGCATCAAACCTGAGCCAGTCTTCCGCAGCCGCATACACCGGCATTTCGCTCCCTAATACAGCTCCCACGGACATCGCGCCAGCCAGTGCAAACCCTAAAATTTGTTTCATCCTCATAATGAAATCCCTCCTAAAATATTATTTGCATTACCAATTATAAGTGCTTTGTTGAAATTTGCCAACAATATGAGATATTTTAAGATATAACATGCAACAGTGAACTATAGTACAACATTGCGCTGCAAAATATGGCTTTACAAGCCACTGTACTTAAAAACCGATGGATTGAGGGAACCAAATCTGCAATCCATCGGCTTTTCATCAACTGTTACCTATGATTCCCTGTGATACAGGGCAATACATTCGTCAATAATGCTTTCCACAATCCGCACTTCCCCAGCCGTAAGCTTGTCAAGCTTGTCCGACAGCAGGAGCTTGTCCTTGTCAATGATGTCGCCCGTCAGGATATAGTCCGTGCTGACACCGAGGGCAGAGGCTATCTTCATCAGGTTCTCCGGCCGTATCGCCCGTTTGTCTGATTCCGCATAGGACACAAACTGGGTTGTCACCCCGCTTTTTCCGCGAGTGCCTCCTGTGCTATCCCCAGCTTTTTCCGCCGCGCCATGATCCTTTTTCCTACCTTGTCCAGATACAGTTCTAGATCTTCCATTTTGTTACCTCCTATTTGTTGTTAAATTGCATCAACAATATTGCTAAATATTAACCGCTTATTGTTGACAATATGCAACAGAGTGATATAATTTATTTAACTGCACATCATAAAATACATTTTATGATTCAACCCTTATTGGAAACCATATCCGACACCGTGCAGAAAATGTTATAATAAAATATAAGAAACTGGAGCCGACAGCAGAACGAAACGAAAGCAGGAAGAAATTTAATAAAGGATGGCGGATAGATGAAAACAGTTGAATTTGGAAAGGAAAATAAAGATGTAATTATTCTTCTTCATGGCGGAGGTCTTTCATGGTGGAATTATATGGAAACAGCAGAGTTGCTTAAAAACCGTTTTCATATTGTAATACCGATATTAGATGGTCATACTGGAAGTGATGTATCTTTTACCTCAATTGAAAATAATGCAAAAGAAATTATTTCATACATTGATGAGCAATTTAATGGTCATATATTGTTAGCGGGAGGTCTTTCGCTTGGTGGACAGGTATTAGTGGAGATACTATCACAACGAAATAATATTTGTGATTTTGCCATGATAGAAAGTGCGCTGGTCATGCCAATGAGAATAACAGAGTATTTTATTGCCCCTTCATTTTCATTGTGTTACCCCCTCATAAAAAAGAGATGGTTTGCAAAGCTGCAGTTCCAATCCCTGCATATTCATTCATCACTATTTGAAAATTATTATAATGATAGTTCGCTGATAAAAAAGGAAGATATGATTTCTTTCTTATCAGCGAACTCCAGTTATAAGTTGAAAGATACAATAACTGGTTGTCAGGCGAAGACTCTTATACTTGTTGGTGGGAAAGAACAGAAAATTATGAAAATGTCTGCTGACTTATTAAGTAAAAAAATTAGCAAGTCAGCACTTGAAATTTTACCTCAGTACTATCATGGGGATTTAAGTATTAATCATAGCATGGAATATGTAGAAAAATTGTTACAGTTTATTCGTGTGTAATGGTAAAAAACTATGTTAGGATAATATGTTGCTCTGGCAGAGGGCATAGTACTAATAATCCGAAAATAGTCATGAAGATTTAAATACAGTCTAAGAGGGGAAAGGCGTTTCCCCTCCGCGCTTTATTCCTTTAAGACTTCCCGGATTGTGCCAAGCAGCTTTTCCTGTTCGGTCGGCTTTAGGATGTAGCCGGCCGGCTTGGACTGCAGGATGGAAAAGACGGCTTTGCGGTCGGATACGCTTGTCAGGAATACGACCGGGATATGCTTCATGTCCTCGTCGGCAAGCATGGCTTCAAAGACTTCACGGCCGTTCATCTCCGGCATCTCATAGTCTAACAGAACCAGGTCGGGCTCTTCCTGCACGATGGTGTTGAGCGCCTGTCGCCCGGAGGTGGCAAGGACGACATCGTATGTACTTTCAAGCATGTTCTTGAAATTTCTTAGCATCACCGGCGTGTCGTCCACGATCAGGACTTTCTTTTTGCCGGATGCGTATCTGTTTGGCTTGCCGCTTTGCAGGAGCTGGCGGCACTTGTTGAGCAGAGTAGTCTTGTTGACAGGCGGTGTCATCTTCTTGAACTGCTCTTTCTCAAACAGTTCCTTGTGCTGCTGTGTCTCCCGGCTGCCGAGCACGATCAGCACCGGGAGTTTTTCGTGCTTTTCATGGAACCAGTCGAGCAGGGGCTGGTCGTTTTCTTCTTCTAAGTGGGACAGGATTGCGAGGTCTGGCTTCAGGATTCCGGTCATCGCCTGGACATTGTCAAGCTGTTTTGTGCAGAGCTGTACCTGATACTCGTCAGACAGGTATTCTGACAGGTTTTTCTCCGTGTTTCCCAGGTCTCCGATAAGTAGTATTTTTTTCATTGTTGTTTCCTCCATAATTGGTCATTCATTATATCAATAATCGCGAATTGCCGTTTGCAGCTTTCCGATGATTTCCGATGTCTGGCTGGCGTCGAGATTGGTCACGGACAGGCCAAGCTCCTCCATCAGCGCGCGGACGGGCTTTGGATACTGGAAGGAATCGAGATGGCGCATGATTTCGTCCGCCGTGTCGATATCCACACGCTGCATCGCCTGTTCCAGCATTGGAAAATATTCCTGAATGATTTTCAGGTCCGCGTCTGGTTTCTGTGTGTCTGCGTGCTCCTCCGGGGCATCAGCCAGCGGGCGGAGCCGCTCCTTCGTGCGACGCCATTCCTCCAGGAAGTACGGTGTCACCGAGAATAGAATATCAGTTCTGCCATCCCTTGCGGCGTATTCCAGCATTTTTGCAACGCCGGATAAGGAGGTCGCGCCGATCATGGCAGCGGAGCTTTTCATCGAGTGGACTTTTACCCGGAACTGCCGGAGGGCTTCTGCGTCGGCGTCCTCAATCTGGCTAAGATACCGCAGCAGCATGTCATGGTCGGTGTCCATTGCGCGGTAGAAATCCCGGATGGTCTCCAATAAAAAGTCAGGCTCCCTGAAATGCAGTCTGGCGTAAGACCAGTCTATGCCGTCAATCTCTGGAAATTCGTAGTCGTCGGCTGTACTTTTCAGGTTAGTATATGATTCCGCGCCAACAGTTTTTTTGGTACTGCTAGATAGTTTCATACTGGTATTTTTGTTTGTAATACCATATGGCACTGAGCTAACAGTGTTTTCTGTCCTGGCATACGTATTTGTGCCAGCAGTGTTTTCTGTCCCGTCATATGTATTGGTGCCAACAGTGTTTCCTAGGCCATCGTTTGTTTCCATATGGACAGGTATTTCTGTATCACCGATTTCTGCGCCGGCAGTTTTTTCCATATCCAGGCTAAGTTCAGGCGGCGCGCCGGGCACGATTTTTTCTTCCGGCAGCAGGTCGAGCAGCAGCTGTTCGAGCTTATTCGGGTTGATTGGCTTGGAGAGAAAGCTGTGAAAGCCTTCATTTAGATACATTTCTCTGGCTCCGGCGACGGCGTTTGCGGTAAGCGCGATCACAGGTACGTTCCGACAGGGGGAGTCTGTGTCTGCCATGAGCCGGTGCAGTGTCTCGATGCCGTCCATGTCTGGCATCATATGGTCGAGAAAAATGAGGTCGTAGCGGTTTTTCTGTGTCAGTGTGAGACATTCCATGCCGCTGCCCGCCTCATCGATCTGAACCAGGGTGGCCTTTAAGAGGTTTTTGAATACCCGGCGGTTCATGGCGTTGTCGTCCACGACAAGCAGATGCGCGTCCGGCGCGGTCAGCAGCGTCTGGTAGGAGTATTCCTTCGCCTGCCTGCGGATGCGTTCTTCCAGGTTGCCGATCGGCTCTGCGTTTACGATTTTCTGCTCCAGCGTGAAATAAAAGTCAGAGCCTTTTCCGTAGACACTGTCCACCTGGAGGCTTGTGCCCATCAGTTCCAGAAGCTGTGTCGTGATGCTCATGCCAAGCCCTGTTCCCTCGATGTTCCGGTTTCGCTGCTCCTCAATGCGCTCAAACGCGGAAAAGAGCTTGGAGAGGTCTTCTTCCTTGATGCCGATTCCGGTGTCTGTCACATGAAAGGTGAGGGACACCATATCTGCCCCGGAGGCGGGCGCCTGCCGGACAGAAAGGGTGACGCCGCCCTGTTCGGTGTACTTGACGGCATTGTTCATCAGGTTGATTAGAACCTGACGGAGCCGCACGTCATCGCCCCACAGCCGGGACGGGAGGTCCTCCCCGATGGAGAGGCTGACAGACAGTCCCTTGTTCTGTGCTTTCATGGAAATCATGTTCATAATGTCGTGGATCAGGCTGCTGAAATCGTATTCCTCCGCCAGAAGCTCCAGCTTGCCGGACTCGATCTTGGACAGGTCTAAAATATCGTTGATCAGGGCGAGCAGGCTCTGGCCGGCATTCTGGATATCCAGCGCGTATTCTTTGATCTGCGTCTCTTTTGTCTCGCGCAGGATCATGGTGTCCATGCCAAGCACCGCATTGATGGGCGTGCGGATTTCGTGGGACATGTTGGCGAGGAAGCGCCCTTTCGCGTCGCTGGCTGCAAGGGCCTCCTGTCTCTGGCGTTCCATCTGGATCAGTTCATGGACGGTGTTGATCATGGCGAGCAGCAGCAGGAAAATGAGCCCGACCGGCAGCAGGGCGTTGTCCCGCAGTTTCCGCTCCAAAAAGAAGTAGGGAATCAGCCGCGCCGCGCACACAAACCAGACAAACGTAAGTCCCAGCGCACCCAACAGATAGTCCCGGATTCGCTTTTGATACAGGTCTGTCAGGATCGTTAGGAACATCAGCGTCAAAAACAGGCTTAACACAAGCAGCATGACAAAGGCATTCTGCCCGGTGCTGCCAAGCCCGGTCAGCTGCAGGAACGCAAAGACCACTGTCTCCACAAGTACGGTAATCCCCATCACCCGATATAGCTTCTGATACCGTTTTTGCTGCAGAACGTTCAGGTACAGGAAAAAGGGAAACGGCAGAAGCAGTGTGGTATAAAATGCAAGATAGTCTGCCGCAGCGGGAAACAGGTATTGTCCGGCGGCGGAGTTTGAGAAGTTCCAGGCCGCGGCCACGAGCGTTCCCCAGCCGAGATACTCGAGAGCCATCTCCCTGTGGTAAAAAAAGCGCATCGCCCCGCCGCCGATGATGCACAGGACGCTTAAAATTAGCGTTGTGAAGACAATCATCAGGTCAATGTAATTTCCAGTCATAGTTTTTCCTTTCTTATCTTTAGGTGAATTCTTATCTTTAAGTAAAGTTATTTCTATATCTCTTTCTAAATTATAACATGTAAAAAAAGCCAATGCTATTTGTGAGAAAGCAATCTATACCCAAAAAGATGCAAATTATTCCGAAAATGCAAATTATTCCCAAAAAAGTGCGAATCGTTCCGTGTCTATTGCATTTCAGGCCGGGAACACAAATAATGGAATAAAAAATGGGGGAGACTTTTCATGCATCAACGAAATGAACGACTGTTAAATACGAAGATTCATCAATACCTCATACCGGGAATCATGATGTCCTTGTCGCTGCAGCTGGGCAACATACTGGACACGGTCATGGTGGGAAACCTGCTTGGAACCGACGCCATGACGGCGGTGGCACTTAGCATTCCGGTGGAGACAATCCTGCAGATACCGGGATATTGTCTGGGGACAGGAGGCGCGATCGCCGTGGGCATCATGCTGGGGCGAAGAGAGCGGGAAAAAGCGTCCGGCCTGTTTACCCTGACTTTTTTTGTCACGCTGTTTTTGGGGCTGGTGTTTTCCGCCCTGGCGTTTATTGCCGCGCCGCCGCTGGGCGAGATTCTGGCCGCCAAGGCGGGGGTGGCCGCGTACACGGCGGATTATATCCTTGTGTCCATGCTGGGCGCGCCGTTTATCGGCATCGGCCTGCTGATGTCGAGCTATCTGGGCGCGGAGAATCACCCGGAGCTCTCGTCTGCCTATCTGATCCTGTCCAATGTGATCAACCTTGTTCTTGATTTTGTTTTCTTAAAATACACTTCATTGGGGACGAAGGGAGCCGCCCTGTCCACCATTCTGGGGTTTGCCCTGGGCATGGTGGTATTTGTCAAGTACATACATTCCCCCAAGCGGATGATCGGCTTTGTGAAATCACCGCCTGTTTCGCTCTTAAAGGAAGCGCTGGTCACGGGCGCGCCTGTTTTTGTGTTTATGGCGATGAGCTTTGTCAAGTCCCTGGGGCTGAACATGATTATCATTCACCTGACCGGGCAGGACGGAATGGCAATCTATACGGTCTGCGACAATATCCTGATGATCGTGGAGATGCTTTCGGGCGGTATCATCGGGATTATTCCCAACATGGCCGGTATCTTGTACGGCGAAAAGGATTATTACGGCATACGCGCGCTGTGCAAAAAGACGTTGCAGTACAGCTTTGTGGTGGTGGGTATCGCCTTTGTCTGCATCATGGTTCTGACCAGGCAGGTGACAATCCTGTTTGGAATCAAGGATTCGCCGCTGCAAAGGGACATGGTGACGGCGCTTCGGCTCTTTATTTTTTCGCTGCCCTTTTATCTGTGGAATAAGTTCCTCACCAGCTATTACGAGTCGATCGAGGAGTCGGCGCAGGCCAGCCTCATTACGTTTTTGCAGAACTGTCTCTATGTCCTTCCCGTCGCGCTTGCAGGCATTTTACTAGAACAAATACTTGGCGGCGCTGGTGTGAACGGTCTTGCGGTCTCATTTGTCTGCGCGGAGATTTTTACGGCAGTCACGGCATATTTTTACCGCAAGGTCAAATATCACGGCGCGGATTTTTATATTCTTCCCAAGGAGAACCAGGGCGTCAATCTCGACCTCTCCGTGGCGGCTGCACTCGAGGAGGCCGTGCAGGTTCCAAGGGAGATTGCGGCGTTCTGCGCCGCGAACAATGTTGCCCCGGAGAGTGCCAACCTGGCGGCCGTGGCGGCGGAGGAGATGGTGGTCAATATTATCAAATATGGCGGGAAGAGTGTCCGCTGGATCGATGTCAACCTTTCCGTTGAGGACGAAACGATGCGGCTTAGAATCCGGGATAACGGGATACCGTTCAACCCGACAGAATATATATTCGACAGCGACGCGTTTGACATTCACGGGATCGAGCTAGTCAAGCGCATTTCGTCAGAGGTGGATTACATCAGGGCGATGGATATGAACAACACAATCATTGTATTTGCATGCAAGGAGGTATAAACATGAGAACAAATGACACAAACTATGACTTTTCCTTCCGGCCGGTGACGGCGCTCTTTGAGGAACAGGTCAGAAACAATCCGGACAGGACGGCGGTCATCGCTGCCGGGAAGCGCCTGACCTACAGGGAGCTGAACCAGAGCGCAAACTGCGTGGCCAATGTGCTGATCGACAAGGGTGTTCGTGCCGAGACAATCGTGGGTGTGATGCTTGAGCGGGACAGCACGGTTTATGTGGCAAGACAGGGAATCCTGAAATCAGGCGGCGCTTTTACGTCCATTGACCCCGAGTACCCCGACGACAGGATTCGCTATATCCTGGAGGATTCCGGGGCGGCCTTTCTGATCACCACAGGGGAGCTTGCGGCACAGCACAGCGGGCTTTTGAATGAGCTTTCCTGCACGGTTTTGCTGGTGGAGGCGCTTTTAGAAAGTGATAATACAGAAAATCCAAATCGTACTATAAACGAGCAGGACTTGTGCTACTGCATCTACACGTCGGGCTCCACAGGAAAGCCAAAAGGGGTGATGATTGAGCATGGAAATCTCGCAAACTTCGTGAATGCGATGCTTATAATTTGACACAAAATGTTACATTTGTGAAGTCGGGATAAAAGAAGCCCGGTGGGTAGAGATTACCTGCCGGGTAATTTTTTTGAATTTTTCCGAAAAAACTTTCCGTAAAACCATTGACAACGTAGGTGGCAGTGTTAGAGTACGAGTACGATAAAACAACGAAACACCGAATAACAAGGAGGTAAAGACATGGAAGAATTATTAGCAAAAAAGGTTGAGGAGCTGAAGGGAATGACGGCAGAGGAACTTATAAGTGCATACGACCATGTAAGAGATTTGAATTTAAGCAAAAAGAATTATGGAATGGGAGAACCTTCTGGAGAATATCAGACGGCTTGCTACAAAGAAATTATTAGAAGAATGAGCAAATAAGGAGGAAAAGATTATGGATAACAAGAAAGTGATTGAGACAAGGTTCTGGAAGTAAAGCAGGATGGCAAGGAAGTCATCGCCGATGTAAAAGTTGGAGAGACCAGTTGCCGCAAGGTAGTTCTCAAAGAGTCGAAAAACCAGTATGGTACATATTACAGATTTGTTTCTGCCAGCG
>CAJUQZ010000151.1 GCA_910588755.1 uncultured Lachnospiraceae bacterium | reverse complement strand
CGAACAGTACATTTAATGTCTCCTGATATAGTGGATTTTGGTTCATATTATAGCCAGTTATTCAACGTAATTCCAATATATTTGATAAGCTTTGACAGGACATTTTCAATCTGTTCGCTGTAGTACTAATACTCTAATAATATTACCTAAAAATTCAATGCGAGTTTACTTTTTTCATTTGTGCGTTTATTCTGAATCTTGTACTTCTTGAATGCAGACAGCCGTTATGGTATACTCACTCTATCTAGTTCAATCCATATGATCCGCCCTGCAATGGTGCAGGTTTCGTATATGGACACTTTTTTAGGAGGTTTTTCAATGGGATTATTCAACAGACTTTTCCAGAACGCCAAACCTGTCGGACAGGCAAATGACATTACTGCGGACGATGCCAGCCCAGCCCCGCCGCCAGCACAGATTGTTCCAGCCCCTTCCTCCCATATCATAGAAGATGTCTATTGGGACGATGACAATATCGAACACTGCATTTCCTTCCAGGTAAACGATGCCTTTCAGGAGGCCGAATCCCACGCCGGGGAAGTGATGCTTTTAAGCACTTACGCGCCCGGCCGGGACTGGGGCGAGGAGGGGACTTATCCCTATATGGCAGTCATGACGGACGATATCATCTATACTGCCATCAATGAATACAGGGAAACAGGAACTTTTTCGGGCGCGCTGGAAGGCATTACGCCACTGGAGGGTGACTTTTATTTCAAGGCCAGCGTCTGGCACAATGAAGGAACTGACCGCTTTATCATGTACTTTTATGGACTGCGGTGGGACTATTTGGGAGAAAATGGCCTTTGTCTTGTGTATCCATGCGCATACAAGGATACCGAAAATGAGAAAAAGCTCATGCGCATACTCGACGATGCCGCGGCGAGCTTTCAGATTGCAAAAAGAGAATGAGAACATGTCAAATGAATCTATAGGAGGTTTTTATGAAAACAATTATTACAATTCAACACACACAGTCCATTCACCACACAAATGGCATGGTTGGTTCCTGGACAGACTGGGAACTGACAGAGACAGGTCTGTTACAGGCAGACAAAATAGGACAAAAGCTGGCCTCTGAGCTAAACGGCAAGAGTGCCGTGCTCTATAGCTCTGACCTGAAGCGCGCAAAGCAAACTGCTGAAAAAATCGGCGGCTACCTGAATCTTACACCCATATTGCGAAAGGAATTAAGAGAACATAACCTCGGAAAATGCTGCGGTCAATCCGTTCAGTGGCTCCGCGAAAATATGGAACAGCAGGTAAGGACCGTCGATGACAGAATGTTTTCCGATGCCGAGAGCCTCAGGGACGAATGGAACCGGTTAAAACCCTTCTTCGACGAAATCATGTCCAACAATGAACAGACAATTCTCATCGTGTCACACGGAAACTTGCTAAGCGTGTTTAACACCATGTTCATGGGATTGAGCGTGGAATTCATGAACACCGCGGAAGCATTTGGCCTCGCAGGCGGTGTCTCTTATATGTTTGTAAGCGATGACGGGAAAAGAATCATCAAACGGATTAGCGATATGTCTTATATTCTTTAATTAATCCGCAAAGAATCCCCGCCCTGCCTCCATATTCTGCAGCCCCCAGCAGCCTAAGGTATCGTTCTCACTGTCAAACTCGTGGCGGTCGTACATCCACATCCATGAGCGGAATTCCAGCGCGCCGTACAGCTCTGTCCCCGGCTTATGTCCAGTGGCGTTCGGACTGTAGAGGATAAACTGCGCCCCCGGTTTGAGGGCGCTCCCGTCCACGCCGTCAAAGCCATATGGGTCACTTGAGATATAGTGGATCGTGTACCCGTCCTCTGTCACGTCCCACTTCTCCCCGACACTGTATCCGGTGTCAAGCAACAGTTCCTCCAGCGTTAACAGCCATGAATTGTCAGTGAGCTTTCCCACCTCCCCAAACCGCCCATGAAACTGGCAGACATAGATCGTGTTGCAGTCCGCATCAGAGTACTCACCCACAAAGCTGCCATCCGGATTTAAGTTAACGACGGTTCTCCACGCCCCCGCACCGCTGCAAAAAACCATCTCCAGTGGCTCCGTGATGGGCAGGCCGTTTACTTCCACGGGAACCGGCGGCTCCTGCACTGCTGTCATCGCGGCCTGATAATCTTTTAGGTTCTCCTGCAGCGGCTTGCTTTCGTCCCTGACAAACACTGGTTCCTGGTTGTCCATCCACCACAGACTGTCATACAGCCGCCCCTCCTTCTCAAAGGTTCCCTGCAGTTCGTCGTTGGTGTTGAGCAGCTGCACACTGTGGGCGAGCAGGTCATTGATCTCGTCCATAAAATCAGCAATCGCCTCCGCGTCAAAGTCACCGTGGACAGGAGAACCAAAATTGATATCAAAATCAACCCCACGCCACTGTTCTGTATTCTGCCTGTTATCCACCAGAGTCAACAATTGATAGCCATATGTACAGACACCCTGAAACATCTCCGGATAGTAGCACAGGAGATAATCCTTCCCGTCCAGCGTACACAGAAAGACGCTTTCCTGTCCTGAGTGTACATAATACCCTTCTGTACGAAAAAGCAAGTTGTCATCTTCCCAGATTTCCAACAGCTGACCCTGTCCGTCAGTCAGGTCTGTCAGTTGAACCTCCTCGGCTCTGCCGTTGTGGTTTAAATCCGGGGCAATAGGTGTAACCTCAGTACTTTTTAATCCTTGCATTTCCTCTGCTGCGGGATCAGATGACTCTTGAGCGCCAGACCCTGCACCTTCCCTGCTCTTTGACACATTTTCAGTATCGCCCGTAACATCTTCATCCACCCTTTGCTCTGACACATTTTCCGTATCGCTAGGAACATCTTCATCCACCCTTTGCCCTAACACATTTTGCATATTCCCCACGGCCTCTTGACGCCCATCAGCACATGCACTAATAAGGGCCATTGCCAGAAACATTTCCGCGGCTATGCAGCAAATCTTCTTTTTCATAACTCCTCCTCAAAACGCAGTATTTTCTTAAAATGGTGTATACAACACTTTCTGTCAGATGTACGTCACAGTTTGCGAAAGGTTAAATCATCTTACAGATGATTGGTCAAATGAAGGGCAACACACCCTAATACGAGTACAACAGTTCCATCTTCCCGTCCGCGAGTCTGCGGCGATATACGTCTGTCTGAATTCGGCGGTATCCGTCGCGCCAGCCGATCGCGTACTCGCTGTCATAGATATTAAACTCCGCCTCGAAATACAGATACCCGTCCGCATAGTACAGATGCTGGTAGTCAATCTCGTACTCCTCCCCGTCATTTCTTTGCAAAATATCCCTGTCAACCTGTATCGCAGCCCTGACAATTCTGCCGGAGTCGTCGGGAAGGGCATAAAAGTCCGTCTGGCCCGCACTGCTCTGGTATACGCACATTGGCCTTGCATACCCCGGCTGTCCTGTGATTGTTAATTTTTTATCAAGCGTATAGATCAACTGATACGGAAAATCACAGGGATAGGTCATATTTTTCTCCACATCCCACACGGTCGTCTCGTAATCGTCCCCGTCATCCGCCACCTGCTCGCCGTCATCATACCTGTGGTGCATAAAATAAACCAGCGGCCGTCCCTGTTCCTGCCGGACAAAAAAATGGTCCTCGCTGCATTCGATCGCGCGGTAGTCAGAGCCGTCGAGCTTTGTCGTCAGAATCCTTCCGCCCTGATAAAAATTTCCGCTTCCGGCATAACCGCCAAACACAATATAAATCCGCTCCCCATCAACGCGCAAATCGCAGATGTACTCGCGATACCCATACTCCTCCGTCTCCCGATCCGAAGACAGCGCGATAATCTCCCTAATTTTTCCCTCCAACGACACCGCCACAATTCTGAAAACTCCGTTCCTGCAATCCTCTTCAAAATAACACCAGCCATCATGATAATCCCAAAATGTACAATACCCGTCTGTATCAAGCGGCAGCGCAGTCAACTCGTCATTTTCGGTATTTAAGACCTTATAAACCGTCTCCTGCGTATCCTCCATATAAAATTTCATGACAATGCAATTCCTGTCCCAGTCCGCAAAACAAACAAAACCCTGTTCACCGTAATCGACACGGTTTTGCCCCTGCATATCCACTGAATATAAAACCGGATATGACTGCGGCAGATCCCCATTCTTCTTAGAGACCATTTCCTTCATGTAAAACCGGTTTCCCATCAGATATATGTCCCCATATCCCTGATCTGTAAAAAGAACGGTCTTTTCGCCGTCCGCATTTATGCGCACAATCTCCTTGTCCGTCCCGGCCGTCGCCTGATAGTTTCCCCAAAGCGCGCCTTCCTCATAAGAATCCTCGTGATACTGGCGGTAATATACATTTCCGTCCTGATATGCATAGCTGCAGTCTGTCGGCCCCAGCTGCTCCAGCAGTGACAGCTCATCGGTGTACACGACGGGGATTTTTTGATCGGAACGCAAGGGTTTCTCTGTCGTGTATACTGTGATTACATCCGTTGCTGCACCCCCCTGCTTGCTTTCTGATGTGTCTGCTTCCTGACGATGTGCGCCAAAAGTATCCACCTCCTCCCCCTCTGTCTCTGCAGTATCTGATTCCACACGCAGTGTCCCTAAGACCTCCTGCGCTGTATCCTGATATTGCAAATCATTTGCAACCTCTGTCTGCGCTTTTGCAATTGTCCCGGAACCATCTGCGCCGTTTTGCCCCTCCTGCTTTCCACATGCCGTCAAAGCCAGTCCCAGCAACAGCACTGCTATGTTATACCTATTTTTCCCACAACACATACCACTCTCTCCTATACGAATTTCATTTTTCGCGCTTTTCAAAGTTCATCCTGTATCACCGGCAAACTCTATATCTCCTTCGCAGACGCCGCCCACTCCTGCGCGCGCCCATCTTCATCAATCCGAAACCACTGCCAGCCTTCCTGTCCAGAAACAAAACGCCGGAAAAACACGCCCTCCTGTGTGGCATATATATCCGAAACAATCCCATCGGACATTTCTTCCTGATACAGGTACGCGCAATCCTCCTCATATGCCTCACCGTCCAGCGCTGTGCGGTAAATCTTTTGCTGCCCCTCTATGCCATAAAAATATCCTTTATATATGCAGCCATCTGTATAGGCAGGGACGGATATCGTATCACTTTTTTGTTCCCACAAGTCGTATCCATAAATTGTTGCGTTGTCTCCACGCCAGCTAGTCCATATACAGTAAACCTTTCCTCCATATACCATCAGCTGTGTTACAGCCAGAGCTACTTCTTCTTTTTTCTCTCCCTTGTCCACTCTGCCCCGCATACCGATCAGTCCCTCCGCCTTCTGTCCATCAAGTCCTGTCCTGGCAAGAGACAATTCCACTTCGTCCCCGTCGTTAATATACTCATATTTTGAGTTATAAACAGAACCCATATGATATACTTCCTGATAACACCCGTCACTTAGCACATACTGCTGCACATCTGTGTCAATCAGCTCCCTTGCCGATCCGTCCCGCTTCATGCGGTACAGAAAACAATCATTGGATTCTGCCGGCTTTTCCGTCACCAGACCTGTTGTGTCATACGCCGCATCGTACACATCACAAAAATACACATACTCGGCACAGACCTGTATATCATGTCCTGACCCGCACAACTTTTTCATGCCGCTGCCATCTGTCCGTACATAGTAAATTCCCCGCTCGCTCCCCTGATTTGCAAAATAAACCGCTTCGTCCCGCACACAGATATTTTCGGCCGGCACCCTAGCCAGACATTGCGGCTTGCTGCCGTCCTCCCTGACGCGGTAGAGATAATCATGGTCAGACGGATTGGCATAATAAAAATATCCGCCCGAAAAGTCAATCCTGCTTTCATGGCAGTTTGCGTATGTATTTTTGTCCTCCTCAATCCACCACTTGATAACCTCGGGCGTGCCGTCCTCCTTCCATGTGATTAAAAACTGCGCCGTGGCAACATTATGTACAGTTCCGCCCTCGCCGTTTAAATACTCTGAAGCCTGCAGGACTTTTTTCCCCTCATACTGTGCGACACGCAGGTTGTAAAAGCCGCGCACCTCGCCGCCCACAAGCTCCGACGCCTGCGGCAGATTTCCCTCCTCGATATTCTGTGCCCGAAAAGAGCGCTTTTCGTCAAAATAAGGGCAGTACGCCATGTACCGGTTCATCTCCGGCTCCTGGTAGACCTCCACGCCAATCCCAGAATCATAGTCACCCTCGAAATCTGACGGGAGCTGCATCCGTTCTATATGCATTCCATTATCTTCTTTGGCCTTTTCCTGACTTTCATGATTACCTGAACTGACAGTCGCTATAGTGCCTTTTTGGCTCTCTTTATTATCCAATCCGACAACTTCTGTTGCATCTTTCTGGTTGTCCTGACCATCCAGACTGACAGCTTCTACAGCACTCTTTTTGTTCTCTTTATTGTCCGAACCAGCAGCTTCTACATCATTCTCCTGATCCTCTTTTTTGCCCGTCAAGACAGCCTTCTCGTTCTCTTTACCAGAACCGCTTTCCGACTGACTTCTGTACTTGAATACCGCCTTATAGGAATCCCCCACCGCACCGCAGCCTGTCCCCTGCGCGCTGAACACGATCTCCACGTTGTCATCGTTGTCAATGTCGTCCCAGAAGACATCAAACCAGCCATAATACGAGCAGTCCTCCTCGGAGAAGCAATACGGCTCGTCATCGTTCATGTAGAACCACAACGCACCGGAACCATAAAACGGTTCCTCTTTTGCATCCAGCACCATGACAAGCATATCCATCTGGCCGTTTCCGTCAATATCGTCAAGCACAAGCCCTGTGAGCGCCATTTTTCCGTCCTGGAACAGATTATCGTCCGTCAGGATTTTCAGATATTTCGCGGCATCCTTCCACTCAATGCCCTGCTCCTCTGCCTTCTCATAAAACTGCTCGACGTTCTCCTCCATCTGCCGTTCAAAAAAATATGTATCCGCGGCCTCCGACGCATCCACAGATTGTGTGCGCTCCGTTTCCTGCGGGGGTGTTGATTCTTCCACAATGCCGTTTTCAGTTGAATTTACAGACACTTCTGCGTCCTGATTCGGCGCGCAGCCAAAAACAACGCCTGTACACAACAGAGACAGCCATATATATTCCGCCTTTTTAATTCCTTTTTTCATACTTTTCTATTTCCTCCTAAGTATCGCAAATGTACTTCTGAAATTTTTTCTGTACTATTTCGTATTGTTGCCATTAAAATATATACCATTCTTCTTTTCTGCTCTTTCGATTAAAATTCTACTGAAAGACTTTCTGTACTGTTTTATATTGTTACCGCCAAAATATATACCATTTTTCTTTCCTGCTAGAAACACCGAACAATCACCTGCTAGCAGCACAAAAATCTTCTTTTTCAAAGAATCTTATATGCATTGTTCGCTCAATACCAGCTTCCAAGAGAATATATATTGTTTGTCGCAGATTAGATTCCAAAAGTATTTTCACCTTTTTCCAACACATCTGACAAACGTTATCCCACATGCGCATTTTCTTATTTTACAGAGAAAATGCATCATGATTGTATCAGAAATGCATCAAAGTTGCATCATAATCAAATTTGAAACTGTAATTCTGCCAGCGCCATTGACAAGAAGCAATCCGCTCCCACTACAATCATCTTTGTGTCTCCCTTCTCACACCGCCAGTACATGCCGTTTGGCATACTGCAGTTCAACATAACTTCAAAGCGTGACGTTCCATATAATAATCATACAGCACTTCACTTCCCTCACAAACAAAAATACCCCCGTAATCTCTTCTATTAGAGACTACGAGAGTATACGTATAGATTCATGCTCCTTAAAACAATATTACCAACTTTGACGTGCTTGCAAAACAAATCTTCCAAGCCACCAATCCCTTACATAGATTGTCGTATTTTTTCAATAAGCGTTATGTCTGCTGGCAACCATTGAACGCTATCAAGCGTATCCTTAGTTAACCACTTAGCTGCCTCTGCTTCCTTCAAAACTAGCTCACCTGTTAGGATTTCAGCCCAATAGCAATCCATTGAAAGATGGAAGGTAGGATAGTCATATTCGATTGTATCAATCAAATCGCCAACTGCGATTTCCGTATCCAATTCCTCTTTGACTTCACGAACTAATGCCTGCTGTGGTGTTTCTCCTTCTTCAATTTTTCCACCCGGGAACTCCCATTGACTTTTGAATTCTCCATAGCCTCTCGCTGTAGCAAATATTCTATCTCCATCACGAATCACCGCAGCGACAACCTTAACTGTCTTCATCTAACATCATCCTCAATTCTTTTCATTTCTGTAAGTATTGCAATATCACCTTAATAAGACGATTCTCTAAACGATTAGAGGGAGAGACGTATTTGGGGGGATCTGGATCGGGAATCCATTATTTATCTAGTACTCTATCCAGTCAGAAATTAGACTTGTGAGCCGCATGATTTGTGCCAGTGCTAGGCAAAATTTCGACGGCGATGCGGTGGCATCGTCTAGAAATTTTAACGACGCAATGGTGCAAAGCAGGTGGTTCACGAGTTTAATTTCTGGCCGGATAGAGTACTAGTGCTCCTTTATATTTTAATTTGCTCAGTCATTAATAAAGGGAATACGTACTCTCTAATCTCCAATAATATCTTTCTTTCAACACGTTTTTGCTTTGCAAGAGCTAACATTTTATCAATCATTGAGCTGAAACCATATAAGATTCCTCTATCCTTTGGTACTGCAAAAGAAAAGCGACCACACAATTCAGGAGCCATTCTTTTTCTACTCCCCGTAGAACTAGACGAACATTGAAACATATATTTCTGGTACTCCTCGCTGTCAAGCAATGCATACAAAAAACCACGCAAATTGGAATCATTCGCTACAAATGGCATAAACTCTGTTGAGCAAATACATTCCGGGCCAAAGTTTATTGGATCCCATAATCTTTTGAATTGCGGATTGAGCTTAGATACCAAAATTCCATTCAATGGAACAATATACTTATTACTATCAATTGATGAACCTTGATCAAAAACAGGATACTTTGAGTCATCATAAGCAGGAATACTATAATGCTCATATACTATCTTTGGATCTGGAGTGATACTGTCTGTTACAATTTGCGAAATCTCTTCTAAGGTAATTGCGGTCCATCCTTTAGGTATATTTCTTTTTAGGCTGTCATTCCACTCCATCTCCCCGTCGTTTTGACAATATGCTCTTCCTTTCTCATTTGGAAAATCATACTGAACAAACCAAAACTTGTATAATAAAGCAATTGTTGTATCAATATCTCTCTGAACGGTTTCATTTATTTCAATACTATTCCCAATTTTATGAATAAACTCTGCAATCTTTTCTTTGGCAGCTTTATCTTCAGGCATCGGAACTTTTAACTTAAACAATCGAACTTTATCAAGCTCCCCTTGTCCCGAACTTCCTGCAAGCATGCTCATGATAAATTTCTCATTCTGATACAAATGATATGCAAGAAGATATACATCCTCTATGTTATTACATCGTACGATGAGCATATGGGAGTCAACAGTTATCTTATATCCTTCTGGAATATATGAAACAATTGTACACCTTCCGGCTGTACCTTGCCCTGTCGAGTTAATCAAAATATCATTCAATTGTACATATTTATTCTCTGATATTTTCTGTTCATCTGAAACAAATTGAGCCAACGAGTAATCAAGCATAAAATCATGTACACATTTCTGATTAAGAACAATCGTCTTACTTTCCTCTACATACTGTGGAGTTATACCTTTACAATCGCTCAGCACCATTTCAGATAATGGTACAAATCTACTCATGTTTCAGCTCTCCTAATTTGATTATTATGTCATTAAACAACGCGCTACTCCTTTCGCTATTGTTTTTTAATGAAGTGGTAAGCTTACCAATTCTATCCAAATAGTCGCTCTCATCGATTTTTTCATATTCAATTTTAACATCAAAGTGTTGCCCCGCTGCCAGCGAATAATTCAGTTCAGTAATATCCGCATAGCTATAGTAAACGACGTTAATTCTTTCTGTTTGACTCTAGGAAAAAGAGCATAGAGT
>CAJUQZ010000150.1:9020-10242 GCA_910588755.1 uncultured Lachnospiraceae bacterium | reverse complement strand
ACGGGGAGATTTTGTTTTGTCAAAGTTCAATTTTCATTCTCTATAGGAATGCTTTGATTACCGCAGTATTTAAAAACATACTACACTATATATTTCGGATAAAAAGCATAAATATTTAGTGCAGGCTGGAACCTTTTTGAAGGCCCGGAGGGCTTTTGTATATCTTGCATAAAAGGTTTTAAAGTCTTGTTTTTTGTTAAAATTTTAAAAAATGCATAAAAAAGTTGCTGATTGCTATAGATTTATTTGTATAAATATATTAAAATAAAAACAGAATGCGAGGAAAAGGATAGAACACATCAGTTATTTTTTGTGGATAATGTATAAGAAGGAGAGTGCAATATGATTTCAAATCAGATTATGCAGAATACCATCGAAGGAATCAAGGCGATTGCAAGGGTTGAGCTTTTTGTGGCTGATATCGATGGGAAACTGGTGGCTTCCACCAAAACGACCGGAAATAGCTTTGAAAATTCGGTGCTTGAGTTTGTGAAATCTGCTGCAGACAGCCAGGAGATACAAGGCTGCCAGTTCTTTAAGATTTATGACGACCAGCAGCTTGAGTATATCCTGATTGCCAGTGATGCGGGTGAAAATGCCTATATGGTGGGAAAGATGGCGGCCTTTCAGCTGCAGAATCTGATGGTTGCGTATAAGGAGCGGTTTGACAAGGACAATTTTATCAAAAACTTGCTGTTGGACAACTTGCTGCTGGTGGATATATACAGCCGCTCCAAGAAGCTTCATATACAGACTGATGTGAAACGTGCTGTCCTGATCGTGGAGTCCCAGAATGGAAAGGATACAAACATTCTTGAGAAGGTCCGCGAGAACTTCGGGCAGAACGGCAGAGACTTTGTGACTGCGGTGGACGAGAACAATGTGATTGTCGTCAAGGAGATTGCGGACAATGAGACGAACCGCGACATTGACAAGTATGCGCGGACGGTTGAGGAGAGTCTGGTCAAGGACGGAATCAAGGATGTGCACATTTCTTATGGCACGAATGTCAAGGAGATCAAGGAGGTCAGCCGGTCCTATAAGGAGGCGAAAATGGCGCTTGATGTGGGCAAGATTTTCTTTGCCGAGAGGGACATTATCGCATACAGCGAGCTTGGCATTGGACGTCTGATCTACCAGTTGCCGATTCCATTGTGTAAAATGTTTATCAAGGAAATCTTTGGCGGGAAGAGTCCAGATGATTTTGATGAGGAGACGCTGA
>CAJUQZ010000150.1:0-9010 GCA_910588755.1 uncultured Lachnospiraceae bacterium | reverse complement strand
GACTACGATCAACAAGTTTTTTGAAAATTCCCTGAACGTGTCAGAGACTTCAAGGCAGCTGTTTATCCACAGGAATACGCTGGTCTACAGACTTGACAAGCTGCAGAAGAGCACAGGACTTGACCTTCGGATCTTTGAGGACGCGATCACGTTTAAGATCGCGTTGATGGTAGTCCGTTATATGAAATATATGGAATCGTTTGAATATTAAGAAGCGAACAGTAGGAACAGATGTTATCGATACGAAAATATATAGGGGTGAAGACAGATTTTGAAAACTACAAAAACGAGAAGGCGCACAGGTTCTAGTTTGAATGATAAGGCGATTGTGCTAGAGCATGTGAGCAAGGCATACACGGCTGGCGTGCCGGCATTAAATGATGTCACGCTGCATATAAATAAGGGAGAGTTTGTGTTTATCGTAGGGGACAGCGGTTCGGGAAAATCAACTTTGATCAAATTGCTGCTCCGAGAGCTTTTACCCACATCGGGGCGCGTGATCGTAAACGGCACAGATGTGATCAGGCTAAAGAGGCGGCAGATACCAAAGTTTCGCAGGAGTCTTGGCGTTGTATTTCAGGATTTCCGTCTACTTAAGGACCGGAATGTCTATGAGAATGTCGCTTTTGCGCAGCGCATTATCCAGATGCCAAACAGGGATATCCGCAGGAATGTGCCTTCGATTCTCTCGACGGTGGGACTTGCGGGAAAGTACAAGGCAAGACCCAAACAGCTCTCGGGAGGCGAACAGCAGCGCGTGGCTCTCGCGAGGGCGCTTGTGAACAAACCGCAGATACTGCTAGCGGATGAGCCGACAGGGAACTTGGATCCCAAAAATTCATGGGATATCATGAATCTGCTGGAAAAAATTAATAACAATGGAACCACCGTTCTGGTCGTCACGCACAACCGCGAGATTGTGAATGCCATGCAGAAACGGGTTATTACAATGAAGAAGGGCATCATAGTCAGTGATGAGGAAAAGGGTGGTTATATCGATGAGGATTAATACATTATTTTACTGCATATGGCAGGGAATACGCAATATTTTTAAGAACAAGTGGTTTACGTTGGCATCGGTGGCGACGATCTCGGCCTGCCTGTTTCTGTTTGGCCTGTTTTATTCGATACTCACAAACTTTGAGCACATGGTGAAAAATGCGGAGCGCGAGCTGTGTGTCAGTGCGCTGCTCGAGGCAGGGTTAAGCGATGCGCGCGTGGCGGAGCTCCAGGCCATGATTGTACACAGGACGGAGGTCAATGACGTGCAGTACGTGTCTGCGGAGGAGACGTGGGTGAAGTTTGCAGAGGACAGCAATTTTGGTGATATCAGTATTTTTACGGAAAATCCGCTGGAGGACTGTGCACATTTTGACATTTATCTAAGTGATGTATCCATGCAGCCGAAGCTGGTGGCTTATCTGGAGTCCATCGACGGGATCAGGAAGGTGAACCAGTCCTTTCTGACGGCACAGGCGCTCACAGGGGTGAACGCGATCATCGGCTATGTCTCAGTCGGCATTATCGTCATCTTGTTTCTGGTGTCGATCTTTCTAATTAGCAATACTGTGTCGATCGGTATTTCGGTCAGAAAGGAAGAGATCCAGATTATGAAATATATCGGTGCGACGGACTTTTTTACGAGGGCGCCGTTTGTAATCGAGGGTATGGTGATCGGGTTGATTGGTTCTTTTCTCCCACTTGTTGGCGTATATTTTATTTACAATGAGGCGATGATGTATGTGGCGAAGCGATTTCCGTCACTGTCGCAGCTTCTGGCGTTTCTGCCAGTAGAGTCTGTGTTTGCGAATCTCGTACCAGTGTGTATCGGGTTGGGTGTGGGCATCGGATTTATAGGAAGCTTTACCACAGTGAGGAAGCACCTTAGTGTCTGACGGAATATTGGAGCTGAGAATATATGTTTGCATATATGTGCATATCATGAAGTACAGGTAATGGGCGATGGATAAAGGGGCTACAGATTAAGAGGCAATAGATAAAGAGGCTACAGATTAAGAGGCAATAGATAAAGAAAGGTAAGGATTTATGCGGCGTAAGCGGTATCATGAGAAAACAGTAAAAAGAGCAACGCTGCTTATAGTGGTGACAGTGCTTGTGACTGCTGTATTTACAGGGATACATCCGTTTGTCAGCAGGGCGGACGATGTGTCGGACCTAAAGAAGAGTATAGAGCAGAAGCAGCAGGAGATTAAGGATGCGCAGAACCAGAAGAAGGAGCTGCAGTCGGGGCTTACCGATGTGAAGACACTTATCAGTGAGCTCGAGCAGACCAAGAAGGACCTTGCTGCGTACGTCACCCAGCTTGACGGAAACCTGTCTGCCATACAGACGCGGATTGCGGAGCTCAAGGAGATGATATCCCAGAAGGAAACGGAGATTGTGCAGACGCAGGCGGAGCTTGATGCGGCTGTAGCAAGGGAAGAGTCACAGTATGAGAACATGAAAATCCGCATCAGGAATATGTATGAGCGCGGTGATGATTTTTATTTTGAAGCGATATTAAATGCGAAATCTTTTGCGGATATGCTCAACCGGGTTGATTACGTGGAGAAAGTGTCAGCGTCTGACAGGCGTATGCTCGATGAGTTTCGAACGACAAGGGAATATGTGGAGGTCTGCAAGGCACAACTAGAATCCGAGCAGGCGCTTCTAGAGGAGGCCAGGAGAAGTGAGGAGGCCGAGGAGGCGTCTATGGAGAGCTTGATTGCCCAGAAGAAGGCGGATATCGATGCATATGAGGCCGATATCAGTAACCGTGAACAGCTGGTGCAGGAGTACGAGGCGGAGATCGCGGCGCAGGAGGCGGAGATCAAGGAGATGGAGCAGATCGCAAAGACGCTGCAGAAGCAGCTCGAGGAGGCAAACGGAAAGAAGAAGACATATGATGGCGGAATGTTTGCGTGGCCTGCACCGTCGTATACGCGTATATCGGATGAGTACGGGGAGCGTATACATCCCACGCTCAATGTCAAGAAATTCCACAACGGGCTGGACATGGCAGCGCCGGGGGGATCGCCAATCCTGGCGGCATATAACGGCACGGTCGTGGCGGCAGCCTACAGCTCGACGATGGGTAATTATATCATGATCGATCACGGCGATAACCTGTACACGATCTATATGCACGCATCGAAGCTGTATGTCTCGCAGGGCACAGAGGTCGTAAAGGGTCAGAAGATCGCTGCAGTCGGCACGACGGGGAGATCGACAGGGAACCACCTTCATTTTGGCGTGCGCTTAAACGGAAATTATGTGAATCCCTGGAATTATTTAAAATAATGAGAAAGGCAAAAAATGCAGAATCAATATTCAAATGGCAGTAATCATGCAGATTTTCAGACAGGAAACCTGATACAGCAAGGATCAGGACAGGGGCCGGGAAAAAAATCTGACACAAAATATTATATACTTGGAATCTTAACAGGTGTTCTGGCGGCCGCAGCGATTGTGCTTGGGGCCGTGGGGGCGATGCGGCTGTACAGGGCAGCCGTACCTATAGCGGATGCGCGTTTGGACGGTGCGAAAGGCATCACCAACGCGAGTGTGGAAAAGAAGCTTGCAGTGCTGGAGGATACCATTGGAAAATATTTCTGGAAGGACGTGGAGGAGAAGACGCTTGAGGATGGGCTGTACAGGGGACTGCTCGATTCGCTGGAGGATCCGTACAGCGTCTATTATACCAATGAGGAGCTGGTCGCACTCCAGCAGCAGACAGAGGGTATCTATTATGGGATCGGCGCGTATATTCAGGACGGGGACGCAGGGTATGTGCAGATCAGCAGGGTGATCAAAAATACGCCGGCTGAGGAGAGCGGGCTCATGCAGGGAGACTATATATACAAAGTCAACGATGAGGATATGCAGGGAAAGGACAAATCGTATGTCGTTAGCAAGATTAAGGGTGAAGAACACACGTTTGTTAAAATGACCGTAATCCGAGAGAATGCACCGGAGCCGGTTGACATCAATGTGGAGCGCAGAAAGATTGAGAGTCCTACAGTTGAGTATGAGATGTACGACAACCATGTGGCATATATACAGATCACGGAGTTTGATCTGGTGACGACAGGACAGTTTGAGAGTGCTTACAATCAGGCCAAGGCAGAGGGCATGAAGGGACTGATACTCGATCTTAGGAGCAATCCTGGCGGAAATTTGTCCACTGTATGCGATATTGCCCGCATGCTACTTCCAAAGGGAATGATCGTGTACACAGAGGATAAGTATGGGAAGCGTGATGAGTATACCTGTGAAGGTGATAACCAGATTGAAGTACCACTTGTCGTGCTCACAAACGGTTATAGTGCGAGTGCATCGGAGATTCTTGCGGGCGCAGTGAAGGATTATGGTATTGGCAAGCTGGTGGGAACGACGACCTTTGGCAAGGGAATTGTACAGAAGGTGATTAACCTGTCAGACGGTTCAGCGGTTAAGCTTACGGTGAGCAGTTATTTTACACCAAATGGAAATAATATTCACGGAATAGGCATTGAGCCTGATGTGGAGATTGCGTTTGATGCAGAGCTATATAAGAGCGGAACGGACAATCAGCTGGAAAAGGCAAAAGCTGTACTGGCTGATATGATGCAATGAAGCTGGACGGCGGCCCCCAGAAGTAGGCGTTACTTTTGGGGGTTTTTCATATAGGCAGGGTGGCGCTCTGCCTAGTGGAATTGCTGGGGATAGTGGTTTTGGTCCGTTCTTGCGGCAGGTAAGATTGAGAGTTCTTGCTATCGGGAGAATGAATATGGGTACGTGATCTATTTTGAAAGGATTACTGGTGCGCAAATTTGGGTGTACTGGAGTCGATGGAGCAGCGTGAGGTGAAAAATGAAAATATACGCAAAAGTGAGAAAAAATGGGGAATACCATTCTCTGAACATCGCGTTTGGTTTTCGGGAGATGGGAGCGGAGATTGTCAAATACAGCATTCTTGATGAGATTTATGATGTGGTGACGTCGGATGATATCGTGCTAGACTACATCGACCAAGTGCAGACGATTTTGAACAAGTTTCATGTGAGGCCGTCTTGTGAGGATTATCCGGCAGAACTAAGACCCTTTATGGGCCGCAGGATCTGGACAGACCATATTGATTCGATCAATGCGAATCCCGAAAAATGGGGTGTGTTTGTAAAGCCGGTTAGGGACAAAGCTTTTACAGGGCTTGTCATAAACGGCCCGCAGGATCTGATCGGGTGCGGCAGCTGCTATGAGAATTATGAGGTAATCTGCAGTGAGGCGCTTGACATTAAGCGGGAATGGCGCGGATTTATGGTCTATGATGAGCTGGTAGATATCAGGCCGTACAAGGGGGATTATCATTACCATTATGATGCGGGAGTGGTTGACCAGGTTGTGGAGGCGTTTCGGACCATTCCGGACCGCCCGATGGGGTGTAGTATTGATTTTGCAGTAACTGTAAAAAATGGAAAGGAACAGACGGTTTTTCTGGAAATGAATGACGGATATGCGCTTGGTTCTTATGGCTTTTATCACCTGAATTATGCCAAGTTGATTTCAGCAAGATGGTCGCAACTTTTGAACAGGCGAGATGCATTTGATTTTAGAAGATGATAAGGAACTGCTCCTAAGGTTGCGGATCAGGAGATGTAGATGAATTGGGCCATTTTGATAGGAGGGGATACACATGGTTCAGACTATGGTTCGCACGCTCTTGTTTCCGTCGAGCTTTTTCGATGTGCATAAGGTGGACGAGGATCTGCAGGCGGAATACGACGCGGTGCAAAATACGGGACTGTTTGACGTGGTTTTGTTTGGCTATGAAAAGTGGTTCCATCATGGAGAGCTGGTATTGACAAGGGAGCCTGCGGAGCCGGTGAATGCGGTTTATCGCGGCTGGATGATGAAGCCAGACTTGTACGAAAGGTTCTATCATCAGCTTGCGGAGCGCGGGATCGTTTTGATAACGGCGCCGGAGGCATACGCGGCGATGCATGTCTTTCCGAATGTCTATAAGTTGGTCGAGGACGATACTGCCAAAATGCGTGTCTTTCCGCTGCACGGGGAGATTGATATTGAGGCTGTGAAAAAGGAGTTTGCCAGATTTATGGTGAAGGACTATGTGAAGTCGGTAAAAGGCACTGCGTTTCCAAAATACTTCGACCAGTCTATTGACCAGCGCAGTTTTAATCAGTGGATGGAGGTATTCTATCAATACCGGGGGGATTTGCTGACAGGCGGTATCTGTATCAAAGAATATCTGGATCTGAAAAAATATGGGAACAGGACAAATGAGTTTCGGGTGTTTTATGCCAATTATGAGATCGTATCGGTGTCAAGAAATTCCGGGCAGTTGCAGGGGACAGCGGAGCCTCCCAAAGGGTTGATTGAGAAATACCGGAATCTGTCGGGGGTATTTTACACGGTCGATTTTGCGGAGCTTGAGGATGGGACGTGGAAGATCGTAGAGGCAGGCGACGGCGGAGTATCAGGACTCTCAGACGGGCAGGATTATGAGGCATTTTTCAGGGCGCTGTATCAGTGCTTTGCCTAAGTTGGGAATAGAGGAATCCTTATGTAGGTGAAGAGAGAGCATGGAGTATTGTTCCTGCAAATGAAATATAAAATAAAAACATATGTTCTTGATAGCGGTTTTGAATCATCGTATATTTTTCCAAAGGTGAGGAACAATAATATGGCAGCAGTAACTATGGATTCACATGGAGGAAAAATTATGAAAAAAATGTGTTTATTGAACAGGAAGGGTTCCACTGTACGAAGGGCGGTACTTGCGGCAATGTGCGTCACATGTGCACTTTCTGTATCGGCCTGCGGGAAAAAGGATAACCGAATAGAAAATAAAGATCCGATCACTGGCGAAGACCAGTCCCAGACAAATGAGAGCGGCAGCACGGAGGGCAGCAGCGAGGGCGGCTCTGACATGGCAGGCGGTGACCACAGCGAGTTTGACGCCATGATTAACGATGAGAATACAGATCCAAACAGTATTATAAATTACATTAATACCAATATCGCAGGGGCGGCAGCGGATGATGTGGAGCGGTTTTTTACAGGGCTTCTAAGCTTCGGAGATGATATCAGGAATATTGACTTTACAGGACTTGAGGAAAGCAGGTCGCACATGCCCGAGGATATGATCGCGTTCATGGAGCTGATGCGTCTAGAGGGGGATACGCCGTCAATGGTGATGTCCGATGAGGGAAACCGTAAAGAGATCAACATGACACTTTTAGAGATGTTAGAGCGTGCCCGTCTCTATGAGCAGCACCTGGAAAGATTTCCAAACGGAGTGACGGCTGATGCAGCGTCCAGGCTGTATGAGGAGCTTGCGACCAGCGCGATTACCGGCGGCTACAACAAGGCAGAGGGTGTAGAGCATTTTTATAAAGGAGACTCCAATGATACGATTGACCAGAAGGCGCTGGAATATTACCAGCGGTTTGCGCAGGCAAATCCGGACAGCAATCTGGGGAAGATTGTCAAAGAGTATATCGAGATATTGCAGACAAATGATTTTAAGATCAATGACAACATGGAAAAATTTTACCGGGAGCTGCAGGGAAGGTTTGACGTGAGCAGCCTGACAACAAATGGAGCGAATGCAGGCCAGTCAGATGGTACAGGTGCAGGAAACACAGGTACGACAGGCACGGGAAATAATGGAGCAGGAAATACAGGTACGGCAGGCACAGGAAATACAGGAGCAGGAAATAACGGAGCAGGAAACACAGGTACGGCAGGCACAGGAAATAATGGAGCAGGAAATACAGGTACGGCTGGTACAGGAAATAATGGAGCAGGAAATACAGGTACGACTGGTACAGGAAATAACAGCACAAATACTGCCAATGGAAGTACAGGAAACAATCGTACAGGAAACACGGGCGTAGAAATGAGTGGTACAGAAACCAGCAGTGTTGAAGGTAGTACAGAAACAGTCAGATAACACAAATACAGCAGGAAAATTAGGCGGCTGAAAATCTCCCACACCTGTGATAATGATGAAATCAGCGATTCTGACGTCTGGGGACAGAGAACCTGTAAAAGCGGACAAAGGACGCGAAACAGTAGAGAAAGCAAAAACGTAACAGTTCAGCCTGGGACTTTGCACTACGCTGCAAATGAAGGTTTTTCAAGCCATGTAAGAACACGTAAAGGTTGAGATGTATCAAGCCACGGTACATGGCTTTGACATCCGCGAAGTGGTTTTTACATGGCTTGACGCCTGTAACAGGATGCCGAATGCTGAACCGTTATGCAAAAACAGCAGCTAGGAAAGAATAAGATTGACATTCCTTTATACCTGTGATACGGTGAAATCAGAGATTATACCAGCTTGATTCGGGAACTTGCCAAATCACCCGTATGCGGGCTGGTATAAATAGAAGTAAACTCGAAGAATACAGGAAGGGTGTGGGAGAAATGCCATATATCATGACACTCATATCACTTTGGGGCGCGGATAGTTTTATTAAGCGCCGGATTGAAAAAGGGGATTTTACAGGCGAAAAACCATTGGCAGACGGAAAGATTGTAGTCAAACGACACCATAACAGGGGAGCAATGCTGAATCTTGGCGACAATAACCAGTATTTTATCGCACTGCTCTCCCTGGTTTTCAGTGCGTTTGTGACAGGTATCTTTGCCGCGACGCTTGGGCAGAAAGGAAAAGGAATCCTAAAGACTGGTCTTGCCCTGATGCTGGGCGGCGCCTACAGCAATACATACGACCGGCTTAGAAGAAAGTACGTGGTCGATTATTTATCATTCCGCCTGCTCAGTGCGGAAACGTGCCGCAGCCAGCTGGTGGGAAAGCTCGTTACGCGGTTCAATGGAGTAGTGTTCAATCTGGGGGATTTTGGTATTATCATCGGCGCGATGCTGTTGGTAATCAGTGAGTTATGCAGCAAGTAGGTATCGTACCTGCCTGCTGTTTTTTTATGCACACGGGCACCCCGAGGAAATGTGTCATCAAACCGATAAATCGGTTTGATGACGGGTGCCC
>CAJUQZ010000149.1:9507-10443 GCA_910588755.1 uncultured Lachnospiraceae bacterium | reverse complement strand
TCTTGGCTAAAGTATAGCAGGTTTTTGGTGATTTTACCAAAAGCCTAATTGAAGATACAAAAACCCTTTACCTTTGACACAAATCAGCCGATAATATCTATATATTAATCTGGGAGGGATATTCATGACAGTTCAGTATACACCGTTCGACCTGATCCAAAAAATCATGCAAAACAACTATTCCTATACGCACTCCTACACAAAGAAGATAACAGAAGCGGATGAAAACGTTGAGAAGTTACAGGATAAGGTTGGAAAATTCAAAAAAAGCGTGCAGAAATTAAAGCGCTATTCTGCCGGCTCAATCTCAAAGGATCTGCTTGAAAGCCAGGCTGAAGATCTAGTAAAGACTTACAATGATATGAAAAATAGCTCCGCCAAAGTGACGGATCCAGATGTCCAGAAGCAAATTACAAAGCTTGAAAAGCTCTTTACCGACAATGAAAAAAGCCTGAAAAAAATAGGCATTGAGAAGGCAAATGGCAAATATACATTCGATAGCAAGACCTTTCAGGAAGCTTCCGACAAGAGAATCAACGAGCTTTTTATCGGACACGATTCCTTCATCGGACAGGCTGACCGGATTATGCACAAAATTGAGGACTCTACCGAAGCTGCGCAGTATGTCGTCTCCAATTATAAAATAAGCCGGACACAGGATTATGACGCGATGGACATGGTATTAGCCGCAGATGTAATCCTTGCGGAGAAGACCACAGCCGCGATGGAAGCTGTTCCAGCTGACAAACTGTCCGACAATACAGTTCAGAACTCCGTAAGTCTTTATCTGGACTATTTTGCCAAGTCCGTATACCATCCAGACAGCGGGTTTGAATCGACAGACGCGCTGAACCAGCTGTGCCATGAGTATGAGGAGAAACTCGCTAAGCTTGGGCTGACCTTCCGTGGCGACCCCGAAAAGCTTTCGTTTAATGA
>CAJUQZ010000149.1:0-9497 GCA_910588755.1 uncultured Lachnospiraceae bacterium | reverse complement strand
GCATAGATATGACAACCCCTGATTTCCAGAATACCTATAACGAATTGTTTGGCAAAAATGCAACATTTGGAAACAAGGTTTTATCCTACTGTAAAGATATCTTTGCAGAGATTGTCCAGCCTGATAAAATCGGTGTATCCATCATCGATGCGCAGGCTTGACAAAAAGCGGCCAGGATCGCCAAGATCAATGTCCCAGCATATCTTCAATAAAGATTCCGTAGCCTTTTGTACTATCCTGCACAAGGACATGTGTAACTGCACCTACAAATCTGCCATTTTGCACTATCGGGGCGCCTGACATTCCTTGTACTATTCCACCCGTTACAGAAAGCAGCTCACTGTCTGTGACCTCAAGTGAAATCTGGCGGTTGACCGCCTCTTTTCCAGGTGTCAGCTTGGTAATTTCTATATCATAGTACCTGGCTTCTCCATCAATCGTACACAAAATCTGCGCTGGTCCCGTCGTGACCTCCTGCTTTAAGGCGATGGGCAGCGCCTCTCTTCCTGTAGTGTATTCATTCAAAAGCTCCGCGTTTGCCACGCCATAGATGCCCTGTATTGTGTTGTCAACAATCACACCAGACACTTGGTCCGGCTTGTATTCAATCACTCCGGTCAGTTCCCCTGGATTACCTCTCTCACCGCGCTTGACTGCCACAATCTCTGTGTGGTACAAAAGTCCGCTACCCAGTTTTAACAGCTCGCCTGTATCCATATCATTGATGCCGTGTCCAAGCGCGCCAAACTGGTTCTGGTTGTCAATGTAAGTCATCGTTCCGATTCCCTGCGCGCTGTCCCTAAGCCAGGCTCCCATTTTATAGACATGGTTGGCGTCCGCCTCAGGTTTGATTTTGACCTGGATCAGCTCATCTTTCCTGGAAACCTGAAAAACGATTTCCGCTCCGTTTCCATTCTCTACATATTCCCTTACCTGCTTCTTGTCACTGATTGCCATACCATCCATCGCAGTGAGATAGTCCCCTGCCTGCAGCCTGTATTCCGACGGCGCGTACTTGTCGCCGCCTGCACCTTCAAAACTGCCCGTATCTACCACCAGCACGCCCTGTGTCCTGACAAAGATACCAATTGGCCTGCCAACTGGCGTGAGGGTGGTATTTTCTATGACCTGAATGTCCACTTCCTTAAGCGGCACGATACCAAACAGCTTCAGCCGCATTTGATAGGAGCTGATCGTGTCTCCTGCCACAATCGTAAGCGGCTGGTTCAGCGCAAGGACTGTCTCCGAATCCGTGCTTAATACTCCTGAGGCAGGAACACGCAGATTAAATTCCTCACTTGTCCCTGCCTTAATACTAATCGTGCTAGGTACTGTCCCTTGATAATACGCGTATGTCGCCCAACAGAATAATCCGATGCCAAATCCCAAAAATATATATAAAAATAAGAGATATTTTATCCGCCTGCTCAGTGCAGTATGTTTTGTGTTCTCTGCTTTCATCCATTCACTACCTTACTAAAGTTTTTTCACTGCATACTTTTGACCAATTGTAGTATATGGATTTTTTTATAAATTAAACGATTTTTTTACTGGTTCTTCGCATCAAGCCGCCGCTGGCGTTTCATCTTCCTTCTTTCCTTTGCCTCCTTTCTGCCCTGCTTGCTCATCAGCAGATAAAAGCTTGGCAGCAATAACAGAATCAGCAGTGTTGAGGTAATCAGGCCGCCGATAATGATGAGCGACATCCCCTTCATCATCGCCGCATTTTCATTCTGCGTAAAGATCATCGGTATCATGGACAGAATCGTTGTCAGTGTCGTCATGAGAATCGGACGCAGACGCAGGCGTCCGCTCTCCATCAGGGCATCATTTAACGGCATCGTCTCCTTGAGCTGGTTGGTGGTATCCACATACAGGATACCGTTGTTCACTACGATACCGACCAGCATCAGCACACCCATCAGGGAGGTCATGTTCAGCGTCGAACCCGAGATAAACAGCAGGAAGAACGAGCCAATCAGGCTAAACGGAATACTAAGCATAACCATCAGGGAGAAGACGGGCGACTCAAACTGCATTGCCATGACAAGGAAGATCAGGAAAACCGCTGTCAATATCGCCTTTCCAATCGCTGTAAACTCCTCCATGATCATCTCGTTCATCATATTCTGTGTCTGGCCCACGCCTGCCGGAAACTCACCTCTTTGCTCCGCGGCATCCACTGCTTCTATGATTGCCTTCTGTGCCGTAAACTTTGCGGCGTCCGTCGTGTAGGCCGTAACCGCAACCTGATACCGGCCATCTTCCCTTACAAGCGTGTTGGGCACGTCAGAATACACAGCCTGCGCCACATCGCCCACAGTGATCATGCTTCCCATCGGAGTGGCGATCGCCAAGTTGAGCAGCTGGTTCATATTCACGTAGCTGTCCGCCGGATATTCCATTCTCACAGTGTATTCCTCTGTCCCGATGGTCATATCCATGACCTCAATACCGCTGCTGGCATTGTACATCTCGCTGGCCACCTGCACAGCCGTAAGTCCTACATTCATACATTTGAGCGGATCGATCTGGATTTTCACCTGCGTGGCGTCTGATGTCAGATTGCTTGAAGTCTTGATGACGCCCGGAATCTCCATCATAATCGCATCGACTTGTCTTGCGGCAATCTTGAGATCCTCGATGTTGTCGCCGCTCATGTCAACCTCTGTGCTCGACATGACGCTCATCATGGCAGACATGCCGCTTCCTGCCGCCGATACGATGACACTCATGTTCGTGCTGTCCATCAGCTTCGCATTGTACTCGTCCACGAGCTGGTTAATACTCTTATCACATGTGTCTGACGGATACGCGGTGATAGTTGCCGAAGAACCACTGATGGTTAGATTGCAGCCTGCAAAATCCGGGTCGTCAATCACCATCTGTTCGATAAACTGGATATTTTCATCCATCACCTCAAGCCTTGTTCCCGAACGCTGCTCTATGGAGATACTCATGTTGTCAAGACCTGTCGCTGACATCAACTCTGTGTCAAGCTGTCCCGCCAGCACGAAGGAGAGCACCAAGAGCCCCACCGACACCAGCATAACCGTCTTCTTTTTCAGCATAATATGGCTAAGCAGTGTCTTGTAGCCATTTCCGACCTTTCCCACAATCTGGTTGGCCAGCGTGTTCTTCTTCTCCTTTGGCCTGTATTTCCAGAAGAAAATGGGAATTAGCGTAATCGCCACGATCAGCGATGACATCATGGCAAAGATAATCGTAAAGCCGAGCTGTGAAAAGAGCTGTCCCGCGAGACCTTTCATCGTGGCAAGCGGCAGGTATACGACGACTGTCGTAAGCGTGGACGCCGAGACGGACGATGCCACCACTTTGGTGCCGACCATCGCCGCGTCTTTGTAGTCCGGCCTCTCGTCCTTTAACCTGAAACAACTCTCCAACACAACAATCGAAGCGTCAACCATCATACCAATCGCAATCACGAGCGCCCCCATCGTGACGATATTGAGTGAAAATCCGGCAAAACTCATAAATATCAGTGTTGCAAGAAGCGATATCGGCATGGAGCTGCCAACAATCAAGCTGGCTTTAAAGTCGCCAAAGAATATGAAGAGCACCAGCATGGAGAACAAAACGCCAAGCACCAGTGTCTCCGCAACAGAGCTCAGGGAAGACTTGATACTGTCCGCCGCATCGTACGCCACAGAAATCTGTATCGCCGAATTTTTGGCACCCACACGCTCAATCAGGGATTTCACATGATTGGAGACATCAACTGTACCTTCGCTCTGCACCTTTGCAATGCCCACGCTGATGCTGTTCTGACCGTTAAAACGGCTGATACTGTTGTTTGCGCGGGTTGCCATAGATACGGTAGCAATATCTGACAGCGCGATTGTCGTCCCTCTTGCCGTGATAATCGGTATATTCTGCAAATCCATCAGATTGGCCGGCTTTGAGGAGGCGGACGCACTGATGTTCTGCGCACCCTGCTCCACACTGCCGATAGGAATTGTAAAATCCGTCGTTGTGATGTAAGTTCTGATATTTGCCATCGTCACACCGTACTGCTGCATCTTGTCGCTGTGAAGCTGTATGCGGATATAGTCCGTCTCGCCGCCTGACACCGTAATCTGCGCGACATCCGAAAGGCGCTCTAACTCAGGGCGAAGCTCATCCTCCACAAACGCCAGCACATCTGTGTCACCGGTCGATGTGACAGACAATGTCATCATATCCTGCGCGTTCATGTCCATCTCGATGATAACAGGGTCCTGCGCGTCCTCCGGCAGCTGCAGCGACGCCGTATCAATCGCGCTCCTGAGATCCGCATACGCCTCGTCTGTATCTGTGCCATACTCATAGGAAAACATCACAAGCGACATATTCTCTGTCGTCTGGGAGGTCACAGAGTCCACGCCGGAGAGCGTCTTGCCGGAATCCTCTATAATCTTTGTCACCAGCTCCTCGGTCGTCGCCGGATCGCCGCCCTGAAAGATTGTCATGACAAACAGCATGGGCATCTCAAGGTCAGGCGTTAGCTCCATCTTGAAGCCAAACACAGAGCTGATACCAAAAACGAACAGGGCCAGCACAATTAACAGCGCCGAGACAGGCCTTTTCAGTGCCAGCTTAGTCAATGAACTCATAGCCTATGCCCTCCTATTCCTGTACATTCTGTTCTGTTCCGGCGCCGCTCTCCCGTGTGGATACCTCCACGCCGTCGCGCAACTGGGCAGACCATGTTGTAATGATGGTATCGTCCTTGGTGAGTCCCTCTGTAATCACGATTCTGTCAATGTCATAGAGCCCGGTTAACACCTCTGTCCTCTGTGCCTTTCCGTCCACAACCGTATATACATAGGCCTGTGTTCCGTCATAATATACGGAATCATATGGTATGATAACCACATTCTTTTCATGGTATGTATCTGTTGTAACAGTCGCTTTCGTGCCTGTAAGCAGGTTCGATGTATCGCCCCTGACCGCAGCCTTGACCTTGAACAGGCCCGTCGTCGCGTCGATCGCGCTTCCAATCTCTATCACTTCACCGTCATAAAGTTTGTCGTCCTTCTCCAGCGTAATTTTCTGCCCTGTCGAGAAGGTATTGCGCACATCTTCACTCACATAGTAGGTGGCAACCATTGTATTTTTGTTGGAAATGACAAAAGCCGGATTGCTCGATGTCGCAAAGTCATGCTCTTTTAAATTCACGGTCTCGATGACGCCTGAGATTGTCGCCTTGATCGTGTATGTCTCAAGGCTTTCCTGCGCCTGCTCTATGCCTAGCTGCGCCTGGGAAATGCCGATCTCCGCCTGGGAAATCGTGTTCTGCGACGCCTGCTTTTGCCCATCCAGCATCTCGCCGTTGCTGATGTTATTGGCTGTCACTGCTTTTTTGTATGAATCATATGTAGTATCAATGTTGTTTTGCAGTGTCTCGACAGCCTCCTCGCACTGATCGACTGCGGATTTGTACTGCGCGATTGTGGCCTCGAGCGTTCCCACCTCCTGGGCGGCTGTCTGATACCGCTGCATGACAGTGATATAGTTTATCAACCCTTCCGGTGAGCTTTTGTCTATGGAATCCGCATAGTCCTTGATCTCGTTGACATTGTCCTTGATCTCATACTTCTTTTTCAGATCTTTTAGTTCATCCTCTTTTTCCTGTAACTGATCCTTTGTCTTCTGCAGTGTGTCCATCGCATCGACCAGCCCCTCCTGAAGCTGGCTGACGCCATCCTCCGCCTGGGAGATGGTATTGTCAGACTGCATGTCGTTCAAAGTCGTTGCACCCTCCCCATACTGGAGGTCATAAGCCAGTCGCGCACTGTCAAGCCCGATCTGGGCATTTTTTGCAGCTGTTTCCGCATTCCGCATCGTAAACTGCGCCATCGTGTCATCAAGTACCGCAAGGACATCCCCTTCCTCCACGACATCGCCAGCCTCGACAAGCACCTCAAGCACCTCCGCTGTCGTCTTGGGAATCACGTACACGGATTCGTCAGGACTGATGGTGGCGATAAAGTTCGCGCTGAGTGTCAGCGTACCAACCTCGGGATTTGTCGTCTCGACAACCGCCACATCCTCTGCGGTTTCCTCCTCTGCGGTCTGCCCACAGCCTCCGATTACCGATGCTGACAACACCGCGCACAAAAGCAAAGCCATTCTTTTCTGTCTGTTTTTCATATCCTTCCCTTTCTGCCCCATCACTTTTATATAGATTCCTTTTATATGGATTTCTATGACTGCTCCCTGAAAATTCATCTGTGATGCGCGCTTCTTCAATTACACTTGTTTAACATTTTACAAAAAATACTTACAAAAAAAAAGAGTATCTGACATATTTTAATCTAAGTTTTATTTTTTTATCACTTTTTTAATAGGCTGCCACTTGTTATTTCCTCCTGTTTTTTATTATAATAAGATAGATGACGCGCCATGCATCAGACTACTAATAATTATTGTACAAGGAGAAACAATATGAAAGCGAACATGAAAATGAAATCAAAAAAAATTATATGTACTATACTGACATCTGTCACAGCTGCTGTGATTACGCTCACTGCTGTCACCACCGTGGCAGCTCTGATCCCGTCCTCGTCCGTAGTGGCAAAGGAAAGCATCGGAAACGGCCTGATTCTCTCCACAGACAGCATCGCCGTCACACCAGGCGTCCCTGTAACCTTTAACGCCTTACTTGCGGAAGGTTTTGATGCGTCAAGGCTCGCCTGCGTCGTGGCCGATCCTGGCATTGCAACCATCACGCCAGTCGCATATGACGCCAATGCCGCAGCGTATCAGATCACTTACGAAAACAACGGCTCAACAGTCGCTGCCATCTACCATCTTGACAATCCGGCGGTCGTGGCCTATGTGCATATCAGTGCATCACCGATCATTATGGAAATCCCTGAGAAATTAGGAACCAACCGCGACAATTACTGTACCCTGGTAAGCTATGAGTTTGTCCCCTATGTGTTTTCGTATGGTGATTTCAGCGATTATAAAAACACCCTGAATATCAAGTACCAGTGCGCTTCCTACAAGGATAAGGGCTACGCCAAGTGGGGCTGCTATGGCTTTTTCTACGATGCTGACGGCGCGGTATTGTCCAAAGTCCACCTCTATGGCAGCACCCTTTCCGAAGGCAGAATATATCACAGTGAATTTAATGTCCCTGTAAATGCGGTTCGTTTTGCTATCGAAGGATTTTAATTGAGGGGCATATAGTATTCGTAAACCATTTTAAAAGGAGCACGGATGTGCTCCTTTTTCGCTTCTTATTTTCTCATTACTGAAGTGATTCGATAATTGAATTGATCAGATTCGTGATCTCCTCCACGGACATCTCGATGTCTGTATAGATTCCCGCTGACTGGTTGGACAGATCCTGCATGCTCTTGGCCACTACCGCAAAACCGACACCGGCCTCGCCGCTTCTTGCCGCCTCGATCGTGGCGTTGAGCGACAGGATTGTCTGCTTCTTGGCGATTCCCTTGAGGTGCCCCGTCTTCTCATTGATCATCTGTACCAGTTCGCCCGATTTCTTGATATCATCCTTCACAGAGTCAAATCTTCCGGTTTTTTTGTTGCTTAGATATTCCATGACCGCGGTTTGACTGATCACCGTGCTTAACATCTTCGCGGCACTCTTGGCCTTTTTATCCGCAGACCTTGCAACGATGACGGCCCCGAGCTTCTCATTGTTCACCACAATATCAAAGGAATCTGTCGCCTCTTCCAGAAAATCGTGTCCCTCTGTCAGACGCTCCCCATCCGCGCCGACCACGACAGCCTCCAATCCGGCAAATTCCCCAAAAGAGTTCTGCAGCTCCTGCAGATTCTTTATATCCATGTAATCATTTAAAATCATATCCCATCCTCCATTTCGCATCACCGACATATCTATAGTATACAGATATTTTCAGATATTTTCAATATTTATCTGGTCTTTTTGTGGAAATAATGTCATGATTGTTACTGTCCACTCCCAATGTCAGTTAGTTAAAACTATGAAAAATGGATAAACAGTCGGAATATAGGAATAAAAAGCCCGTCGGAAGTGAATCTTGGAACAAATAGTGTGGATAGTTCTATTTACCGGGCAGTGTTTTTGTTTTATTGCATGGCAAATAAGCAGGTATGAAAAAAGAAAAATGTATGGTTCATTAGAGCTACAGAGGCTGTCCGTTGTGGACACCCCCTTTTATTCAAATGCCTATATATTATCATTTAGATTTTCAATTATCTCTAAAATCCAATTGGCATCCTGTTCCTCTAATTCAAGATAAAATCCCTCAACAGCCAAAATCTTACAGCTATCGTTGCAAAACTTTGCATGCACTTTTTCGCCATTGACGTAAAAAGTAAGCTTTATATCATATGGACATTTAAAATCAGCTGATTTAATATTTGCACGTTTTAATATATTCTCCATTTGTTCCGTTTCGCTCTCGGTAAGCTGACATGAATCTCTCTTATCATTAGATAATTCTATTCTCTCAATTGAATCAAGCTGAATGCTGTTCAGTTCTTTATCTTCCGCCAAATCTTTAATTTTCTTTACCATCTCTGATGATTTTATCCAAATATTAATATTATTTTCCGACTTTTCTGAAATTGCATCTATACAGACGGCCTGATCCGTCAGTATATACTGTCAGTCAGGCCGGGCAGAACCTACGCCCGCCAGCTAAGGTTCCAGGTGCCAGCCAGTTTTGCCTACCGGTTCGTGTAAAACCAGACTGGCAAGCTGTATGTACGTTTTCGTACGTGGCTTGTAAAACCATAATTCGCAGTGAATGCAAAGTCCTGTGGAACAGTAACTCATGATTTCTTCTTTCGCGCTGTCGCGATGAGCTCCCTCGCATTTCCCCGCACGGTATCGGTAATTTCGTCACTGCCCAGCATTCGCGCAAGCTCATCGACGGTCTCCGTCTCGTTGAGCTGTGTGATGTCCGTGACAGTCTTGTTGTCCACCGCCTGTTTTGCGATCTTATAGTGGCTGTCCGCCATCGCGGCGATCTGGGGCAGGTGCGTGATACAGATAATCTGGTGGCTCTGTGAAAGATGCCCGAGCTTCTCTGACACCTTCCACGCCGTCTTGCCGCTGATTCCCGTATCAATCTCGTCAAAAATCATGGTCGGTATCCGATCTCTTGACGCGAGTACGGTCTTGATCGCCAGCATAATGCGGGACAGCTCGCCGCCGCTTGCCACATTGCCAAGGCTCTTTAGCGGTTCTCCGGGGTTTGTCGATATCATAAACTCGACATCGTCATAGCCGTTGGCGGTTATCTCCTCTTTTTTGCGGACCTGAATCTCAAATTTTACATCGAGGAAATTTAAGTCTGTCAACGCCGCGATCATATCCTTTTCAAGCTTTGCCGCCTCCTTGCCACGGATTTTGGAAGCCTTCTGGCACAGACTTTTCAGTTTGGCCTGCAGCTTTGTCTGCTTTTCCTCCAGTTGGGCTTTGTATGCATCCGCGTTGTTGAGCTTCTCGATCTTCTCCCCGAGCGCCTCCTGAT
>CAJUQZ010000148.1:6560-10535 GCA_910588755.1 uncultured Lachnospiraceae bacterium | reverse complement strand
CGAATTTGGCGCAAATATCACGCAAAATGGGGCGTGCAGCTGGCAGGAATGATTTTTCAAACACGCCCTAGTAAGCGATACAGGCCTGCATCGCCAATTCCCCTTTCCGTGCCAATTATAATTGCTGCAAATATTCCCCCAGCCTTTTTATCTGCCAGTCCGTCACTGCCGGAGGGAAAAGCGCCGCGGTTTCTTTCACCGTATTATCCATGTACTGCACCGGAATATCCAGTGCAAGCTCCTTTTCCATAAATTCCGCGATCTGGCTGTTTCCAAAAAGTTCACGGACAGTGCTTCCGTCCAGGCTGTACTTTTTTCCCAGTGGTTTGGTCAGTTCATAGCATACTTTGTAGGTTCCGGCAGATAAGAGACAGCTTCCGTCCTGAATATTAGAAAACATGGGATTTGTCCTGTCATTCATCACCGACGCCGGTGCCAGGGGCAGACACAATTTGGCACTGCCGCCAAATGGAACCTCCACTTCCAGCTCTACATGCGCAGGATCCGTCAAATGCCATGCACATCTGTAAAGGCCGCAGGGAGAATCATAAGAGGCTCTCACACAGCGCAGCTCCCAGTTCAAAACTGGTTCAAACACAACCCTGCGCAGTCCCGGAGCATCGTCTGTCGTATTGATGCCTGCCGCATGGCGGAACATCCACTCCAGTATGGAGCCGTAAGCGTAGTGGTTCATGCTGTTCATGCCGATGCCGGAAATCGTGCCATCCCCGAGCAGGCTGTTCCACCGCTCCCAGACTGTGGTTGCCCCCAGCTTCACCTCGGAGAGCCAGCCCGGATATTCCTCGTTCAGCAGCAGCCCGTATGCGATATCGTCCATGCCGTTCTCGGTCAGGATATTGCACATCAGCGGTGTCCCCACAAAGCCGGTTTTCAGTTTTCCGTCATTTTCGTCAAACAGCTTCCGCAGCTGCGCCTTTGTCAGCTCCTCATTGTCTGACAGATGATATTTTAATGTCAGCAGCAGGGCTGTCTGTGTCTTGATGCAGCAGCGTCCTGTCACACTGTAGTATTCTTTTTTTACAAAATACGTTGAACTCCGGACAGAAATTAGACTCATGAACCACAGGGCACTCCGTTGTTATTGACCGATTCTTTATAATATAAGCTTTTGCATAAAATCTATGGTATAATCCAAGCCTTTATCTCCCAGCGCACCCTTCCAATTGTCAGAGTGCGGTTCAATGCTCAAGCCTTCCTGATAGCCTTTCGCATATAATACAGACAAAAATGCGCCCCAGTTGGTCATGTCCATTCCCGCCGGCGGATCGTCAAAACGCTCCCCGTTAATTGTAAGGGCACCTTTGATATGAACATGTATAAAGCGGTCGCCCCAGTCCTTTGCCTCCTGCAGATAATCCCCCCCTGCATAAATGCAATGGGAAGTGTCATACTTGATATACAGATCCTTTAAATATCCATGAATGACCTTGTACGCTATGGGATCACAGACAAAATTGTTCCACCTGCAGTTATAGACGGCAATCCGGACACCTCTTTGTTTTCCATATGCAATCAGCTTCTCAAAATATGCAATTGCCAGGCCGCAGTTCTCATAGTAGGAAAGCGCATCCACATAATTACAGCCTGTGATGTATATGGTGCAGCCTAACTTTTCTGCCGCATCAATGAGCCTGCACTCCAGTGAGAGCTCCTCCTCACATATGCCCTCCTCGCATATTCTTTCACTTCCCCAACGGCCGATTGCGCGAACAGGCAGGCCATATTTTTCACTGTATCCCCTGACCGCATCCACATGAGACAGGAATTCCTCCGCGCGGTCATTTACGTCCAGTTCCACGAAAGAAAGACCTTTATCTTTTACTTTGATAAAATCCTCTTCCTCAATCCATGAAATCATTCCAAGTGTCATATGAATTCCCCTTTCCTAATCAAAATAGATTGTCTTTCCTGTCTTTGCCGATTCATAGATCGCTTCCAGAATCTGAGTCACAACCACGGCCTGTTCTGGCAGTACAGTCAGCGGTTTCCCGTCCACAATGGCCGCATAAAATACTTTCTGCTCCTCGTCCTCGGGTCTTGCGCCCGCTCCGTCATAAAACGCAACGCCTGCGGCATCCAGGGCCGGCTTCTCCACGCATTGCCTGCCGTACTGTACGCGGTTGATGCGCAGTCCGTCCTTCATATCAGCCCCGGCCTTCGTTCCACACAGGGAGGTCTTCGCCTCGTCCACTTCCAGACTGTTGAGCGCCCAGGCCGCTTCCAGATGTATGGTTGCACCGTTTTTCATCTTGATAAAACCAAACGCGGAATCCTCCACCGTAAAAACCTTAGGATCCCAGTCGCCCCATGCGTTTCCGGTATCCTTCTGGTCCGCCAGCTTGCGGAATACGGAGCCGGTTACGGATGCCGGTTCATAATTGTCCATCATCCACAGTGTCAGGTCAAGCGCATGGGTGCCAATATCGATCAGCGGACCGCCCCCCTGTTTTTCCGCATCCAAAAATACACCCCACGTTGGAACCGCCCTTCTGCGGACCGCATGCGCCTTGGCATAGTAAATCTCGCCGAGATCACCGTTTGCGCACGCTTTTTTCAGGTACTGGGAATCCCCTCTGTAACGATTCTGGTATCCTATGGTCAGAATCTTTCCTGTCTCCTTTGCAGTCTGAACCATTTCCTGCGCTTCCGCATAGGTTTTTGCCATAGGCTTTTCACACATTACATGCTTGCCCGCCTTCATGGCCGCAATCGCGACGGGCGCATGGGAACTGTTCGGCGTCAGTACATATACCGCATCCAGCTCCTCTTTGACCAATTCCTGATAATCCGTATAGATCCGGGCATCCGGTGTTCCGAAATCTTCCCTTGCCTTCACAGCGCGTTCTTCGATCAGATCGCAGAATGCCACAACGTTAATATTTCCAACTCTTTTCATTGCAGGCAGATGTTTATTGTTCGCAATACCGCCGCAGCCTACAACACCAACATTTAATACTCTCATGATTTTTCTCCTTTTGACCTCCGGTTTTTTCACTTTGCCCTGACACATTTAAGACTCTTTTCCATATTCTCCATAGGGGTTCCAAATGCGTGGGAATCCTGCTCAACCACCAGCCATTTGGCACCACTTTCCACAGCCGCAGGCACAACTGCTTCTGCCTGGACATCGCCGTCGCCCACTGCTACCAGTACCACTTCGCCATCTCTGTAGATAAAATCCTTTACATGTACAATGGGACAGCGCCCTGCGTATTTTCTAAGGTAAGAAACCGGGTCCGCGCCGCCAACCTTTACCCAGCATAAATCAAGTTCTGTCTTCAGGTCCTCCGCCGAAATCGCCTCATAGAACGCATCCAGCTGAAAGCCCCCCTTATCCGTCTTCTCAAATTCGAAATGATGGTTGTGATAGAGCAGTTCCATCCCCGCCTCGCGGCACTTTTGGGATATTTTCAGAATGTTCTGCAGGGTTTCCTGATACCTGCTGCCGCCATACCATCTCTCCTGATCCAGATAAGGAATGGCCACATACTTACAGCCAATCTCGTGGTAAGTCTGCACTGTCCCGCTCAGATCCTGCTCAAAGTCCGTTATCGGCACATGCGCGCTGATCGCCTGCAATCCCACCTGGTCCAGACAAGCGCGGATCTCTTTTGCCGTTTTTCCATAAAGCCCTGCCAGTTCAACGCCGTCATACCCCATTTTTGCAAGCTGCTGCATGGTTTTTTCAAAGTCTGCCGCAACCTCATCCCGCACAGAATACACCTGTGCCGCAACCGGTAAATTCATAATAGCCTCCGTTTCTGCCGCCTATCCAGATACCTGGTACAGCATTGCGCAAATAACAGTGAATACAGCACCTGTTATTCAGGCAACGCTGTACTGGCGCGGCTAAAATCTAATATTTTCATTCCTCAAAACAGATCACCTGACGCCTTTTTGCGGACTCAAAGACAGCCTCCATCACTCTCATGACACGGGTCACTTCCTCTAGCC
>CAJUQZ010000148.1:0-6550 GCA_910588755.1 uncultured Lachnospiraceae bacterium | reverse complement strand
GATCAGGCTCTCCTCCTGTCCTTCCAATACGGCCATCACGTTTCGGTAGAAATCGCGAATATCGCTCTTCTCTTCAGGACGAAACTCCGTAAAGATGCTGTCCTCCCGCCGCGGTGCCATCGTCTTGGTCAGGCCGGCAGCCGTCCGCACCGGAACCACATCGCCCTCATCCACGCCGCAGGCGCGCACGATTTTCAGGTCCTCTCCCCAGTCCCCAATCATTGCCGTGCCATCGCTTCCCAGTACATACCAGCGGGGAAGGCTGATAAAATTATTGGTTCCTACCTCCACGATCATATGGATTCCGTTTGCAAATCCCAAATCCGCCGTAAACCCGTCATCTACCAGCTGATTGGTCACATTGGTCAGGGTCGCATATACGGTTTTGAGACTTACCCCCGGAAAAAGCATGAGTGCCTGATCCAGGAGATGTACGCCCCAGTCCAAGACCATGCCGCCGCCGTGTTCCGGCTCCTGCCGCCAGTCTCCTGGTATTCCCCGGGAACCGTGTACCCTGGATTCCAGCCTGAATATCTCCCCCAGGGCGCCTTCCTCCATTATGCGTTTTACCGTAAGAAAATCTTCGTCCCATCGGCGGTTCTGATGTACCGTCAAAAAACGTCCATATTTTCGAGAAGCATCCATCATTTCCTGCAAATCTGCCAGGCACAACGTGATCGGTTTTTCACTGACCACATTCTTCCCGGCCTTCATCGCAGCGATCGCAATACTTTTATGTACATCATTCGGGGTTGCGATCAACACCAGGTCCACACGCTCGTCAGCCAAAAGCTCCTCCTGGCTTGCATATACATGAATCCCGCGGGAATGGGCATATTCACGCCGCTCCGCCCTGATATCCCAGATGCCGGCTACGGACAGCCCCTCCAGATTTTCAATCAGCTCATAATGCCACTGCGCCATTCCACCAAATCCGATAATTGCCAAAACATACTCTTTCATGCCCAGTACAAACTCCCTCTCTCCTCAAAAATCAGTACATTTTTAAGGCACGCAATTGCCTTAAGCAGCCCTTCCCTGCCGGACATCAGGCTGTCTTCATGTTCAATGCTGATAGCATAGTCATATCCCGCCATACGCAATTCAGAAGCGATCGCTTTCCAAAATTCCTCCCCGTTGCCATATCCCACAGAGCGGAAAATCCAGGAGCGTTCTATCTCCTTGCCATAATGTGTTGTATCCAATACGCCGTTCAATGCCGTATTGGCAGCATCGATCTTTGTATCCTTCGCATGAAAATGGAACAGGGCGCCTGCCTTCCCAAGTTCTCTGATACATGCGCAAGGATCCATTCCCTGCCAGATTAAATGGCTGGGATCAAAGTTTGCACCGATTTCCGGGCCTACCGCCTCGCGCAGGCGCAGCAGCGTTCTCGTATTATACACACAGAATCCCGGGTGCAGCTCTAACGCAATTTTGTGGATACCGTGCTCTTTTGCAAAAGCTACCTTCTGTTTCCAGTAAGGAATTAACACTTCATCCCACTGATACTTCAGAATTTCCGAGAAATCATCCGGCCACGGGCAGGTTACCCAGTTGGGCGTTTTGTCTGCCGGACTTCCTCCAGGGCAGCCAGAAAATGTATTTACGACAGGTACGCCCAGTTTTTCCGCAAGCAGAATCGCGTTGGTCAGATCGTCATCGAATCGCTTTGCAATTTCCGGGTTCGGATGCACCATATTTCCGTGGCTGCTCAATGCGCTGACCTGAAGATTATGCTTCTGAATGGTGTCCATAAATGCCTTCTGCTTTTTCTCATCCGCCAAAAGCTTTGCGGCATCGCAATGAGCCTTCCCCGGGAAACCGCCGCATCCGATTTCCACCATCTGCACGCCGTTTTCCTCCAAAAAGCGACAGGCCTCGTCCAATGCCATATCGCCCAGCACTACAGTAAAAACGCCTAGATTCATTTCTTTACCCTCCTTATATTTAGATGATTCATAAGCAATCAAATCTTATCATTTTTCGTCTCGATCCTTATAAAATAGTATCCTTTCTCCATTGCGGAAGAAGTTACACACATATTGATACTTGTACTATACTCCTAAATGTGCTATAACTCTTGTAATATATCCTCACATTTTTAACACAATTCTATTTTGCAATCGAGTAGAGAAGATTTATCTTCCCCTACGCGCGCCGGGCACCCGTCAGCTTCTGCTGACAAATTTCCTTTGGGTGCCCGTGTGTATAAAAAAATAGCCACTGCCTTGTGACTGACGTTTCGGAGCTTAAGAAACGTGCATTGGAAGTGGAAGTTTGGACTTTAAATATGCTAATGCTTCCGAAGTCACTTCAAATCCCCTTCACCAGAAACATTTCCATCGGTTGTTCATATCCCGGGACATCGATCACAAAACCGCCGCAGTCCTTATAACCCAGTTTTCTGTAGAAATGCTGCGCCTCCTCGTCAACCTGGGTAGATGTCAACAGCATGCCATAACCCTGTGATTTCATATCGTTTTCCCAGTATTCCATCAGTTTTTTCCCATAACCTTTTCTGTGGTCTTTCCAGTCAATAAACAACATTGTACAAAACGGCGTATTGTCCCAGAAAAGATTGTACCTTAACAGGCCGATTGGTTTGTTGTCCTCCAATAAAATATAGCCTCTTTTGCTGCTGACCTTATGTTCAAACTCCTGTTCCGGCAAATGCTTATCAAGACGATACCAGAATTCTTTGTCCTCTGATTTTACATATCTGATCTCTATCGTCTTGGGCAGGCGCGTATCCAACGCTTCCCTGATTTTGGGCACCATTTTATGAATATACTTTATCCGCTCCACCGTATTTCGGACCTCTGAAATGCCTAATTCCCTTTCCGCTTCGTCCACGCAGTCTCCCAGGGCCCTCTGGATATTATAATCCAGCCACTCCACCCAGGTATAGGCCACGCCGACAACGTCACTGTACCCCCGGAAACGATTGTCATATGCGCCCAGATACCCGTCAAAGAAAGCAGTCATCTTGTCCATATCCATGTTGCAGGTGACAATCCCTGCCCACTGCAGGGCCAGCTGCATGACATGGGATACGGGGTTACCATAGTCCAGACATTCCAGATCAATCATCCACGGATTCCCATTGTCCCACATGACATTCTTAGGGTCCATGTCCTCATTGGACAGGCACAAAACACCGGGCAGTGACGCCCTTGCCCTGTTCAATTCGCTCTCGGCGCAGACAAGAAGTTCTTCATTTTCTTCTAATAAAGCGGCAATCGAAGCGTTCTCCTCCTTTGCCCTCCGCACATATCCCCGCCAGTCTATATGACTTGTTTCAGGTGTCGGCGGCTCAATATTTTGGGGTTCAATTGCATGGATTGTGCCAAGAAGCTTTCCGGCCTTTTGGCACATCTCATCTGAAATATGGTTCCAATCGGCAGTCTTCCCCTCCTGCCACCGAAACACATAGAAATACTGGTCATCTATCCTCTGCATCTTTTTGCCGCCAACCGCTATCGCCGGCACGATGGGAATACCTTTATTTTCAAGGATCCGCTCAATTTTTTCTGCCCTTGCATAATTCTCATGCACACCCGGCCTTTTCATAATCTCTGCGTTTAAATGTTTCACTGCGTATACGCCGCGGTCTGTTATTACTTTGTACATTCTGTGCATCAGGCCGCCCGTTACAGGTTCGGCATCTGCAAGGATTGTCCCAAGATCGCACATATGTACTAACTCTGTCAAGAACTCTTCCACTGCCTTCTCTTTCATTCTAATTCTACCTCTTTCCCTTTCGCCACCTTCTTTTCGTTTATTATATCGTACACTTCCAGATGCCGCAAGTGATTTGTCACGCCGCCCCAATTATCAATTGTAATAATCCCCGATTGCCCCCAGATAGTCCCCGATGGAATGATAATTTCCGGAATAAATCACCGGGTCAAACTGCGTCAGGTCAATGCCGTTTGTGTCTACGTCTATGCGCTCGTCAACCTGCACATTTTTTACCCGGCAGAAAAAGGTATCCGACTCCCCTGTGGCGACGGACGAAAGCACTTCACATTCGCAGACCCAGCGGCTCTCGTCAAGCGTCGGCGCATCGATGCAGACCGCCCTGCTGTACGTGTACGCCATCTGATCCTTTACCCCGTCAAACCCGGACGTCTGCCCGAAATAGTCCATCAGCGCAAGCATGCCAGTGCTGACAAGATTGACGCTGAACTGTTTTGTCCTCTGTACGTTCTGCTTTGTTTTCTTCGTTCCGTACATGCTAATGACAATCAGATTGTCCTCGTCCTGCTCACAGGTCTTACTCACCCATGTGATCGGCGCAAAATCCGGACTTTTGTCCTCATTGTAAGTGCCGATGATAAATGCGGGCTGCACGATCATCTCATGCCGCGCCCCGATCGATTTTCTTTTCATTGAATCAGCGCCTCCTCTATTATTATCTTAAAAATCACGAGGTACAGTTCCTCTTTTCCAATATATTCCTGTCTGATCATCGGATACAGCGCCGTCATCTCCTCCCGCACCGCAGTGGAATTGTCCCGCACCGCGCTGCCGCTTATTCTGATCCATTTGCGGGTGTTCAGGTTGTAGCTGGCCAGCTCCACGAATGAACTCCTGATCAGTTCGGAATGGACACTTTTGCGGCTGTCCGTGGCCAGATACAGCGCCCTGTCGTCCGCGTACACAAACCCCATCGGCCGAAGCCTTGGTTTCCCGCCCACAGTTGTCGCGAGGAAAAAATACGTGCACTCACGGATAAAACAGAAACAGTCCCTGGCAGACAGGCCCACACTGTCTTCATTGTCCTTCTGCAAATCGCCGTTTAGCAGAAAATCTATGCTGCATTCCAATATTCGGCCAAGTTTGATCAGCTTCTCCGTCTCCGGGAACGCCGTGTCCATCTCCCACCGTGAAACCGACTGCCGTGTTACTCCCAGACTCTCCGCCATCGCCTCCTGTGTGATTCCTTTTTCCTTTCGCAATGCCGCTATCTTTTCTCCCGTCGTCATGTGGCGCTCCTCCTGTCCCAGTCATTTTTTACTTTGCATGCATACACCAAACCCGATATATCGTCGAAATGGTAAACAAAAAAGACCATTCCTCCCATATTCTTCACAGAAAGAAATATAAATATATTGTACTTCCTGTGACACATGGGAAAAAGGTCTTTATGGTTGCGTTATGTAACGTTTGGCGTGCCCTTGGAACAGCGCGTCAATGCATATTTTTATGGTCATCGTTTCAAAGCGGCGGTACTGATTTGCCAGTTCCGTTAACTCCGCAACTACATCCAGCCGCCACGCCACCTTTTGAACCAGCCACTCACATGGAAATTCACCGCACAAACCGCAGAAATTTTGTTTATTACCCATTTTGATCAGTATAACAAAAAAGAGAGCCTTTATCAAGAAAGTATTTGGCACAAATCATGCGGCTCACAAGTCTAATTTCTGACTGGATAGAGCGCTAACCCACGCTCAGCCAACAACCCTCCGCGCCGATGCCGTCCTTAGGCGGCGTGAGTATGCCCTGTTTGATAAGCTCATTTTCCATTAGGTTCTCCAACGCCATGCTGGCCAACGCGTTCGCAAACCGCCACTCGCCAAACAAATGTTTTGGAATCGACTTTTTAATCAATACAGCAATCTGCTCGGCCACCTCCTGTGCCTCCTGCTCAAAATGCCCCTCTGAAAGCCTCCCGCTGACTTCAAACAGCCTTTCTTCCTCCTCCAGCGGGCACACGAGAATCCTTGTGTAGAGCATGTCCTTCTCCCTGTACAAGTACCCGCATTCAACGGCTTTTGCAGCATGCTCTTTTTCGTCATCTGCCAGATCAAAGCGGTTCAGCCCGCCGATTGCGCGCAGCGCCATTTGTATCTGCGGATCGTCAGACATATTGTGGCCGCATGTAAAGTGATTGCTCACATGCAGGAGAAAAAGCGTATTCATCGCAGCATATTTAAATCCGCACAGGTTTTCCGCATGGATTCTGTCACTATTTTCGGAATATGACACGCCGGCATCAACATATCCAAAGACGCTGAACGGTCTTTGGGGCTCCTCATAATGCGCAAAATAGTTTTCAGCCAGTATCCTGTTGACATTATTCCGGAAAGCGCGTGCCAAAACGGACATCTGCTGCCACAATACCAGGTTAAAATCCGGCCTGCCCTCCGCAAAATACCGGTTCAGGTACGGAAATCTCAGATATTCCTCCCTGTGCGCTTCCACATAGTCCGCCACAATCCGGCATATTTTTGGCATCTGTCCCTTGTAAATCTGCGCCATCAGTTTGTTGTCAATGTAGTTTATTAATTCCTGTTTTTTCATAATGTAACTCCACGCACGCGATTGTGCCTTCACTGATATAGTCTGTAAAAAAATGTTAAAATGCGTCTCAACCATCGCGTACTTACAGCACATCTCCCTCATTTGCCCCACTGTCTGACAAAGCCCCAACCAGACTTTTTAATTGTACCGCCCAAAACGTCAGATCGCAGTCCAGGCCGCGGCCGTTCTTATAACCTAAATTCCGCATTGAATTATAACGAGGAGGGGACCGGAACTT
>CAJUQZ010000147.1 GCA_910588755.1 uncultured Lachnospiraceae bacterium | reverse complement strand
TCTGTTCTCCTACATTGTAATTGACAATCGTTTCCTGCTCATATCGTGAGAGTTTTATAGTGCCATATGCGGTATCGCCCCTGCCCGCATCATTCCCCATGCACCGCCTTAACGGCATGTTTTCTTTGCATGGGGCTGTGCTTAAAAAACCGACGGACTGGGGGAATCAAATCCGCAATCCATCGGTTTTTCATCAACTGTTACCTATGCTTCCCCATGATACAGGGCAATGCATTCATCAATAATGCTTTCCACAATCCGCACTTCCCCAGCCGTGAGCCTGTCAAGCTTGTCCGACAGCAGAAGCTTGTCCTTGTCAATGATGTCGCCCGTTAGGATATAGTCCGTGCTGACACCAAGGGCAGAGGCTATCTTCATCAGGTTTTCCGGCCGCATTGCCCGTTTTCCCGATTCTGCATAGGACACAAACTGGGTTGTCACCCCGCTTTTTTCCGCGAGTACCTCCTGTGTCATCCCAAGCTTTTTCCGCCGCTCCATGATCCTTTTTCCCACCTCATCCAGATACAGTTCCAAATCTTCCATTTTGTTACCTCCTGTTTGTTGTTAAATTATATCAACAGTATCACCAAATATTAATCGTTTGTTGTTGATAAGTTACAACAGAATGATATAATTTATTTAACTGCACATCAAAAAATACATCCTTAGATCCAGCCCTTACCGGAAACCATATCCGACACTGTGCAGAAAATGTTATGATCAAATAAGAAAGATTTTAAAAATATGGGATTTTTTTCAAAAGATATTTACCTGTGAGCGGTGCGGCAGGGATTACGAAGCAAGACTCAATTACCCTGTCATGGAACTGAAGGAGCTTAGGAACTGTCAAAAAGAAGGGTTTGCCGGCAGCATGGTTTTCGCATTCGTTCTTGACCGGATATCTTCCGCACTGGCGGAAAGCGGGATCTTTAAAGCCAAAAACCTGCCGTATACCCTGTCGCCTGAATCAATGGACATGCTGGCTTCCATCGGATACCTGCCCAGAGCAGAGGTAAACCGCCTGCTTAAAACTGATTCCGTATTTGCGGGGGTTTTCTGGCAGAAGACTGCTATAAGGCTTAGCCTGTGAACAGCCGCCATATATGTGTATCCTGACGGACAGAGGCCTTAACAGGGGTATCCCCATTAAATGGCTTCTGTTTTGCTTTCCCTCCGGTGTACCGCCGCTTCACAATGTATGGCAGTTCTTTTTTCATGAAAACTCCTTCCCACACCATGCCATTGAATGCCCGCCATGTATAATCATTATGTGTTTTCGCAGGAACAGATACCGGACGTGCATATGCTACAATTATTATAAAAATAGGGAAGGAGAATCACAATGATAGAAAAAATATTGAAACATATAAATGAAAAGGATACATCTGGTACGGATATGAAAATAAATGGAAGGGACGAATTACAGACATACCTGTTTGAATTTGGCGATAACGGGACAATCCATTCTGCCGCTTTCATGGGAAGGCTCGGACAGGGAGATGCAGACGGGCTGTTTGACTTCCTGCACACCAGACTGTACCGGGACTGTCCGAAAGCAGTCCACTCCTATCTGGAACGGCAGCATCTAGAATATACCGGTTTCAATACAGGCAGTGTCTTCATGGCACATGACAGTATCATGGGGTGGGCAGGAATGCTGTTAGGCTGCTGCTCCTGTGACACTGTTGACACACATATCGGCAGTGCTGATTATTACTATGGGATAATGGATTACCAGAAATGGCTGGATGAAAACCGCTGTGAAGGCTGTTATTATGCCGTGAAACGGATTCGTAACAATGGAGCTTACAGTTACCGTATCGTGGGACAGATTTTTTCCTGTGAAAGGGACGGATGCCTGCAGGAAGGGCATTTTGCCGTTCGGATGGACAACGGGGACCGGAAGCTCTACAGCCTTGCCGAAATACATGGCGAACCCGTACTGCCGGCAGCAGGCTGTGTCAATGTACACGGTATTCTGGCAGGCATTGACGGCATCAGTACCGCACTGCAGGCATTCAATGTCGCTGTCAGTTGACAACCAGGATTAACGGGGCGGGGGTGACAGTCCCTCCCCCGAAAGGACATTATACAGTACTCCCAAGATTATGGCTCCCAGCCATTCGGTATTCAGAATGCCCTTTAACCTGCCGGGAATATAGAACATGGAGAGCGGCAGGAATGCTAAACTCTGATATGCCACAAAGGCGGCACACGGGGCGTAGTGGAGAAGGTCATTCCCCTACGCAATTTTAAGAGGTATGGAACACATCAACGCTTGCTGTCATTTCTTTGGAATATCCGTTTAGGACTTTTGTCTTTTCGGAGATGTCCCCAAGCTCCTGATAGATGCTTTCGATGGAGGCCATGATCTCCTCGATGCTGGCTGAATTTTCCTCGGAGAGCGCGGCAGAGTTCTGTACAATCGCAATAGTGTCTGTGCGCACGTCCTCTAGGCGCTTTGAGTTTGTCAGGATAATATCCATGCCGGCGGCCGACTTGTCAACATCGCTGCAGACTTCCCTGAAGATAGCGTTTGTCCGCTGGATGTTTTCCTCCTGCTGCTCGATGACGCCGCGCACTTCCTTGACGCGATCGAGCGTCTGGCTGGAGTTGCTGTTTAAGTTCGTGACCATATCCTGGATTTCGCCTGCAGCGCGGTTTGACTGCTCGGAGAGCTGCTGGATCTCTGAGGCGACGACGGCAAAGCCTCGGCCATGCTCGCCAGCGCGTGCGGCCTCGATGCTGGCATTTAGGGAGAGCAGGTTGGTCTGTGACGCGATCGAGGTGATGAGCTCGGTCGCAGAGCTGATCCGTGTCACGGATTCATTGGTCAGTCCAGTCTGCTGTGAGAGGAAATGAATGGATTCCTTGACACTCTGCATCACTCTATCCAACTGTTCAAATTGTGCCAGCGCTTCGGTAGCGCCCTGCTTCATGGTGCCGGAGAGGCTGTGCAGCCCGGTTGTCTGGCTGGCATTTTTTTCGATCAGATCGCCCATGACAGCGACGTTCTCGCTCGCCTGGCTGGCGTCGCCGGACTGTGCGGTGCAGCTTGCAGCCATCTCCTGCGCGGCGTTGTTGACTTCCTTCATGACCTGGTATACATTTGCTGATATGTTTTCGATATGCGCGGCTTCTTTTCCAAGCGCCTCGCTCCGAGTATGGATATTTATGACGATCTCTCGCAGCGTGTCCTTTAGATGGAGGATATTTTGGGCCAAATCCCCAACCTCATCCTTGCGAGACAGCAGCTTTGGGGAGATGTCAGTGTGCAGCATACCGTTTGCAATGCTGTCAAGGACATCCATGTTCTGCTTTAGCGCCGACACGATGCGGTTGACCAACAGGTAAGCGATGACCGCAACAAGTATCACGGAAAAGAGGATTATGAGCAGAAACTGGCCTCTTACTTTGTTGATAATGTCAGAGACCGTCTCCTGCAAGGTTCCGAGAAAGATCATTCCCACGATCTCATCAGAGTTTTCCTGGTAGAATGGGATATAACATACAATGTATTTTTGCCCGAGGATGTCAATGTTGCGCGCCTGGTACGTCTCGCCGTTTTTTAACACATGGCTGACAACATCAGCGGAGGCCTTCGTGTTGATCTGGCGCTCGCCTTTTTCGTTCACGATAGAGGTGAGGATTCGTGTGTCACCCCAGAACACAGTGACCTCCATATCAGTATTTTCCTTGATGTGGTCTGTGATGTTTGTCGCCTGTGAGATGTTGAGCGAATCGCCCTTCCACAGCATTCCGTTCTCGTCCACGTGGTAAGTGCCGCTGTTTCCCTCCTCAAAGATGTCACGCACGGCAAGCGTTGTCGCCTCCATGCCTATGTAGGCCTCGTCGTAGATGCCGTTTGCGATTCTGTCAGCGGCGACCATAAACATGGAAATGCCCAGTGCAATAACCGGTATCAGTGAAAGTGCGAGTATTTTTCCCTTTAATTTCATGTAAAGATTTCCTCCGGGGTTGATTGATACTTTCATTATACTATTGGCCTGTGGGACGTCACAAGTGTCTGTTCTTCGCAAAAAAGTGCCTTTTTTACACGCGGTACACAATTTAAAAGAATTGTGAAGCTTGTTGAGTTGTCCAATGCGTGTTAGAATAGAAGAAAAAGGAAGATGAAAGGAGCATAATATGGAAGAACAAAAGTTCTTGGTAACGGCGTGGTCGCCTGTCTGCAACATATACGCAATGGTGGAGAGAAATGACAGCTGCTGCTATTTCTATCTGTGGGTGAAGCCGGAGATGGAGGACACAGCGATGAAAAAATGCTGGATCTGCAATGTTGCTGACGCGCCTAAGGAGATTGACGTGGAAGGCATGAAACAGGGAATCGCACCAGCCATACCTGGGGAATATGTGCTGCATGACATACATGGGCTGGAGCTTCATGCCGACCAGCTGGAAATTGTGTGGTTTGAGGAGGGAAACGCAGCTGCACTGCTCATGGATGGTGAAATCCTCTGCGTGATTCCGGGTTGGAGCGGGTACAAGGGATTTAGCGGGTATTCTAGATATATGAAGGGAACATCGCCCTATGCATGGTCGCTTGAAGATGCATTTCCGGTGATTGGTGAGCGGGTGGAGCGCAGCAGGGCCTTCTGGGACTGGTTTAAGCAGGAGCCGGATTACTGGAAGCTTACGCAGCATATGCATATGCGCGCACTGGAAAGCTTTTTTGGAAAATATGAAAATTACTATGCCATAGACAATGAGGAGTTTCCGCCAAAGGCGCTGGCGAGGGGAATGCGGGACGGCGTGATGTATGGCATAACAGTGGGCGTCAGCCTGATTCCGATGCCGGATGTCGAGATGTGGTATGGGGATGAATACAGGGATTACCGCCGGGTAGAACTTGGCTTTGCAAACATCACAAAGCACGGGGCGATGTGCAGACTGGTGGATTCCTGGCTGTCCTCGCTTTCTGCTTATCCGTGGAAGGAGATTACCTTTCTGGGGCATGGTCATACCATTCCAATTACAATGATCAAGGGGTATGAGGCGGTGCTGTTCGTCAATCCCAGGCTGGTTCCGGGTCTGGAGATGCCATCATATGAGCCCTGTCTGGAGGAGCCGGTCAATTTGCTGTGGGCTGTTCCCATCACGGGGGCGGAGTATCGGTTTGCAACGGAGCACGACATTGACGAGACGTTAAAGCATGTCCGCGGTGATATCGGGCGCATTCATGTCTTTGACGGTACGCCTAAGTTTTGCGATATGGAGGAATAAGTTTTAACAAATAAACGCCCTTTCTCATCACCAGCGGGTCTTAAATGACCAGTTAGGCAATGAGAGAGGGCGTTTACGCATCGAAGCTGTACAGCAGGCGGCCAGGATGCTATCTTAATACCATCAAAGCTACAGGGACATATTTTAAGCAACTGCCCGCAAATATAAAGGGTACAGCAGGCGTAAGGTATTTTGGATATGTCCAGACAGTGGTAAACAGGAGGTAAGATAAGCATGTTGGAAGTAAAAGAGCTCGTAAAGTCCTACGGGACGGGGAAAAACCAGCACAAGGTGCTAAGAGGTGTGAATTTTACGATTCACAAGGGTGAGTTTGTGGCGGTGATGGGGCCATCCGGGAGTGGGAAGACGACATTGCTGGACTGCATATCAAGATACAAGCCGTTTGAGGGGGGCGAAGTCCTTCTAAACGGCAAGGATCTTGGCAGGTTGAACGAAAAAGAGATGGCAAAGGTGCGCAATCAGGAGGTGGGGTTTGTCTTTCAGGATTTCATGCTGCTCGACGGATTGACGGTCTTTGAGAACGTGTGTGTTCCGCAGGTGATCCGGGCAGAGGCGTATCAGGAGATGGAGAAGAAGGCAGCACAGTTGCTGCAGCTTTTTGACATCAGCCAGATTGGCGAGAAGTATCCATCTGAGATATCCGGCGGACAGAAGCAGCGGGCAGCGGTGGCGCGGGCGCTGATCAACGATCCGCTTATGATACTTGCCGACGAGCCTACGGGCGCGCTTGATTCTAAGGCGGCGGAGACACTTTTGGAAACATTCCAAAAGCTGAATGAGACAAAGCGGGCGACGATTTTCATGGTGACACACGACGCTTTTTCTGCAAGCTATTGCAGCCGGATTTTATTTTTGAAGGACGGCCGGATTTTTCATGAACTGGTCCGCGGAAAGAAAGGCAGGCGTGAATTTTTGAACAATATTCTGGATGTGCTCTCTATGACGGGAGGTGACAGCAATGTTCATTAAGCTGGCATTGCGCAATGTGCGGCGGTCGGCAAAGGACTATCTGGTCTACTTTGTCACGATGACAGTCGTGGTGGCGCTGATGTTTGCCTTCAACAGCCTTCTGTTTTCCAGGGATATTCAGGAGCTTCTGCAGGAGGCGGGTATTATGATTGCGATGCTGGGGCTGGCGACATTTTTCATCGTGATTATCATTGCGTGGCTGATCAATTATGTGATGCGGTTTATCCTGGAAAAACGGAGCCGGGAGTTTGGCATCTATCTGCTTTTGGGTATGGAGAACAGGCAGATTGCGCATCTGTACATGCGTGAAAATATGTTTCTCGGCGCGGCGGCCTTTCTCACGGGGCTTGTGTTTGGGATGCTGGCGCAGCAGATATTGATGGCGGTGCTCTACAGTATGATTTTAATGGAGTACAGGCTTAATGTGGAGATCAACCGCCAGTGTGTCATCATGACGGCGCTCTGCTATGCAGGCTGTTATCTGCTGGCGCTTCTGCGGTGCAAGCGGAAGCTGAAAAAAATGAATATCAACGGTCTGATGAATGCGGAGAGGCAGAATGAGGAGGTCAGGGAATCCCATGAGGAGATGAAGCAGTGGCTGCTCCCGCTGTCCGTGGTCTTTCTGGCTCTCTTTGGGGTGTGGCTGTTTTGCTGGAAGGCGTGGGATTCGATTATCATTTTGGCATTTCTGGTTGGTCTGATACTGGTGATCTATCTTTTTTACACGGGACTTTCTGCGTGGATTATCTGTTATGTGCGTCATGAGGGAAAGGCAGTCTACAGCGGGCAGAATCTGTTTTTGCTCAGGCAGTTTGCCTCTAAGATCAAGACGATGCGGTTTACGATGGGAACGCTGACGGCGCTGTTTGTCGTCGCGTTTCTGGGGTGTTCGATCGCGATGATGTTCAATTTTTATCAGGATCATATGCTCGCGCAGAAGATGCCGTTTGACGTGCAGCTCCACAGCAGATATGTTGAGAACGACTTTGCGGCGGAGCTTGCGGCCATAGAGAAAACTGTGCCGGTCGAGGAGGTATATCCCTATTATATCTACACAAACGGTACAAACCAGATGAATCTCTGGCTGTACACGCATTTGAGGGCATTTGGCGATCTGTACAGGAACGAGGACGGCAGCCCTGATCTGTCATCCATTGTACATGAAGGCATGAATACGTACTGTAAGTACGATACGTATATGGGACTATCAGACTACAACCATCTGCGGGGAATGCTCGGATATGACGCGGTTTCCCTAGCAGACCAGAACTATGCCATTCACATGAAAGACAGGGTTTTCCGGGAGACGGGGGACTTTTCTGACCAGCTTTTTATAGAGGGCACTGACGGCCAGCTTGCTTGTGCGGGGTATTACACAGAACCATTTTCGCAGGACGGGCAGAATGGCGGGGATTATGTGATTGTGGTGCCCGATGCGCAGATTGCGCAGATGCAGCCGTATTATGCGGAGCTGGTTGTAGATATCGCGGGGAAAGCGCCGGATCATCTGAAGGCGGAGATCGACGCGGCGTCAGAGGCAGCGAGAAACTCGCTGGCACTTGGCTCTCATCACACGCGGACACTCGACATCGGAGGAAATTCCTGCTGTGGTTCGGATATGATTATGGTGTGGGGCTTTGACAATCTCGTCCGGGACAATGTTGTGAAGGAGATGAAATGTATGCTGCTGTCACTGATTTTTCCACTGATCTACATTGGACTGGTCTTTCTGTGTGTCGCGCTGACCGTGCTGTCCATACAGCAGCTTAGTGATTCCGCAAAGTACCAGTTCCGCTATAATGTGCTGAAACAGATTGGTATGGATTCGCGGGAGGTGGCAGGGCTCGTCTGGAAGCAGCTTGCGCTGTTTTACCTGTGTCCGGCGCTGTTTGCGGTAGTGATCAGCGGGATTATCGCGGGATATGTGGGTGGAAATTTCAATTTTTATTCGGGCACCAAAACACCGTCGTGGCTGTATTTTGGGATCTCGTTCCTGCTCTTTTTCGGCGTGTACAGCATTTATTTCGCGGTGACATACATCGGGTTTCTGCGGAATCTGGAGGCTGGGAGGTGAGGAAATACCATTTTGAGGAAATATGATTTTAATAAATTTGTGGTAGATTTGCGGTAGGGCATCTGTTATAATAAAGTTAATCGGAAGTGGCTTTTCTTTATGACTTTTAGGCGTTTTCCTGCGACATAAACATTGTAGTGACAGGTAAGGAACAGTCTTAAAATGAAATGTGAGGTGGAGTGTGCCAGTGCAGATAAGACAGACAGGTATTTCAGAGACGATCAATTTAGTTGCGGAAAAAGAAAAATATGACGAATGTGCCAAAAAGCTTCTTTCATATAAAGCGATTATAGCCTGGCTCCTAAAAGCGTTTGCGAGTGAATTTTCGCAGTTCAGTGTAAAATACATTATGGAAAACTGCATTGAGGGAGAGCCGGAGGTCAGCAGGAAAGCAGTCCATCAGGACCAACTGGATCATCATGAGCGCATGAATGGAGATGACCGCATTGAAGGAATGAATACAGAGTCAGTATCTGTCAAAGAGCAGACCGTATATTTTGATATTCGGTTCCGGGCAAAAGTACCAGGCAATGAGATGATTCAGGTGATTATAAATCTTGAAATACAGGAGGACGATACACCGGGTTATCCGTTGGTAAAACCTGCATTTTACTATTGTGCGCGGATGATATCAGAGCAATATGGAACAATATTCAAAAACGAGCATTACGAGAAGCTTTGCAAGGTATATAGTATCTGGGTGTGTCCAAATCCAGCAGAGAAACGAAAAGATGGCATATTCAAGTACCATACCGTTGAGAATGCGGTGTACGGGCAGCCGTATGAAAAGCATAGCAACTATGATCTTATGGAAGTTGTGATTGTAAATCTGGGAGATGCGGATAAAAAGAGTGACAGTGAAATATTAGATTTACTGAACACATTATTTTCGCCCCAACTACCGCCAGAGCAGAAAAAGACAAAACTGGAACATGATTATAAGATCGCAATGACTGTGGAATATGAAAGAGAGGTGGCAAGTATGTGCAATTTAAGCCAGGGACTGATTGATCGGACAACAATAACCTATTTAATGAATATTATGGAAACAGCGAATGTTTCCGTAGATGAGGCAATGCGGCTTCTGAAAATTGAAGAACGCAAAGAAAAATACAGGGCGGCGGTAGCGTCAAGACTGCTTGACAAAGAGGAGGCCTGAATCGCCCCGAAGGATTGCGTACTGGGCGGCGTCAATAAATGCGCCGTCCTTGTAGTACTTTTGTCTGGAAATTCCTTCAAGCTGCATTCCGCATTTTGTTAATACATGTGCGGATGCAGTATTTCCGTCAAAGACATCGGCCTGGACACGGTTGAGTCCAATTTCATTAAACGCATAGTTTAACACGGCATGAAGCACTTCGGTCATGATCCCCCGCCCCCAATACCGTGGTGAGAGCATATAACAGGTGTCTGACATAAAGCTGGCTTCGTCAACATTTCCCAAATTGATCGTTCCAATCAATTCGCCGTTTTCTTTCCATTCAATTACCCAGTGAAAATAAGTGCCAGATGCATATTGGGCTGACCATTGCTGAACCTTTTCCTGATATAATCTTATATCCGTGAATGGGTGAAACGGAAAATATCTGCACACCTCCTCGTATTTCGCCCAATTATCATACATCATCTGAGAGTCCGATGGAACAATTCTTCTTAGCGTACAACGCTGTGTAGCGATTGTCTGTGTACCAATTCTATTCATTGAGCTTCCTCCCTAATTCCTGTATGGCAGCTTCTTCTGGCGTTTTCCCACTTCAATTCCTCCACCTGGAAGTTTCCATATAAGTCTGTTGAAGCAAAACGTTTGTAGCATTAAAATTTTTATTTCATACTACGAAAGTCATGCTTCTATTGTGTATTGTGCATCTTCCTGTCTTTAGAGCCTGCAATCTATCGCTGTCAATGATATTAAAATTATAGCATACAACCGACTTGCTCACAATGATACATTCTGTGTTTTTAACTTATCTTGTTACAGTTTGGCAAGGCTGAACTATAATGTTTTCTTACTCTGTTCTGTCTGCAGTATTGTCTTGTCTGTTAAGACAGCTTTTACGCATTTACATATTACAGGCTGCTATGAAAACAGTATGATGCCAATTGTCTTTTCGTAAAAAAATTTTTTTGTCTGTGCATAATACTGGCAGAAACAAGCTTCATAACAATTCTTTCAGTAATGATTTTTGGCAAGGTTTTCCATAGGAAAATCCCGCATACAAATGTGATGAGAGAAATCTAGTACAGCATTGCGCAAATAACAGTGAATACAGCACCTGCTATTTGCACCAGTTCAAAGGACTGGCACAGTCCTTTTGGTGTCGTCAGTCAACAATGCCACCGCATTGCCTCCTTCCTCCGCCTTGTCCTGTCA
>CAJUQZ010000146.1 GCA_910588755.1 uncultured Lachnospiraceae bacterium | reverse complement strand
GGCATTCCGGTTCAGGCAAGTCTACGCTTATGAATATGTTGGGCTGTCTTGACGTGCCGACCACAGGGACATATATGCTGCATGGCATAGATGTGTCGGACATGGACGACGATGAATTGTCAGATGTCAGAAACCGGGAGATTGGCTTTATCTTTCAGGGATTTAACCTGATACAGAATCTCACGGCGGTAGAAAACGTCACGCTGCCGCTGATTTACCGCGGTGTAGGTAAAAAAGAGCGTGAGGAGTTGGCATTGAACGCATTGGAAAAAGTAGGGCTCTCACACAGGCTGGACCATAAGCCGGCGCAGATGTCGGGCGGCCAACAGCAGAGGGTGGCGATCGCAAGGGCCATCGCGCAAGCGCCGCCTATCATATTAGCTGACGAGCCGACTGGCAATCTGGACTCCAATTCGACAAGGGAGATTTTACAGATATTGCGGGAGCTTCACGGTGAGGGCAGAACGGTAATACTGATCACGCATGACAACGAGATTGCCGAACAGGCGGACCGGGTGATTAAGATAAAGGATGGCAGGATTGTTTCAGATACAAGACAGGAAATAACAGGACAGAAAGTGATAAGACAGGAAATAACAGCACAGGAAATGACACAGGGTCATGACCAGCTGACCAATCGGGAAAAGGAAATGGAGGATAAAGAAAATGAGCAAGGGAGAGCATAAGGGACAAAGCGCAGCGGGGGACAGAAAGGTGAAAAGGCGCAGGAAAAAGCGGTTGAAAGTAATCATTCCCATCGTACTTATACTTGGGGTAGTGGTTGCCGTAAAAGCTTTTTCAGGAGAAAAAGAAACGGCAATCCCAGTCTATACAGACCAGGTGACCACAGGTGACATTGATACAGAGCTTAGCGTTAGCGGAAAAGTAATTGCGGAGGAATCAATCACCTTTTTTGCGCCAGCAAATGCGAAGATTGAGAGCATAGAGGTGAGTAAGGGCGACGTGGTCAGGGCAGGCGATGTGCTCCTGTGCTTTGACGAGGAGGCTGTAGCATATGCAAAGAAGCAGAGCGAGCTTGCAGAGAAGATCAGTTCAGCCGATTACAATTCCAATGTCCAGTACAATAACGAACAGAAGGAGAAGCTTGCGCAGGCGGAAGCTGAGATTGCGATGTGTGAGGCTGAGATCAATAATTATGAGAACTGGATTGAGGAGTTGACAGAGGGTGTCACGGATATCACAGCGCTGAAAAAATCAGACATCTATGCCAAGATTTACAAAATAGAGAAGGAAATGAGCACTTATGACCTGGCGATGCAGTTCCCGACAGAAGAGACAGACATGGAAATGCTTGCGCGAAAGAAAACGGAGAAACAAAATGAGATCAATCAACTCAACAATGAGTTAAATCTGCTCTCTGATTATAAGACAGATACTGGTTGGGAAGAGCTGATCACGCAGGCCAAAAAGGATCTTGAGGATTACAAGGAGCGACTTGCCGAGGCAAAGAGCGCAAAGGCAAGTGCGGAGGCCGCGGTCGAGAGCGAACGCAAGCTTACTGAGTACGCTTTGAATAAGACAAAATCCGAGCTGGAGAGCGCCGACGCAGAGCGAAAATACGAGGCTGTGCTAAATGGTGTTGTGGCAGATATTAACGGCGTCATCTCAGCGTTGGATGTAGTGGAAGGCGCCTCTGTACAGGAAGGGACACAGCTGATGGTACTCGAGAGCTTCGACAATGTCTGCGTTGAGTTTCAGGCTTCCAGATACGCGTTGGAGACACTGGCGCTCGGGCAGCCGGCAGAGATCACAATATCAGGGCGGAGCTACACAGGAACCATCTCTAGGATCAATCACGTGGCGGAGGCCAATTCGTCGGGAACCCCGATGGTTGCGGTCAGAGTACATATTGACAACCCTGATGAAAATATTTTCCTTGGAATCGACGCGAAATTAAAGATTCTGACAGCGAGTGAAAAGAATGTTCTGCAGGCACCGGTGGAGGCCGTCAATGTTGACAGTCAGGGACAGTTCTGCTATGTGATCGAAAATGGCATATTGACCAAGAGATATGTGACGACAGGTATCTCCTCCGAGTCCTACATTCAGATCAAAGACGGATTAGACAAAAATCAGGAGATCGTAACAACATCTGTTTACGGCATCGGCTTAGATGAGGGTATGGCGGTGACCTCCATGTCATCATCGGGCATGGCAATGCCAGAGGCAGATAATGCAGACACGACAATACAGGAGGGCCAGACAACACAGGAAAGCACAGAAACTGCGGCTGCAAAGACGCATGCAGGTGCAGAGGATGTAGTGGTAAAAACACAGGAAAACACAGAAATTGCTACAATAAAAACACAACTAGACGCAGAAAACAGCACAACGCAGACACAGGAAAATACGGAGGACGAGACGGACAATGGCTAGGATCATAGAATATATTAAGATCGCCTTGATGAATATTCGCGGCAATAAGGGACGTTCCTTTCTGACAATGCTAGGCATTATCATTGGAATTTCCTCTGTCATCCTGATTGTCTCCGCAGGTAACGGGTTCAAGGTTGGTATCAGCGGTCAGCTCGATGAACTGGTAGGCGGATATGTGCAGATCTACGCAGATGTGCCGGGCGATGAGGCGGACTCGATCTGGTTTACCAATGATGACTTGGAAATGATATACGAGAAGGTTCCCCATGTGAAGGGTGCGACAGATGTATGGTCATTTGGCACACAGGCGACCGCGCAGAGCACGAAGGGGACATTTAGCGTGTCACCAATGTTTGGAAATGAATCTCTGCAGTATTATGACAATGCACCGATTGTCAGGGGACGTTACTACAATAAAAATGAGGCACAGAGCTCCAGTAAGGTGTGTGTGATCAACGAGCGGGGCGCAAAGAAGCTCTTTGGCTCCACCGATGTGATCGGACTTGAGATCAGCATGAGCATGTGGGGGATCACAGAAGACTATACGATTATCGGGGTGAGAAAGGACAATGACTCCATTGCAAAGCAAATGACAACAGGGACAGGTGCGGACGTTTCGATGGAGATTCCGCTGACCACGCTCGAGGACCTGTATGGATATTATACCGATGAATTTTCTTCGTTTATCGTGTTTGCAGATTCTTCAGAGTATGTCACAGAGATCTCAAAACAGGTGAAATCCCTGCTTGAGGCAAGATACAATGTGCGCGGGAAGGATTATATCCAGGCGTATGATATGGCAAGCCAGGTTGGTATGATCAGCGATATTTTAAATTATGTGACTATCTTTATCATGCTGGTTGCAGGAATCGCGCTGATTGTAGGTGGCATTGGTGTCATGAATATTATGTTGGTATCTGTGACCGAGAGAACTAAGGAAATTGGCATCAGAAAAGCATTAGGGGCAAAGACGGGGTCGATATTGTTCCAGTTTCTTATGGAGGCTGTGATCATCACGCTGATTGGTGGCTTTGTGGGGATTGTACTAGGTGTATTGGGCGCAAAGGGTGTCTGTGGTATCGCGTCAAGTATGGGCATGAGTGGTATGGAGGCCGTAATTGATCCCAAGGTTGTCCTTGCCGCAACCGGTTTTTCGTCGCTGATCGGGATTTTCTTTGGCATCTATCCCGCCAGGAAAGCAGCGAAGCTTAGCCCTATCGAAGCGCTTCGGCATGAGTAGGTGCCATTAAAATTTATAGAATGACTTGCACTTTGACTACATTTTGGTATACTGTATTAAGATACAAAAATGTTGTGGAAGTGCATATTTAAAGAAGCACCTGTATCGCTTGTCAATACAGGTGCTCTATTTGTCGGGCATGAGAGCTTGCAATACGGATGTATAATATATGTTGCGCGCAAAAAGTTGCCCAGGATGTAACAAGTGTGATACGGACAAGGGCAAAAACAAAACATAGTATATCATTATTACGTAGAATCAAAAGAAATGAAATGAGATAAGAAGAATCAAATAAGAAGAATCAGATTAAGAAGACTCAGATTAAGAAGACTCAATAAAAGGAACAAGATAGAAAGCCACGGGTAAAGTATAGAACCAAAATAAGAAGAACCCGATAGAAAGATCAAGATAAATATAAAAAGTATAAAATCATTAAGAAGAGCCCGATAGAAAGCTTCAGATGAAATATAAATAGTACAGAATTAGATAAGAAGAATCAGATAAGAAGAATTAGGTAAAAAGAACTGATTAAAGTATGGAAAGCATAAAACTATAGAATGAGATAAGGCAAAAGAAATAAAATGAAAGAACAGGAAAGGAAGGATACGACATGGAAATGGAATTTGACGTAAAAGTGACAGTAGATGTCTTGTATGATTATCTCCTGTTTCACACATACACCAGTTTTTCAGGCATGCTTGGCACGCTAGTGGGCGTGATGCTTGTCATGGGGTTTGTCTCCACAAGATATGTGATCTATTTGATTGCAGGGGTAGCGCTCATCGCATATCTTCCTGGGGCGCTGTTTTTAAGGGCAATGCAGCAGGTGCAAAACACCCCCGCCTTCAAACAGCCACTCCACTACAGGATGACAGATGAGGGTGTGTGTGTATCGCAAGGAGAAAGCGAGGAGCAGCAGAGTTGGGATAGCTGTGTGAAGGTGGTATCGACAGGAAGAAGTATAATACTATATACATCTAGGACTACGGCCTCCATTTTCCCCAAAAAAGATTTGGGGGACAAAAAAGACGCGCTGATACAGATGATATCGACACATATGCCCCCCAAAAAAGTCAAGATACGTTTTTAGGAGAAGGCGATGAGGTGGGAAACAGAATGGAATGTATAGAGACAAACAGTTCGGCGGAGACCTTTGCGGTAGGAAAAAGGATTGGGCAGACTGCACAGCCGGGGGAAATCTACACGTTAAATGGCGGGCTGGGAGCAGGCAAGACTGTGTTCACGCAAGGGGTTGCGGCGGGACTTGGCATCACGGAGCATGTAAACAGCCCTACCTTTACGATCATACAGCTCTACGAGAAGGGACGGTTGCCGTTTTATCATTTTGATGTGTATCGCATCGGCAGCATCGAGGAGATGGACGAGATCGGCTATGAGGATTATTTCTATGGCAATGGTGTCTGCATTGTAGAATGGGCAGAACTGATCCGCGAACTGATTCCGGCAGGTGCCAGGGACATAACCATAGAGAAGGATCTGGAGAAGGGCTTTGATTACCGGAAAATAACGATCAGGTAACAACTGTAGGCAGAGAGGAAATTATATGAAGATTCTTGCATTAGACAGCTCCGGGCTCGTGGCATCGGCGGCGATCGTGGAGGATGATATTACCATAGCAGAGTACACAATCAATTACAAAAAAACACATTCGCAGACACTGCTTCCCATGCTGGCTGAGCTTAAGCGAATGGCGGAGTTGGACCTTCACACGGTCGATGCGGTTGCCGTTGCAAAAGGCCCTGGTTCCTTTACAGGACTTCGGATCGGTTCTGCGACGGCAAAAGGGTTAGGGTTTGCGCTGGATATTCCGATTATTCCAGTGCCAACTGTGGATGCGCTGGCATATAACCTTTATGGCAGCGGACGGCTGATCTGCCCGCTTATGGATGCGCGCAGGAACCAGGTGTATACAGGACTGTATACATTTCGCAGGAATGCAGAAGTAAGCGCGGGTTATGACATGGTTGTGGTGGAGGAACAGTGCGCTGTCAGCGTGGACCAGATAGTTGAAAAGATCAATGAATATGGCACGGACACAGAAGTGTTGTTTCTTGGTGATGGCGTGTCCGTCTACAGGGATAGAATCGCGGAACTGACCAAGGTTTACTATAGCTTTGCACCAGCATGCTGTAACAGGCAGAGAGCTGCCTGTGTGGCGGCGCTGGGGGCTGTCCTGTACCGTCGTGGCATCGTGGAGACAGCTCAGGCGCATGCGCCTGAGTATCTGCGTCTGTCACAGGCGGAGCGGGAGCGCGCAGAAAAAAAGGAATCATTATGACAGAAAAAACATTTTTAAGCTATCATATACGGGAAATGCAGCAGGAGGATCTGGACGAAGTGACCGCGCTGGAAGCCGCGTGCTTCTCTATGCCGTGGAGGTATAGAGATTTTGAGGAAGTGCTTAAAAATCCGGACCGTGTCTATCTGGTGGCTGAGGCAGACTGTGTCACGCCAGATATGCCAGATCGCATTTTGGGAGGCTGTATGCTCACACATATTGCTGGCGAGGGAGAGATCACCAACGTGGCTGTTCATGAGCGTTACCGAAATCACGGGATTGCGTCGGAAGTACTGTCAGAGCTTTTAAAACGGGGAGCAAAGCAGTATGGTATTACAGCGTTTACGTTGGAGGTGCGGAGTAAAAATCTTTCCGCACGCAGACTTTATGAAAAATATGGGTTTGTCTCCAAGGGAGTGCGCCCTCATTTTTATGAAAAACCAAAGGACGATGCAGTTATTATGTGGAAAGAGTGAAATGCGTGGGATAAGGGATTTGTTCATTGGAGCGGATAATCCATTCCATTTGAGAGGGAGGCGATTCTTATATTAGACATTTGTTTATTGGGAACAGGAGGTATGATGCCATTGCCGTACAGATGGCTCACCTCGCTTATGGCGCGGTACAATGGCACCAGCATTCTCATTGACTGCGGGGAAGGCACACAAATTGCCATGAAGGAAAAGGGCTGGAGCCCCAAGCCAATCGACATAATGTGTTTTACACACTATCATGCGGATCATATCGCAGGGCTGCCCGGAATGCTGCTGACTATGGGCAATGCGGAAAAGACGACACCACTTCTTATGATCGGGCCTAAAGGGCTTTCGAGGGTGGTCGGCGCCCTGCGTGTGGTGGCGCCGGAGCTTCCGTTTGAGATCAGATATATGGAACTTTTAGAGCAGGAGCAACGTTTTTCATTTGATGGTTTTTGTATTGAGGCGTTCCGCGTGAACCACAATGTGACCTGTTATGGGTATAATATCATAGTTGACCGAAAAGGTAAATTTCAGCTGGAGAAAGCGATGGCCCTTGATCTGGATAGAAGGTATTGGGGGCGGCTCCAGCGGGGAGAGACACTTGTCCTTGGGGAGCAGACATATACGCCTGACATGGTCATGGGCGCGCCCAGGAAAGGGATCAAGGTGACTTATTGCACAGATTCAAGACCGACAGAGGGTATTATCAAAAATGCGAAAGCTGCCGATTTATTTATATGTGAGGGAATGTACGGGGAGCCAGACAAGAAAGAGAAGGCAAAGGAATACAAGCACATGACCTTTTACGAGGCGGCAGCAATGGCAAAGGAGGCAGGTGTCGCAAAGCTGTGGCTGACACATTATTCGCCGTCACTGACCAGACCAGAGGAGTATAAAAGGGAAGTGCAGGCGGTCTTCCCGCAGACCTACATCGCAAAGGACGGCTGGAGTGAAGAACTCCTGTTTGACGATGAAAATGATGAAAGGGGTAAATGAAAATGGGGAAGGCGAAAAAAGCAATTATTGTCATAGTACTGGTCGCGCTGGTTGGCGGATATTATTTTTACCTGTCAAATTATAAGGGCCAGAAGGAGGAGACCGTTGTCACGGCGGTACAGGATGTATTACTGAAAAATCTTGACAACGACTATCCGCCAACGCCCAGGGAAGTGTTAAAATATTATAGTGACATCACCAAATGTCTGTACAATGAGGAGTATACGCAGGAGCAGCTTGAGCAGATGGCCGATAAGCTGCTGGCGCTGTATGATGCAGAGCTTGCCGCCAACAATCCAAGGGATCAGTATATTATGGACCTGCAAAGTGATGTGAAGGAATTTGAGCAAAATGGCTATTCAATCGTGAACTATACGGTATCGTCAAGTACAGAAGTCGAGGAGTTTACAGAGGGTGGACGCAAGTGCGCGAAGATATACTGTAACTATTCTGTAAAGGCGGGCGCCGATTACAAAACTTCAAAACAGGTGTTTATCCTGCGCAGGGAGACAGAGACAGGCCGCTGGAAGATACTGGGCTTTGACCTTGTCAATCCGGAAGCATAAAATTTTGGAAAGGTATGGTTTTATCATGGAATCAAAAGAAGACATACTCATACTGGCAATCGAGAGCTCCTGTGATGAGACGGCAGCCTCGGTTGTTAAAAACGGGCGGGAAGTGCTGTCCAATATCATCTCGTCGCAGATAGAACTACATACCTTATACGGCGGCGTTGTGCCGGAGATTGCCTCGAGAAAGCATATAGAGAAGATCAACCAGGTTATTGGGGAAGCCCTGCAGGAGGCGGGGGTGACACTCGATGAGATCGCAGCAGTCGCAGTGACCTATGGCCCAGGGCTTGTCGGGGCATTGCTTGTCGGCGTTTCTGTGGCAAAGGCAATCAGCTTTGCCACAGAGAAACCGCTGGTCGGCGTGCACCATATCGAGGGTCACATCAGCGCCAATTTTATCGAGCATAAAGAGTTAGAGCCACCCTTTATATGTCTAGTCGTATCCGGCGGTCACACACATCTTGTCATCGTAAAAGACTACGGTGTCTATGAAATCCTGGGATATACAAGGGATGATGCGGCGGGGGAGGCTTTTGACAAGGTGGCGCGCGCCATAGGCCTTGGTTACCCGGGCGGACCCAAGATCGACAGGCTGTCAAGGGAGGGAAATCCCGATGCGATCCAGTTTCCTAGGGCAAAGGTGGACGGTTCCGGTTATGACTTTAGCTTCAGCGGCCTGAAATCTGCAGTGTTAAATTATCTCAATTCCTGTGAAATGAAAGGAATTACTGTCAATAGGGCAGATGTGGCAGCTTCCTTTCAGAAGGCGGTGGTTGATGTCCTTGTGGAGCATTCCTTAAATGCCGTGAAGGAATACGGATTTGATAAGTTTGCGATTGCAGGAGGCGTTGCGTCAAACACATCGCTGCGTGCTGCGTTTGAGACTGCATGCAGTGGACAAAATATTGAATTTTATTATCCCTCGCCGGTGTTCTGCACAGACAATGCGGCGATGATCGGCGTGGCAGGTTATTACGAATATATCAAGGGAACAAGGAGCGGCTATGACCTCAATGCCATCCCAAACCTGAAGCTTGGTGAAAGGTAGATGGACGTCATGAAGAAAACGAGATCGACAGCAATTGTGCTGGCAGCCGGACAGGGGAAAAGGATGAACAGTAGTGTCCGCAAACAGTATTTGCTGATAAAGGATAAGCCAGTTCTGTATTATTCGTTGAAGGCATTTGAGGAAAGCGACATAGATGATATTGTGCTAGTGGTCGGAGAGGGCGAGGAGGCGCAGGTTCAGAGGGATATTCTTGACAGCTATGGATTTTGCAAGGTCAGGGCAGTCATCTGTGGCGGCAGGGAGCGGTATCATTCTGTTGCATATGGAATCCGAAGCATCAGCTGGGAATGTGACTATATTTTTATTCATGACGGCGCACGTCCCTTTTTGGATCAGGAAACGATCATAAGGGCTTTTGACGGAGTAAGACAGTCGGCGGCCTGTGTGGTTGGCATGCCCGTAAAGGATACGATAAAGATCGCAGATGAAAATGGATTTGTGGAGAGCACGCCCAACCGCTCCCGCATTTGGCAGATACAGACACCACAGGTATTTGAGAGACAGCTGATTGCAGCGGCGTATGAAAAGCTGCTCGCAGGAGAGAAAAAGATACTTGCAGAAGGCATTGTGATCACCGATGATGCAATGGTGGTTGAGTATTTTATGAACAGGCCAGTCAAATTAGTGCCAGGTTCCTATAAAAATATCAAGATCACCACACCAGAGGATTTGAAAATTGCGGAGGCACTTGTATGAACAAAAAAGCATATGCATTGCTGGAGCATTACATGTGTTCCTGTATGGAGGACAGTGCGCACGACAAGGAGCACATTTATCGCGTACTCTACAATGCGCTAGAGATCGCAGGGACGGAGGAAAATGTAAATTATGACATTTTGATAGCAGCCTGTCTCCTGCATGATATTGGGCGGAAGGAGCAGTATGAAAATCCTGCACTGTGTCATGCCAGGATAGGCGGCGAAAAAGCATATTGCTTTCTAACAGAGAATGGCTTTGCACCAGAGTATGCCAGGCAGGTAGAGCAGTGCATCAGGACACACAGATACAGAAGGGATGAACAGCCGCAGAGCCTTGAGGCAAAGATTTTGTTTGACGCGGACAAATTAGATGTCGCAGGAGCAATCGGAATGGCAAGAACCCTGATCTACAAGGGCGCGGTCGCAGAGCCTTTGTATTCAGTGTCCGCTGATGGAATCGTACTGAATGGGGAGAACGACGCGAAGCCCTCGTTTTTTCAGGAGTACAAGTATAAGCTGGAAAAATTATATGATAGGTTTTATACCAGAAGGGCGACAGAGCTTGCAAAAGAGCGGCAACAGAATGCAGTCGATTTTTACAATGCCCTGTATCGTGAGACAAGTATGTCATATCAATATGGAAGAAATGAGCTGGAAAAACAATTAGAATAAATCATATAAAAAATTAGTTCGATTGAGCATAGGATTTTGCGCTGCAAGATATAGCCTATACGAGCCATGTAAGAACACATAGTGTTTGATGCATCAACCCATCGCGAAGCGATTTTGCATGGTTTAATGCCTGTAACAAGAAGCCAAAAGCTGATCTGTTATAAAAAATATGAGAAAAATGAAAAAAGTTGTTGACAACTATCGTGGAGCGTGATAAGATAAAACACGTCGCTAAGGTAAGCAGTTTAATGCTACTGAAAA